>NZ_DAOUBJ010000125.1:0-9713 GCF_034432735.1 Tepidiforma sp. | reverse complement strand
CGGTGAGGTCGGCCTTTCGAATTTCTCGGGGGCGCGTCCTGCCGGCGGCGCGCTCCCTTCCCGCGGCTTGCGAACCGACCAGTAAGGTGGCACGATCGCGGGCCACCACGGTCACCGGAGCACCCCATGCCAACGAACATCGACATCGCCAGCGTTGCCGATATCGCCCGTGTCCACGCTGCCGAACGCCCCGGCGCCGTCGCACTCGTCTACCAGGGCCGCGAAACCACCTACCGCGAACTCGACGAACGCGCCAGCCGCGTCGCCAACGGCCTCATCGCTGCCGGCCTCGGCCCCCAGGCGCGGATCGCCTACCTCGACAAGAACTCCGACCGCTTCTTCGAAGTCTTCTTCGGCGCCGCCAAAGCCAACCAGGTCATGGTCGCCGTCAACTGGCGCCTCGCGCCGCCCGAAGTCGCCTACGTCATCAACGATGCCCAGGCCGAGGCCCTCTTCGTCGGGCAGGACTTCTTCCCCGTCATCGAGAAGGTGCTTCCCGAGCTGCGCACCGTGAAGAAGGTCATCGCCATCGATGCCCCGCACGAGGGCTGGGACCACTACCCCGACTGGCGCGACGGCCAGCCGGCCGACGATCCGCGCGTGCCCGTCGCCCCCGACGACGTCGCCATCCAGATGTACACCAGCGGAACCACCGGCCACCCCAAAGGTGCCCAGCTCACCAACAGTAACTTCTTCGCCCTCCTCCCCACCGCGACCGCCGAATGGGGCCCGCGCTGGACGAGCGAAGATGTCAACCTCGTCTGCATGCCGCTCTTCCACATCGCCGGCAGCGGGTGGGGCATCGTCGGCCTCTTCGCCGGGGCCAAGGATATCGTCCTGCGCGACGTCATCCCGACCGAAATCCTCGCAGCCATCCCCCGCTACGGTGTCACCCGGGCGCTCTTCGTCCCGGCCGTCCTCCTCTTCCTCCTCCAGACCCCCGGCGTTCAGGAGACCGACTTCTCGACCCTCCAGTTCATCGCCTACGGCGCATCCCCCATCCCGCTCGACCTCCTGCGGAACTCCCTCGCCACCTTCAAGTGCAACTTCGGTCAGCTGTACGGCCTCACCGAAACCACCGGTGCCATCACCTACCTCCCGCCCGAGGATCACGACCCGAACGGCAATCCCCGCATGCGCTCCTGCGGCCGCCCCATCGCCGGCGTCGAAATCCGCGTCGTGGACCCCGATGGGAACGACGTCCCCATCGGCGAGGTCGGCGAGATCATCTGCCGCACCAAGCAGGTCATGAAGGGCTACTGGAACCTCCCCGAGGAGACTGCCCGAGCCATCCGCGACGGCTGGTTCTACACCGGCGACGCCGGCTACCTCGACGCCGATGGCTACCTCTACATCCACGACCGGGTGAAAGACATGATCGTCTCCGGCGGCGAGAACGTGTACCCCGCCGAAGTCGAATCCGCCCTGTTCGGTCACCCGGCCGTCGCCGATGTCGCCGTGATCGGCGTCCCCGACGAGAAATGGGGCGAGGCCGTGAAGGCCATCGTCGTCAAGAAGCCCGGCGCCGAGGTCACCCCCGAGGATCTCATCGCCTTCGCCCGCGAACGGATCGCAGGCTACAAGGTGCCGAAATCGATCGACTTCGCCGAGGCGCTCCCCCGCAATCCCTCCGGCAAGATCCTCAAACGCGAACTGCGCGCTCCGTACTGGGCGGGCCGCGAACGTCAGGTCAACTGACCGACCCTGCCGGCTCCCTTCAGCTCGCGCCCGGGCCGGCCGAATCTCTCGGTATGAACGAGTTCGAGGGCGTCGCGGCGCGGCGTCTCGCCCCGCGCTACCCGGCCGACCTCCCGGCGCGCCTGTCGAATGCCGCCGGCGACTACGTCATCGGCCGCCTCGTCGATCTCTCGATGCACGGCGCCGCGCTCCGCGCCGCCGGTTCCGCGAGCGCCGACGGACGCCTCCGCCTCGAGGTCGCGAACCCCGAGGAGGGGTGGCGGCTCGCCATCCCCGCCGACATCGTCGCCATCGAAGCCGACCCGTTCGGCGGCTACGTCCACCGCCTGCGGTTCCGGCTCGACCACGAGACCGCGAAAGCGCTCGCCCGGGTGGTCACAAACCTCCGGCGCCGTTTCAACGCCCGCCAAGCTGCCATCGCCATGGAGCGGCTCGGGCCGCACGGCGCACGCACGCCTCGCCCGCCGGCCGCCTGAACGGCCTCATTCGAGCCCCAACAGCCGCTCCAACCCCACCACCAGCCCCCTCCGCTCCCGTACCTCGCGGATCGCCAGAAGCACGCCAGGCATGAACGAATTGCGCCCCGTGCTGTCCTGCCGGATCGTCAACAGCTGCCCCGGCCCACCGAAGATCACTTCCTGATGGGCGACCAGTCCCGGCATCCGCACCGCGTGGATCGCGACGCCGCCCAGCTCGGCCCCCCTTGCCCCAGCCACCGTCTCTGCCTCGGGCGTACGGTGCTCGAAGGGCCGCCCCCGCACGGCGAGCATCCCTTCCGCCGTTGCCTTCGCCGTCCCCGAAGGGCTATCGACCTTCCCCTCGTGGTGGAGCTCGATGATCTCGGCGTAGTCGAAGAAGCGCGCCGCCTGCTTGGCGAAGTGCATCATGAGGACGGCGCTGATGGCGAAGTTGGCCGCCACTACCACCCCCACCCCTCGCGCGCTCGCCTCCGAATCGAGCCAAGCCATCAACTCCGCCGAAAGCCCCGTCGTCCCGATCACCAAAGGGATACCCCGCTCCAGTGCCGCCTTCGCGATGACCGGCGTCCAAGCGGCGTTCGTGAAATCGACCACCACCTGCGGCTTGGCCTCGTCCAGGCCGACGCCCGCCTCGCGGTAGATCGGGATGCCATCGAGTGCGCCGCGCTCCGCCAGCCCGTCGATGTAGGCAACCGGCGTCATGCCCGGCTCGGCGAGCACCGCCGCTGCCACCTCGCGCCCCATGCGCCCCGTCCCGCTGACGACCACCGAAATCTCGGTCACGCCCGGATTGTAGCCCCTCGCGCCGCTCCCGGCCCGCCACTCACGCCATCTTGGCGAGCATCTCCCGCACCTGCCGGGCGACGAATCCCGGGTCCTCCATCGGGATGAAGTGCGAATACTGCGGCACTGGCACGTCCTCCCCTCGTGGGAAGTGCCGGGCAAGGTCCGGCGCCGTCGGCGAACCGCTCATGTCGGTCATCGCATCTTCAGCGCGCGGTCGGGCGCGCAACACCCGCACCGGCACCTGGAGCGCTTCGATCGCCGCGTAGATGTCTTCGTCGTCCGCACCGTTGTAGGCCCCGGCGTAGACGGCCGCCTCGATGCGCGGCGGACAGGCGAGCACGTAGCCGTCGCCGTCCGGGTTCGGCACCAGCCCGTAGGTGCAGTAGTCGCGCAATACCGCCGGGTCCCAATGCGAAAACGGTGCTCGCCCGCGGAACCGCTCGAACATCTCCTCCGGCGAGGCCCACGTGTTCCGCCGCCGGGCCGCGAAGTGCTCGTCCTCGGCCATCGACCGGCGGTATCCCCGCGGCCCGATGACCGGGTCGACGAGGAGCAGCGCCGCGAACGCGCCCGGTTCGATCTCGGCCGCACGGGTGACGGCGTAGCCGCCCTTCGAGTGGCCCACCCCGAGCGCTCCCCGCAGCCCCAGCTCGCGGGCGATGGCTGCCAGGTCGCGCCCGAAGGCCGGCCACCGATAGGGCGGGTCCGGCTTCTCGCTGAGCCCGTGGCCGCGCATGTCGATGGCCACCGCCCGGACTCCGGGAAGCCGCCGGATAACCTCGTCCCAGCAGCGCGCATGGAAACCTGTCGCGTGGGCGAACAGGACCGTCGGCTCCTCGCCAGCCCACTCGTAAGCCTGCAGCTCGACCCCATCGCCGCGGACCCGAAAGGCGCGGGGCGTATCCATTCGCATCGATTCACCCATGCCGAACAGTCTACCCGGGCGAGCCCGGCCGTTCCTGGTACGCTCTTCCCATGAGCCTCCCGTCTCACCTCGCCGACGCCCTCGCCACCCTCGCCGCCACCCCGACGACGCTCGCCCACCTCGCCGCCGAAGCCGACGACTCCCGCCTCGATGACCTCGACCGCGAGGGCTGGTCGCCCCGGCTGCTCCTCGCCTGGTTCCGCGACGAAGAGGTGCTCGCCCTGCGGCCCGGCCTCGAACGCCTCCTCGCCGAGCCCGCACCCGAGCTTCGCTCGCTCGATCGCGCCGCCTGGCTCGCCGACCGTCACCGCAGCCGCGACCGCAAAGAGCACCTGCTCGGCGACTTCGCCCTCCAGCGCCAGGCGAGCCTCGCTATCGTCCGCTCGCTCGAGGCGCGCCACCTTGCCCGCGAGGGCCGCCTCGCCGGGGAGCCCGTCACCGTCGAGCGCTACCTCCTCCATTGGGCCGACCGCGACCGGGAGCGGATCGCCCGCCTCGAAGCCGCGCTCGGCGAAACCCTCGGCGAGGTGCTCGAACGGCGCCGCCGCATGGTCGAGGAGTTCCACCGCCACGAGCATTGAGGCGTCCCGCTCGCGCCAGGCCCCGCCCCACAGGGCGGGCTACCGGGGCGTCGAGTGTCTCCCCAGCCAGGCCCGCACGAGGTGCAGCTCGTCGTAGCTCACCGCATCCCCCAGTCGCTCCTTCAAGGGGCGCAAGGCGCCGATCGGCAGGCCAGCCGCGGCCCTCCGCACCAGCTCCACCTTCTCGCGCGGTACCAGGCCATCGAGGTCGGCAATCGCCCCCGCGGCGATCAGCTCTGCCAGATGGCTCACGATGGTCGCCGGCGCGAGCGACCGCACCTTCGCCATCTCCTGCACGTCGCGGAGGCCGTCGCGGTAGAGAGAGAGCGTCTCGCGGACTGTCGGCGCGAAGCGTGCCGCATCCCGGCGGGGCGCCCCGGGTGCGCGCGCAGCCGGCGCCGGCCGCTCGCGGGCCGCTGCCGCCCGCGTCAGGGCGAGGAACGCTTCCCCGTACCGTTCGAACTTCGCTAGCCCAACGCCCGGAACAGCGAGCATCTCCGTCCGGTTCCGGGGCCGCAGGCGGGCCATCTCGCGCAGCACCGCATCGTGAAAGATGACGTAGGATGGCACACCTTCGGCCTCGGCGAACGCTCGCCGCGCCGCCCGCAGCTCCTGGAAGAGCGCCTCTTCGGCGGCCGGCCGCTCGGATCCGAGGCTACCTCCTCGCACCGCCAGGCACGGCCCGCAATTGCTGCAGCTGGCGATGGACGGCTCGCCGAAGTACCGCAACAGCTGCGCCCGCAAGCAAGTCCGCGATTTCGCGTAGGCCTCCATCGCCCCGAGCTTTCGGAAGGAGTGCTCGCGGTGGGCCTCGAGCATCGCCGTATCGATGCGCTCTTCGGCCGCCGGGCCGATCGCCGCCAGCGTCCACCCCTGCTTCGCCACGAGCCCCGACTCCACCAGCGCCTGGACCGCCGCATTGAACCCCGGTTCGTCCTCCTCCAGCATCAGGTCGCGCACGTGAACGCGTCGCCCACCTTCTGCTACCAGCGCGCGGTAGATTTCGAGCACCCGCTCCCCGGATGGGTGAGCCTGGTCGATGAAGAATTCCCTGAGCGCCCGGTCTTGCGGGCTGTAGAGCAAGAGGCAGCGTGCCGGCTCGCCATCGCGGCCCGCCCGGCCCGCTTCCTGGTAGTACGCCTCCAACGAATCCGGCAGGTCGTGGTGGATGACCAGCCGCACGTCTGGCTTGTCGATCCCGAGCCCGAACGCGTTCGTCGCCACGATGATGCGCACCGTGTCGCGCGTGAACGCCTCCTGGATGCGCCGTCGGTCGGCATTGGGGAGGCCTGCGTGGTAGGCCGCGCAGCGAATGCCCCGCCGCTGCAGTTCGCTGGTCAGCTCTTCCGTCCTCTTCCGCGTCGCGCAGTAGACGATCGCCGAAGCCCTGCGGAGCCCGGCCAGTTCCTCCGCCACGGTTTCGGCCTTTTCCTTCAGGCTGGCCACCCGCCACGTCTCGAATCGCAGATTCGGCCGGTCGAATCCGGCCACGTGCACCGAGGGCTCCCGGAGGCGGAGCCGTTCGACGATGTCGCGCCGGACCAGCGGGTCGGCCGTCGCCGTCAACGCCACCGTCGGGGGCCACCCCAGCCGTTCTCGGACGAGCCCGAGGTCGCGGTAGCTCGGCCGGAAATCGTGCCCCCACTGCGAGATGCAGTGCGCCTCATCGATCGCCAACCGCGCGAGCGGGATGGCACGCAGCGCCGCCATGAAGCTGCCTGCTTGGAAGCGCTCCGGCGCCACGTAGAGCAGCCGCACTCTCCCCTCCGCGCACGCCGCCAGCACGCGCCGCTGCTCCTCCATTTCCTGGGTCGAATTGACGAACGCCGCCGCCACGCCCATCGCCCGCAACGCATCGACTTGGTCCTTCATCAAGGCGAGGAGCGGAGATACCACCAGCGTCACCCCCGCATCGACCGCCAGCGCCGGCACTTGGAAGCAGATGCTCTTGCCGCCGCCAGTCGGCATCACCACGAGCGTGTCGCGCCCTGCCAGCACGTCGGCGATGACCGCCTCCTGCCCCGGACGAAAGGTGCGAAACCCGAACACCTCGCGGAGGACCGCTCGCGCCCGCTCCAAATCTGCCGCGCCCATGGTCGGGAATGATAGAACATTCGTGCGGAGTCGCACCCCCGCGCCGTGCCGTTCGCGCCGCCCCGGCCCTACTCCCATCCGCCGAGGACGTCGGCGATGACCTTCAACTTCGTCGGGCCGGCAACGAACTCCGGCCGGTACTGGTCCACGATCTGGTACGGCAGCATCCGGATCGTCGCGAGCTTCGCGCCGTGGAAGGTGGCCTCGAGCAGGTACCCTTGCGTGTGCTCCGGCGTCCAAACCTGATCGAAGATGAAGTTCCCGAGTGCATAGGCGATGAACGTGCCGCCCCGGACTTCCGCCGCCTGCACCCAGTGTGCCTGGTTGCCGACCACGAGGTCGGCCCCTGCATCCGCCGCGGCCCGGAGCGCCTTCACGCTCCGCGGGCTCGGCACGTGCGTCTCCTCGAAGCCCGATTGGACGAGCACGATCACCACATCGGCCTGCTCCTTCAGCGCCCGGATGGCGGCCGTGAACCGCTCGAGCGAGAGCATCTCCGCCGGCTTGTAGAAGGCCGGCTCTCGCGGTGGCGTCGACCGCTCGTCCGCGTACGAATCATCGAGCGGCGCCGTTCCCGGCCCCTCCTCCGTTGCCCCGATCTCCTCCGCTGCGATGTCGTCGAACCCGAGAAAGCCGAAGCGCAGCCCGTCGACCTCGAGGATCACCGGCGCCAGCGCCTCGGAGAGGTTCTGCCCGCCGCCGACCGTCGCGATCCCGGCGGCGTGCAGCAGTTCGAGCGTTCGCAGCAGGGCCCGGGCCCCGCAGCCCCCATCCGCACAATCGAACACATGGTTCGTTGCCACCGTCAGGACATCGAATCCCGCGTGCGTGAGGGCGGCGATCACCTCCGGCGGCGAGGTGAGGTTCGTGGTGCTCACGCAGCCGTACGGCACCGCCAAGTCCTGAATCGATCCATCGAGCGACCCCACCGCAATGTCCGCCGCCGCGAGGAAGTCCCCCACGGGCGAGCGGAGCGGACTCGCCCAATCGCCCGTCGCCCGGATTTTCGCCAGCGTGCAGCGCGACATCAGGATGTCGCCCGTGGCCACCACCCTGGTCACCGGCGGAAGCTGCAACGCGATGGCCCGCTCGGTCGCCTCCCGGGCGGCTTCGCCAGCGGGCGTGAAGGCCCGCACCCGCACTCGTTCGGCGAGCGGCCAGGCGGCGAGCTCCCCGTACCCGCGCGCCGGGTCCGCCCCGTCGATGGCTAGCGCGACGAGCGGCGGCCGCAGCCCATCGAACGGCAGGATGGCGAGCACGCCGGAATCGAGCGACGTCTCGGCCAAGAGCGCATCGGCGGATGCGAAAAAGCGAAAGCGGGAGAGGTCGAAGGCCCCCGCGCCGAGCCCGGCGAGGATACCCTGCGCCTCGGCCGGTTCTCCCACGAATGCGGGCTCGATGGTCCGCTCGAATCCGCCGAAGGCCGCCCAGCTCGCCACCTCGCCACGGAGGGCGGCGACCAGCTGCTCGCGCGTCAGCCCATCGAGGCCCGCCCCGGGCGTCCCGGCGGCGACGAACACCCGCACGGGCACCCCCTCGCCGGGCCCTGCCGGTTCGAACGCGAGGTCGGCCACCTCGGCGGCGCCCACGGCCACGAGCCCGAGGCCGGCTGCTGTCGTCGGGAGCATCCCCCGGACGCGCAGGGGCGCCGGCGGCGGGGCCGTCGCCCCCGGGGGCGTTCGGCTGGCCGGCGCGGCCGGCACCGGGGCCCGCGCCGCCTCGACGAGGGCCCACCCGAGAAAGGCGAGACTCAGGCAACAAGCCGCCACGCTCGCGGCGAACCACAGCCGCCACGGGTCCCGGGCCCCCGCCGGACCGGCAGGCTCCATGCGCGCATCCTAGCGCCCCCGCCCACCCGCGTGTCAGCTCGCCCGCGCGTACCAGGTATCGGGCGTCCCCGAGGCCGCTTCGATGAACGAGAAGGCACGGTTCAACACCCGTTCGATCCCCCCGCACGCCTCCTCCACCGCCGCGAGATCGGGCGGGAGCGGCGCCACCTCGCCCCCTTCGACGTCGAAGCCACAGAAAAGCCCGTAGTGCAGCACCAGCCGATTCGCCTGCGCCACCACCCCGGCCAGGCCATCCTCTTCCGGCGTGAGCGTCTCGTCGTGGTGGCAGCGCACCGCCTCCACGAGGTGTCCCGGGAACTTCCACAGCTCCCCGAGTGCGCGCCCCACCTCGTCGTGCGCGTAGCCCGTCGTCATCAGCTCCGCCACGTGGAGCGGCGCCTCGCCGCTGCGCGCCATCCGCACCGCCTCCTCGAACTCCGCAGGCATCACCTGGCGAATCACCAGCCGGCCGATGTCGTGCAGGATTCCCGCCGTGAAGGCATCCTCCGGCTTCACCGTGAAGGACCGCTTCGCCAGGGCCTCGCCGGCCACCGCCACGGCCACGCTGTGCCCCCAAAAAAGGTCCAAATCGAACGTTTCGTTCGGCAGCCGGCGGAACGTGTTCATCAGGCTCGCCCCGACGGCGACTTGCCGCACCTGCTTGAACCCGAGGATGACCACCGCCTCGCGCACCGTCGAAATCCGGCGCGCGAACCCGTAGAAGGCCGAGTTCGAAATGCGAATGAGCTTCGCCGTCAGCGCCTGGTCGGTCGCGAGCACTTGCGCGAGGTCCATCGCGCTCGTACGGTCGTCCTCCGCCATCCCCATCACCCGGGCTGCGACAGCCGGCAGCGGCGGCAGGTCATCGACCCTCGACAAGAGCGTAGCAGCATCCTTACCCATCACGCATTGAGTGTCGGCAAGGCCGCCGGCCAGTGAAGGGAACAATCGGGGAGACGATCCCTCCTGCTGCTGCTCCTCGCCGCCCTGCGCATCCCCTGCATCGACACACCGAACGGCCGGGCGGAGAATCACCGCATGACCGCCCCGCGGCCGCGCGTCGATGTCGTCATCCCCTGCTACAACGAAGTGGGCGTCCTCGAGCAGAGCACCCTCGCCACCCTCGCCCTCTTCAACCGGAACCCGCAATACGATTGGCGGCTCGTCATCGCCGACAACGGCTCTACCGATGGTACCTCCGAGCTCGCGCGCCGGCTCGCGGCCGAGCACCCCCGCGTCAAAGCCCTCGTCCTCGCGGTGAAGGGGCGGGGGCTCGCCCTGCGCGAAGCCTGGCTGCAGAGCGACGCCGAGATCGTCAGCT
>NZ_DAOUBJ010000124.1:0-2402 GCF_034432735.1 Tepidiforma sp. | reverse complement strand
CCGAACGCGAGAGGGCCTTGGCGCTGTCCCCAACGGATAGGAGAAGCCGGTGAAAGTGGGATGTTCGGCTGTGCGGATCGCCACTCAGACCGGTCGTCCCATAGTCTTCCACGAAGACCAGGGTCAGGGGACGGGATCGGTTCGAGAGGCAACTCTCCGGCGACAAGCGAAGGAAAGCCATGCGGTCGGACAATGCTTGTTCGAGCTGCGCGTTGTCGAGGAAGCGTTGCCTGGCTTCGCCCTCGCGGTTCTCGATGCGGAAGACGACGCGTACCCGCCTCTCGCCCTCTTTCGCGGCATCGCACGAGTTCTGGATCGCCTCGCGCGCGAGTTCGGCCGCAGGAGCCAGCCCCGACCCTTGGAGCGTGTTGACGAACGCATTCCCCGTCGCGCCGCCCATAGGTCCGATCGGTTCGAAAGTCCAATTCGCGAGCATCGTGGCCTGCCTTTGCGAGAAGTATTACCGGCTTCGACCTGTGGACAAATCCTGGCGCCCTCCACCGCGGCCAGCTTGCGCCGCAGGATCGCCACCAGGAAGTTCCCGCTCCCACACGCCGGCTCCAGGAAGCGGGCATCGATCCGCTCCGTCTCGTCCTTCACCAGGTCGAGCATCGCCGCCACCAGCCACGGCGGCGTGAAGACCTCGCCGTGGGCGGCAACGCGTGCCTTCGACTTGATGTGGCCCTCCGGGGCCTGGCGGTCTGCGTCGGCAGCCGCGGGTGGCCGGGTCGCTCGCTTGGGACCCACGCTCGAACTCTCCCCCGGCGGATTCGTCATCTCCCGGCTCACAGGCGTCCTCGGCGGGGAATCATACCCCTTCCCTACCCTACCGTTCCCAGACGACAGCAGCTGTCGCTCGCTTCCGCTGCCCCATCCGCCGGCGGGGCGCGCCCCCGTTCGCCAGGCGCGGCAGGCCCCGGCGATGCGCGGGCGCGGCTTCGAGGGCTAGGCGCTCAGGCGCCGGTCGCCCGTCGCCAGCAAGTCGATGATGTGCGCCTTGAGGTCGGCATACGCCGCCAGATGGAGCATCCCCCGCCGGTCGCGCGGGCGGGGGATCGTCACCGGCAGCACCTCCCGGATCGTCGCGCGCGGGCCGTTGCTCATCACGACGATGCGGTCCGCCAGGTAGATCGCTTCGTCGATATCGTGGGTCACCATGATCACCGTCTCGACGGCGCGGGTGCCGCTCCAGATCGAGAGGAGCTCGTCCTGGAGCGAAGCGCGGGTGAGCGCATCGAGGGCGCCGAACGGCTCGTCCAGGAGCAAGACCTTCGGCTCGACGGCGAACGCGCGCGCGATGGCCACCCGCTGGCGCATCCCCCCCGAGAGCTCGGCCGGCTTCTTGTTGCGGTGTTCCCAGAGCCCCACCACGCGGAGCGTGTTCGCCACGATCTCCCGCTTGTACAGCTTGCCCGGGCCCAATCGATTGCCGACGGCCGCGTCCACGGCAACGTACACGTTCTGCCAGACCGTCAGCCAGGGAAGCAGCGCGTGGTGCTGGAAGACCATGCTACGGTCCGGTCCCGGCCCGGCGATCGGCTGACCATCGAGACGGAGCACCCCGCTCGTGGGGCGCACCAGGCCAGCGATGAGGTTCAGGAGCGTCGACTTGCCACAGCCCGAATGGCCGATCAGCGCCACGAACTCGCCGCGCTCCACGTCGAGATCGATCGTGCCCAGTGCGTCGTACGTCTTGAACGACATCGTCACACCGCGGATTTCGAGTTGCGCCGGCGGCATCAGGCCACCTCCTGGTAGGCGAAGCGGGCGGCGATGAAGGCGAACCCGCGGTCCAGCACCAGGCCGACGATGCCAATGAGCAGGATCGCCGACATCACCCGTTCGAGGTCGAGCGCGTTCCAGCTATCCCAGACGAAGAAGCCGATGCCCGTCCCGCCGGAAAGCATCTCGGCAGCCACGATCACCACCCAGGCGATCCCCATGCTCAGGCGCAGACCCGTAACGATGTGCGGCAGCGCGTAGGGAAGGAGGACGCGCAGCAGGTACTGCCGGCGCGAAAAGCGGAAGACCCGCGCGATCTCCTTGTGCGCCCGCGGGATGCTGCCCACACCGAAGGCCGTATTGATCACCGTCGGCCAGAGCGAAGTGATGAACACCACGAAGACCGCCGCGTGCGGCGCCGATTCGAGCGCGACCAGCCCGATGGGGAACCACGCCAGCGGCGAAACCGGGCGGAGGAGCTGCACGATCGGGTCGACCAACCGCCGCGCCCATACGCTCGATCCGAGCACGATCCCCAGCGGGACGGCCACCGCCGCGCCAACGGCGAAACCCGTAAAGACGCGCTGGAGCGACGCCCAAAGCTGGAGCCCGACGCCCTTGTCGTTCGGCCCGTTGTCGTAGAACGGATCGCGGACGAGCGCCCAGAAGGTCGACGCCGT
>NZ_DAOUBJ010000123.1:0-6810 GCF_034432735.1 Tepidiforma sp. | reverse complement strand
CCCTCACCGACAGCGACGGCGCACCTCGCAGCTTCCCCACCGGGCGCCACACCCTCCTCGTCTTCTGGTGGAGCGAATGCCCCACCTGCCGCCTCTCCCTGCCCGTCATCGCCACTGCCTGCCGCACCTACGGCCGCCAGCTCGATCTCTGGCTCGTCGCCCAAGAGCCGCCCGCCGACCTCCCGGCCCTCCGCGCCGGCGAATTCACCTGCCCCGTCCTCGACGATGGCCCCCTCGAAACCTCCTGGCGATTCGGCATCGACGCCGTCCCTACCGTCATCCTCGCCGATCCCCAAGGTGAAGAACTCATCCGCTTCGTCGGCTTCACCCCGGGCCAATGGGACGAACTCTTCGCCGAAGCAGCCCGCCTCACCGGCGCCACCCCACCGAGCCTCGACTGGAGCAGCTACCCGGCCTGGCGCCCCGGCTGCGGCCCCCGGAACTTCCTCCCCGAAACCTACGAACGGCTCGCCACTGCCCTCGGACCCTTCCAACCCCCGCCCGGCGGAAACGCCAGGTAAAGATTCACCCGAGCACTGAACACCCCCGCCTCACCTTGCGTACTCCCTGCCAGCAACGCACGAGGAGGCGCACCATGAGAGAACCCGATCCCAGCTCCACCCCCACATCCCGCAGCCGCCGGGACTTCCTCCGCACCGCTGGCGCAGTCGCCGTCTTCGGCGGCGCCTTCCTCGTCGTCGGCTGCTCCGACGACGACAAGAAATCCATGCCCACGCCGGTGCCCACCGCTCCCGGGCAGGCCAAACTCTACGACCGCCTCGGCGGCAAGCCCGCCATCACCGCCGTCGTCGATGCCTTCATCGCCAACGTCGCCGCCGATACCCGGATCAACCGCTTCTTCGCCAACACCGACATCCCCACCCTCAAAATGCACCTCGTCAACCAAATCGGCGAAGCCACCGGCGGACCCGAAAAATACACCGGCCGCGACATGAAGACCGCCCACGCCGGGCTCATGATCACCAAAGCCGACTTCGATGCCCTCGTCGAAGACCTCGTCAAGGCGCTCGACCAGTTCAAGGTCCCCGAAAAAGAAAAGAACGAGCTTCTCGGGCTCCTCGGCCCGATGGAGAAGGACATCGTGACCGCCTGAGCCGGTCCCCTCGCTACGCTCCCTGCCCGGCGAAGCGGGCCAGCAGCAGCCACGCGGCGCGCTTCGCCGGGCTCCCACGTTCCACCTGAGGCCCCACACACGACGGGCAACCGTTCTCGCACGCACAGCGCCGGACGGCGTCCAGACACGCCTCCAGCAGCCGCTCCCGTCCCTCGAACACCCGCTCCGCCAGCCCGATGCCCCCCGGCACCATGTCGTAGACGAACACCGTCGGCCGCCCCGTCGATGGCGCCCGCACCTGCGCATCCGCCCCGAGATCGCCCGCATCGCAGAGACAGAACACCGGGGCGAGGTTGCGCACCAAGTGCGCCACGCCCGTCAGCCCCAACGCCAGCTCGTTCCGTCCCAAGCCCGCCGTTGCCCGCTCGTCGAACGAAAGCCACGCCGCCGCCGTGTGCATCGTCTCCTCCGGGATCGCGATGCGCCCCCAACCCACGTTCTCGTGCGTATTCAGCTTCACCTTCTTGTAAATCGTCGCCAAGAACGTCAGCGCCACCTCTCCAACCTCCCATTGCCCGCCCGGTGCCGCCACCTCCCGTTCGCGCTCCAGCACCTTCAGTTCCACCGCCAACTGCGCATCCGTGTAGTAGTCCACCGCCACCGGCCGCACGTACGCCTTCCTGTTCTCCCAATCCAGGTGCTCCACCTGGTACTGCTGCCCACGGTGGAGGTAGATCGCCTGCTCGTGGATCAGCAGCGGCGCGCTCGGCCGGTCGCATTCACCGATCACGCGCGGCTTCGGCCCTTGCTCGATGATCACGAAATTGTCCGTACTCGCCGTTCGCAAACTCACCTCCTCCGCCGGATACGCCTCCGACATCCAGTAGTACCGGCCATTCGCACGCTGCAACACCCCCTCCTCCACCAGCATGTCCAGCATCACCTCGCCGTGCGCCCCGAACTGCTCACCATGCGCGAACGGCAGCTCGAACGCTGCGCACTTCAAATGGCTCGCGAGAACGTAGAGATTGTCCGGGTCGATCGCCGCACGCTCGACACCCCGCTCGAACACGAACTCCGGGTGGCCGGCCACGTACTGATCGAGCGGATTCGACGAGGCCACCAACACCGAAAGCGAACTCTCGCGCGCCCGCCCGGCACGCCCGAACTGCTGCCAGAGACTCGCCAACGACCCCGGATAACCCGTCACCACACTCGCCCCCAACCCCCCGATGTCGATCCCCAGCTCGAGCGCATTGGTCGCTACCACCCCCCGCACCGTCCCCTCCCGCAGGCCACGCTCGATCGCCCGCCGCTCGTTCGGCAGGTACCCGCCCCGGTAGCCCGTCACCCGTTCCGGATCGCCAGGCTTCTCCCGCAGCGCCTCCCGCAGGTAGGTCAACAGTAGCTCCACCCGAACCCTGCTCGGCGCGAAGACGATCGTCTGCACCCCCGAGTGAATCAGCTGCGCCGCGATATCCCGCGCCGCCTTCAGCACCGATTGCCGAATCCCCAGCTCCCGGTTCACCACCGGCGGATTGTGCACCACCACCACCCGCTCCCCCCGTGGCGCGCCATTCTCGTCCACCACCTCCACCACGTCACCGACCAGCCGCGCCGCCAGCTCACCCGGGTTCCCGATCGTCGCCGAGCAAAGGATGAACGTCGGATCGCTCCCGTAAAACTGGCAGATTCGCCGCAACCGCCGGATCACGTTCGCCACATGGCTCCCGAACACACCCCGGTACGTGTGCAGCTCGTCGATCACCACGAACTCGAGGCTCTCGAACAGCTGCACCCACTTCGTGTGGTGCGGCAGTATCGCCGTGTGCAGCATGTCCGGATTCGTCAGAACGATGTGCCCCGCCTGCCGCACCGCCCGACGCGCATCCGCCGGCGTATCGCCGTCGTACGTGAACGTCCCGATCGCCACGCCCGTCTCACCGATCAAGCCGTGCAACTCGTCGAGCTGATCCTGCGCCAGCGCCTTCGTCGGGAAGAGATAAAGCGCCCGCGACGAGCGATCCTTCAAAACCCGGTCGAGCACCGGCACGTTGAAGCAGAGCGTCTTGCCGCTCGCCGTCGGGGTCACCACCACCACGTTCCGCCCCGCCAGCGCCGCCTCGATCGCCCGCGCCTGGTGCGTGTACGGCGCCTCGATGCCCCGCCGCCCGAGCGCAGCCAGCAGCCGCTCATCCAGCCCGGCCGGCCACGACGCAAACCGCGGCGGCACCGCCTCGATCCGTCGCACCCACGTCTCCGTTCGCTTCTGCGATAGCTCCTGGAGCAGTCGCTCCGCCACGATTCCCGGCGGCACCGGGCGAACCGCCGGGACGGGGTAAGTAGGCGGGGGTTTCGCCATCGCGGCCCTCCATCGCACAGATGTTCGCATTCTGACCATCCACCGCCGCCCGCGCAAGCACCGCCGCCACCCGGCCTCCGCGCCTCGCCCCGCCCTTACCCCGCGCAACCCCATCCGGTGGTACCCTCGATCACCGGACCACCATGACCGAACAGCTCCCCGACGAACGCCCCCAGCGTCGCCGCGAGTACTCCGGCCCCGCCTCCACCCTCGGCCTGGCCGCGCTCGTCATCGCCGTCGTCGGCCTCGGCCTCTGGTGGTTCGAATTCCGGGACGACCCGTCCTCCGGCTCCAGCCACGGCAGCGACGGCCTCGGCATCGTCGAACTCCCCGCAGCCCTCAATCCCACCGACCGAGAGCCCGCCGCCCGCGAAGGCCGAGCCGCCCCCAACTTCCGCCTCGCCAGCCTCGACGGCCCACCCCGCTCGCTCGACCAGTTCCGCGGCTCCTACGTCCTCCTCAACTTCTGGGCCTCCTGGTGCGGGCCCTGCCGCGCCGAAACCCCCGACCTCCAGGATTTCTACTCCCGCAACCTCGACCGCGGCATCGTCGTCATCGGCATCAACCAGCAAGAAGACGCCGCCACCGCCCGCCAGTTCACCGCCCAATTCGGCGTCACCTATCCCATCCTCCTCGACAGCTCCGGGGCCGTCTCCCAGGCCTACGCCACCGGCATCGGCGGCCTCCCCCGTACCTACCTCGTTAGCCCGGACGGCATCGTCGAGCGGATCTACCTCGGCCGCATCACCTTCGAACAGCTCCGCGAATTGGAGGCTGCCCTCCAGTGAGCGCCCCGCCCCGCACCGTCGCCGCCGGAGAGCTCCGCCCCGCCGGCCTCGACCCCCTCCGCACCCTCTGGCAGCTCCTCACCAACGTCAAATTCGCCCTCCTCCTCGTCGGTCTCGCCGGCGTCGCCGGGCTCATCGGCACCATCCTCCCTCAAGTGCCCGCACCGATGCTCGGCAACCCCGCCGCCAAATCCGCCTGGCTCGAGCTCCGCCGCGAAACCTACGGACCATTCACCGACATCTTCGATGCCCTCGGCTTCTTCCACGTCTTCCACACCGTCTGGTTCAACGGCCTCTGGCTCCTCATCATCGTCGCCGTCACCGTCTGCACCGTCTCCCGGCTCCGCCCCACCATTCGCGCCGTCCGCCAGCCCCCGAAACGCGTGCCCGACGCCTACTTCCAACGCGCCCACCACCGGGCCGACTTCTCCCACCCCGGCGGCGCCGACGCCGTCGAACGCCTCCTCCGCCAGCGGCGCTACACCGTCCAGCGCGTCCATCGAGAGCCCGGCGCCACCTACCTCTTCGCCGATCGCTACCCCTGGAGCCAGTACGGCACCTTCCTCTCCCACCTCGCCCTCCTCCTCCTCCTCCTCGGCGGATTCCTCACCGTCTTCGCCGGCTACGACCGCACCATGGTCATCGCCGAGAGCACCCCGCCGGCACCCGTCTTCGCCGATGCCGGCCCCAACCAACTCTTCATCCGCATGGTCGATGCCAACCGCGGCCTCGACGCCGCAGGCAACATCGTCGACTACCACTCCATCCTCGACGTTCGCCGCGGCGACGAGACCATCCGCTGCAAAACCACCGTCAACGACCCGTGCAGCGCCTTCGGCTACACCATCCACCAAGCCGCCTGGTTCGACGACCTCGCCCGCCTCCGCATCGTCGGACCCAACGGCCAAACCCTCTTCGACGACGTCCTCGACTTCGAAGGCCGCAACGCCGCCATCCCCATCCTCCGCGTCACCGACACCGCCGGCCGGCTCCTCTTCGCGCAACAGCTCCCGCAGATGGCGACCGACGAAGGGCTCGACCCCAACGATCGCTCCGACGACACCGGCCTCTCCCTCCTCGCCTTCCCCCAAGCACCGGGCGCCGAAACCCTCGTCAACTTCGCGGTCGCCTGGCAAATCGTCGACGGCGGGATGGTCCTCTCCATCACCAGCCCCGACTTCGACCCGGTCGTTCTTCGCCCCGGCCAGGAAGGGCAGGCCGGCGACTACCGCGTCCGCTTCGAAGGCGCCGCCACTATCCCTGCCACCACCGTCCTCGATATGCCCGGCGCCATCTCCCCTGCCGGCGCCGTCGTCCAGATGCCCCTTGGCGGCGACGGCCGCCCCTACCTCATGGTCAACGGCATCGACGAGCGCAACGTCATCCTCGAGCAGGGCAAGGCCGTCACCACTCCGTCCGGCTATACCTACCTCTTCCAGGGGCGGGTCGAAGCCTCCGGCGTCAGCGTCCGCCGCGACCCCGGCGATACCTTCATCTGGATAGCCGTCGCCATGGCCATGGTCGGCCTCGCCATCACCTTCTACGTCCCCCGCCGCCGGCTCTGGGTCAAAGTCACCCCCTCCCGCACCTACATGGCCGGCATCGCCGAAAAAACCACCCGCTTCTCCCGCGAACTCCGCCTCATCGGCCGCGACCTCGGCGCCGCCGATGCACTCCAGCCAGGCGACCTCGAACCCGAACGCTAGCCCGCCGCTCGCCCCTTCCCCGCGCCCCTACGCCGTTCGCGTCGCCCGTCCGGCCACCCATTGCCGATAGAGCGCCGCGTAATACCCACCCCGCCGAATCAACTCCTCGTGGCGCCCGTCCTCCACGATGCGGCCCCCATCCACCACCAGGATCCGGTCCGCCTGCTCCGCCGTGCTCAGCCGGTGCGCGATCACCACGCTCGTCCGCCCCTCGAGCAGCGCCCGCAGCGCCCGCTCCACCTGTAGCTCCGTGTGCGGGTCCAGGCTCGAAGTCGCCTCGTCCAGCACCAACACCGGCGGGTCGGCCAAGAACGCCCGCGCGATCGAAACCAGCTGCTTCTCGCCCGCGCTCAGCCGCGAACCGCGGAAGCTCACCAACGTCTCGTACCCATTCGGCAGCGAACGGATGAACTCGTCGATGCCCAGCCGCACGCACGCCGCCTCCACCTCCGCGTCCGTCGCCTCCGGCCGGCCGAAGAGGATGTTCTCCCGGAGAGAACCCGTGAACAAAAACCCCTCCTGCGGCACCATCGTCACCGTCCGCCGCAAGTCCGCCATCCGCAGCGAACGCAGGTCGTAGCCGCCAATGCGGACGGTACCCGCCGTCGGGTCGTACATCCGCGTCATCAGCTTCGCCAAGGTCGATTTCCCCGCCCCCGTCGGCCCCACCAGAACCACATGCTCCCCCGGCTCGATCACCAGATCGATATCGCGCAACACCGGGCGCGCCGGGTCGTACCCGAAGGTCACCCGCTCGAACGCGATCCGCCCCACCATCGGCCCCGTCACGCTCGCCGGCTCCTTCGGCTCCGGCACCTCCGGCTCCACCGCCAAGATCCCGAAAATCTTCCCCAGCGCCGCGTTCGCACTCTGCACCAT
>NZ_DAOUBJ010000122.1:0-4850 GCF_034432735.1 Tepidiforma sp. | reverse complement strand
TTCGGGGGCGCCCCCACCCCAAATCCGGGTGGCCTGGGCGTGGCCTTTCCGGGGGGTTGTGGAGCGGTTTTTCTTTGGTGGTTTGCTGGTAGGATGGGGCGGGTGGTGGGATAGTTCCCGGGGACAGGAGAGGGCGTGACGCAGGAAGAGTTTTCGCAGGTTTGCCCATACCTGGGCCTGGCGGACGATGCGGATTCGCACGCGACGTACGCGACGGAGGCGCATCGGTGTTATCGGCTTCCGACTCCGACGAAGATCGCGGCTCCGCACCAGGAGGCGTATTGCCTTGGGGCGAACCATGTGGCGTGTCCGGTGTATTTGGGTGAGGGGATTCCGGGGCGCGGGGGGGCGGCGCAGCCGCCGGTGGCTGGTTCGGTGCCGGGCCCGCGGGCAGGCGCTCGGGGGCAGCGGCCGTTCGGGCAGGGGACGCCGGGGGCGCGGCCGGCGCGGCGGCCTTCGCCGGGGGCGCTGGGTCCGCGGCCTCGTTCGGGGGGCATCAGTCTGCCGGTGGCGACGATCGGGCTCTTTGCTTTGGCGATCGTGATCGTGGTGCTCGCGGTGGTGATCCAGCAGGTGGTGGGAGATGGTGGCGGTGGTACGATTTCGCCGGCGGATGCGGTGGCGACGAGGGATGCGCTGAATCGGACGCAGACGGCGCAGGCTGCGAGTGGGACGCCGACGCCGCCGACGCAGCAGCCGGGGACGCCATCGGCGGGGGCGACGGGCACCGCCCCGGCCGGGACGCGTACGCCGGGGGCGACGACGCGGACGCCGACTCCGGGGGGAAATGGCCGGACGACGTATACGGTACGCGAGGGTGATAACTGTTTTTCGATTGCGCAGGACCACGGGGTGACGCTGCAGCAGCTGTTGACGGCGAACAACCTGACGGAGGACGACTGCACGCGGTTGGCGGTGGGCCAGCAGCTGGTGATTCCGTAGGCGCTCGTTGGGGTGCGGGGGGCGGCGTGGTTAGCTGATGCGGCGAAGGATGGCGAGGGCGCCTTTTTGCCAGGCGACGCGGTGGGTGACGCCGGTGTCGTAGCGGCCTCTGTTTTGGATGTACCAGTCCCAGGCGCGGATGAGTGCTTCGGCGTTGGAGTAGCGCGGCTGCCACCCGAGGAGCTGCTTCGCTTTGTGGACTTCGACGTAGGAGTCGCGCCACATGGTGCCGTAGTGCCAGGCGGCGAGGGGAGAGAGGCGGAGCTGTTCGAGGAGGCGGAGGGCGAGCTCGCCGGGCCGGGCGGGGAGGTGCCAGAGGCGGGAGCCTGAGCCGGCGTGGTCGAAGAGGGCTTGCATGTCTTGTTCGAGGGTTTGGAATCGGTCGGCGCCGACGTTGAGGGTTTGGTTGACGACGTTGGGATTGGTGGCTGCGCGGAGGATGGCATCGACGAGGTCGGTGACTTCGAGCAGCTGGTAGTGGTTTTGGCCGTTGCCGAGGAGGGGGATGCGGCGGCCTTCGGCGATCCATTCGAAGAGGATTTCGAAGACGCCGAGGCGGCCGGTGCCGAGGAAGGTTTTGGGGCGGATGATATTGATTTGGAGGCCACGTTCTTGGTACTGGCGGCAGAGCTCTTCGCCGATGACTTTGGAGGCGCCGTAGTGGCCGAGCGGGTGGAGGGGGGAGCGTTCGTCGATGGGGTGGGTTTTGGGGACGCCGTAGACGGCGGTGGAGGAGATGAAGACGAGGCGGCGGATGTTGGCTTTCGAGGCTTCGTGGAGGACGTAGCGGGTGCCGCGGACGTTGGTGGCGTAGATTTTGCGCTTGGAGACTTGGATGGGGAGGGCGGCGGCGGCGTGGATGACGATCTCGACGCCTTGGAGGGCGCGGCGGATGGCTTGGCGGTCTTGGACGTCGCCGTGGATGTAGGTGACGCGGTCGGCGATGTCGGCGTCGTCGGGGGGGAGGGGGACGATGTCGAAGAGGACGGGGTGGATGTTTTCGTCGATGAGGCGTCGGGCGATGTGGGAGCCGAGGAAGCCGGTGCCGCCGGTGATGAGCCAGCGCGGGGCTTGGTCGGGGGAGGTCATGGTGTTGGGTTCTGCCTGCGGGGTGTGATGTCCTCAGGGTGAGGTACTTGGGGCGCAGGCTCAAGCCGTGATGGCTGGCTCAGTTCGGGGAACTGAGCACGATGAGGTGGGCGCGGAATTGGCCGTTGCTGTCGAGAAAGCCGGCGACGACTGCGGGGTAGCCTTGGAGTGATTCGAGCTTGCGGAGGTCGCGTTGGGTGAGGCCGCTGGCTCCGGGGAGGATGCGAAGGCCGGGGCGGCGCTCGATGGTGACGGGGCCGTCGCTGGTTTGGAGGGTGAACGTTTTGGGTTTGACGTCAGCGATGGTGCCGGCGAGGTGAAGGGCGGCGCGGCCGGGGCCGCCGCTGTGGCTTTGGCCGGGGCGGGAGTCGAGCGGCTCGAGGGAGAAGGGTGGGCCGTGGTCGTCGGCGAGGCGGACGCGGCTGCCGAGCGAGGTGCCGGTGGCGGCGAGGAGGGCGCCGAGGGATGCGGGGTCGATTTCGACGAGGGCGCGCCGGCCGTCGGCGAGGGCGACGATTGCCCGGCCGCTGCGCCCGGCGGGGTCGATGGCGACGAGCCGAATGGTGCCTTCGGGGGCGCCATCGAGGCTGCTGAGTCGTTGGAGGTGGCCTGGTGTTTCGTCGTTGGGGGCGGCGCTGGTGGAGAGGGTCTGGGCGGCGATGAGGATCCGGCCGGCGCGGGCTTCGCGGACGATGCCTGCGACGAGGATGTGTTCTCCGGGTGCGGGCGGGCGGTCGAGGGTGTTGCCGTCGGTGTCGAGGAAGATGGCTTCGGTGGTGTCGATGCGGATCGGGCCGAGGTCGGGCTGGTCGACGAGGATGGTGGAGTTGTCGCTCTGGGTGACGGTGCCGGCGAGCTGGACGTAGTCGTCGAGGCCGAGGGCTTGGGCCTGTTGCGTGCCGCGAAGGGGGTCGGTGAGGAGGAGGGCTGCGAGGGCGATGAGGAGGAGTGCGGCGAGGGATGCAGCGAGGGGGAGGCGAGGGGCTTGGAGGAGGCGCGCGAGGAGATGCGGCGAGGCGGTGTGGGTTGGTCGCTGGGCTGGGGTTGGCTGGCGGGCGGCGAGGTAGCGCTGGAATCGCGCCCGGGCGAGTGGCATGGCTGCGTCGGCTTCGCGGTCGATGGTGTGGCGGGCGGCGAGGAGGTTTTCTCGGGCGGCGAGGAGCTGCTCGAGTTGGGCCTGCTCGTGGGGGGAGGCGTCGGGGGGGATGGTTCCGGTTTCGAGCGCTCGGGCGAGGAGGTCGTCGAGGCGGTCAGGTGTCATGGCCCGCCTCCTTTGGGGTAGGTGTCGCCGCCGAGGGCGCGTTGGAGGGCGGCGAGGGCGCGGCGCTGGAGGTTCTTGACGGCGTCTTCGGAACGGTGCATGAGGGCTGCGGTTTCGGCGACGGGCCTGTCGAGGATGATGCGGAGGCGGAGGACTTCGCGCTGGTCTTCGGTGAGGCTTTGGAGTGCCCGGGCGAGGTCGGTGCGAAGGTGGATGTTGGGGGCTGGATCGTTCTGGGCAAGGGCGCCGGCGAGGTCGGCGGTGTCGAGGTTTTCGGCCGGGCCGCGGCGGGTGCGCTTTTTGATGGTGTCGCGGGCGAGGTTGCGGGCGATGCCGAGGAGCCAGGCTTGGATGGGGGCGCCGCGGTAGTCGAAGGTTTGGGCGCGGGTGTAGGCGATTTCGAAGACTTGGGAGGCGAGGTCTTCGGCTTCTTGGGGGTTGGAGAGTTGGAAGCGGAGGTAGCGGTAGATGGTGCGGTAGTGGGTTTCGAAGAGGGTTTCCCAGGCGGCTGGATCCCGCCAGGCGGCGCGAGCGGCGAGCTCGGCATCGGCTGGGTCACCGGCTGGCGGCGGGTCATGGGCGCCATCCTCGGGTTCGCGCACGGCGGGGTTCACTCTACGAATGGCGTGAGGAAGGTGAAAGGTGACGTGGCTTTACGTTTGGAAGGGCTGCGCTGGGTGGCTTTACCGGGGTGGTGTGGGGCCAGGGTGGGCTAGCCGCCGTTGCGGCTGCGGAGGTATTCGGTGGTGATTCGGTAGTGGTCTTCGGTGATGTGGCCGGCGGACATGAGGTAGTTGGCGATCTGTTCGAGGGTGAGGATGGAGACGAGGTTGATGCCGGCGGCTTTGAGTGCGTGGCGGCCGCCTTCTTGGCGGTCGATGAGGGTGACGGCGTCGCGGACGACGAGGCCGGCGGCTTCGAGGGTGGCGGCGGTTTGGAGGATGGAGCCGCCGCCGGTGATGAGGTCGTCGATGACGAGGCAGCTTTGGCCGCGAACGAAGAGCCCTTCGATGATGTCGGCTTTATCGGTTCCTGGGGGGTGGATGTAGATCATGGGGACGTTGACGAGGAGGGAGAAGGCGGTTGCGACGTGGAGGCCGCCGAAGGGTACGCCTGCGACGAGGGTGAAGGGCTGGACGTGGGGGTTGCGCATCGACATGAGTGCTTCGAGCTCTTCTTTGATGATGCGCGCGCAGCGTTTGAGGGCTTTTGGGTTGGAGATGAGGCGGCGGAGGTTGATGTAGATGGGGGAGTGGACGGCGGTGCGCCCGAGGGTGAAGTCGCCGAATTCGATGGCGTCGAGTTTCCAGAGTTCTTCGGCGAGCCAGAGGTTGCCGGGCGGCCGGGAGGTTTTGCTCAAGGGTCACCCCGGGGGATGGCTGGGGAGCGCTGCCGCGGACGTGCACGCTACGTAAGGTTCTTTTTTCTTGCCTACGGGGTGCTGTGTCAAGTTATTGGCGAGGGGTGGCTGGCCGGTTGACTGGGTTGGGCGGTTCGCGGCCGGCGAGGACGGCGATGATGTTGGCGGCGGCGATCTCGGCCATTCTGGCGCGGGTGG
>NZ_DAOUBJ010000121.1:0-25596 GCF_034432735.1 Tepidiforma sp. | reverse complement strand
CGGGCCGGGCGAAGAAGACGGCGACGGCGGCGGCGTAGGTGAGGATGGCGGTGATGGTGAAGGGGACGGTGTAGCCGTCGGTGGCATCGTGGAGGATGCCGACGCCGATGGGGCCGAGGCCGCTGCCGACTTGGCCGGCGAGCGAGATGAGCCCGAAGACGGTACCGAAGGAGACCATGCCGAAGATTTCGCCGACGAGGAGTGACTGCATCATGTAGACGTTGCCGATGGTGAAGCCGAAGACGAGGGTGAGGGCCCAGGTGGCGGGCACGTTTTCGGTGTGGGCGATGATCATGATGGCGGTGGCCTGGACGATGAAGAGGACGATGGCGAGCCATCGGCGGTCGACGTTGTCGGCGAAGATGCCGACGGCGAGGCGGGCGACGATGGAGCCGAAGGCGGTGACGGAGATGGTGAGGGCGGCCTCGCTGCGGGAGCCGAGGCGGTCTTCGAGGAAGGTGACTTGGTGGACGACGTAGCCGGTCTGGGCGACGAGGACGAGGAGGAAGGCGAGGAGGATGGCCCAGAAGCTGGGGGTGCGGATGGCTTGGGCGCGGGTCCAGGGGCGGAGCTGGGCATCGAGGACGGCGCGCTGGGCTGGGGGCGGGGGGGTTTCGGCGCTGTCGCCATCGGGGAGGAGGCCCATCTGGCGCGGGTCGAAGACGATGACGCCGAGCACGACGGGCAGGGAGACGATGATGACGAGTGCGCCGAGGATGGGGGTGGCGAGTTCGAGGCCGCCGACATCGATGAGGCGGGAGGCGACGGGTGCGAGGATGACGCCGCCGAGCGAGACGCCGGTGAAGGAGATGCTCATGGCGAGCGCACGGCGGCGAACGAACCAGCGGGTGAGGATGGCGTTGACGGCGATGTTGCTCGACATGCCGAAGGCGACGGCGAAGACGAGGTAGACGAGGTAGAGTTGCCAGAGTTCGTTGACGAGGCCGATGAGGGCGGCGCTGAGGCCATTGATGATGCTGCCGATGAGCATGAAGCGGAGGGGGCCGTAGCGGTCGACATAGGGGCCGACTATGGCGGCGGTGAGGCCAGAGACGCAGAAGTAGATGGCTGGTGCCCAGGAGACCTGGGCGGTGGACCAGCCGTGGGCGTCCTTGAGGGGTTTGAGGAAGATGGGCAGGCCGTAGTAGCCGACGCCGACGCCGACGACCATGAGGGCGGCGCAACCGATGGCGATGTACCAGCCGTAGAACCAGCCGGACGGGAGGATGCGGGCGGCGGGCGGGTGCCGGGCCGGGGCCGGTGCTTCCATTCGATGTACTTTAACGAATTCGGCGGGAGGCCGCGCGCGGCCTAGCGGCCGTGGAAGATGGGTTCGCGTTTTTCGACGAAGGCTCGGGCGGCGTTGCGATGGTCTTCGGTCTGGCCGCTGGCGATCATGTTTTCGGCTTCGCGGGTGAGGGTATCGGCGAAGGTGTTGGTTTCGCCGTAGACGAAGTTGTCTTTCATACGTCCGTAGGCGAGGGTGGGGCCGCTGGCGAGCCGCTTTGCGAGGGCGATGGTTTCGGGCCAGAACTGTTCGTGGGGGACGACCTTGGTGACGATGCCGAGCTCGAGGGCGCGTTGGGCGTCGAGGATTTCGGAGAGGAAGTAGAGTTCGCGGGCGCGCATGGGGCCGACGAGGCGCTGGAGGAGCCAGGTGCCGCCGAAGTCGCCGCTGAATCCGACTTTGGCGAAGGCGGTGGTGAAACGGGCTTGGTCGCTGGCGATGCGGAGGTCGGCGGCGAGGGCGAGGCTGAGCCCGGCGCCGGCGGCGACGCCGTTGACGGCGGCGATGGTGGGCTTGGGCATTTCGTGGAGGAGGCGGGAGACTTCTTCTTGCTGGCGGAGGACGTCGACGCGAGAGACGAGGCCGCCGCCACCGTTGCCCGCGCTGGTGCGTTCGTTGGATGCGGCCATGGCTTTGACGTCGCCGCCGGCGCAGAAGCCGCGGCCCGCACCGGTGATGACGACGCAACGGACCTGGGGGTCGGCGGCGGCTTCGGCGGCGGCGCGGGTGAGGGTATCGAGCATTTCGGGCGTCATGGCGTTGAGCGATTCGGGGCGGTTGAGGGTGATGATGCGAACGGCATCTTCGGTGGCGGTGAGGACGACGTCGGACATGCGAGGGGCTCCTTGGGGATGGCAGTGCTGGGATTGTACGGGGTAGCGCTGGGGGTTGGGAGGGTGCGATGTGGACGGGCGCGGTGCGGGCGGCGCGACGGCGCTCGGGGAGGGTGCTGCTGGTGGTGGGATTGTCTGTTGGTGGGGATGCGGATAGGGTATGGATGACAGTCGAAGAGCCTGAGACCGCAGGTCCCGTATGCGACGCGCCCGCTGGGGCGTGGGGAGAATGCCGAAAGGCGCCTGCCGAGGCGGAGATATGCGTGATGCCGACGCGGTGAGTCGGTGTGCGCGTGGTGTCCCTGCCCGGCGGCAGGGTTTTTCGTTTTTGGGGTGCGGTCGAGGGCGGAGCACGCGGCGGGCTGGAGCCCGCCACCAGGACGAAAGGAGGGGCGTATGCCGACTCCACGGAAGGTCGCGATGCTCGCCGAGGTGAGGGACCGCATGGAGCGGGCTTCGGTTGCGGTGAGCGCGGACTATCGTGGGCTGACAGTCGCGCAGATCACGGAGCTTCGCCGGGCGCTTCGCCCAGTGGGCGCAGAAGTGAAGGTCGTGAAGAACACGCTTGCGGCGATGGCGGCGAAGGAGGCTGGCCGGGCCGAGATGGCGGAGATCGTGAAGGGGCCGACCGCGCTGGTGTTCGGCTTCGAGGATCCGATCGGGCCGGTGAAGGCGCTGACGGAGCACCTACGCAGCAAGCGCCTGAACGTGGAGCTGCATGGTGGCTGGCTGGAGGGGCGGGTGCTGACGCGGGCGGAGGTGGAAAGCCTGGCGACGATGCCGCCGAAGGAGCAGCTCATCGCGGATGTGGTGAGCAAGCTGCAGTCGCCGCTGTACCAGTTCTCGGGGCTGCTGCAATCGACGATTCGGAATTTCGCCGGGCTGATCGATGCCCGGGCCAATCAGCTGGAGTCGGCGTGAGGCCGCCGGCTGGACCATTGCTGCATAAACAAGGAGGTACGACGAATGGCTTCGAAGGTTGAAGAGGTTCTGGAAATCATCAAGGGGATGACGATCCTCGAGCTGCGCGATCTGAACAAGGCGATCGAGGAGGAGTTCGGCATCACGGCGGCTGCCCCGATGGTGGTGGCGGCGGGCGCGGTGCCGGCGGCCGGGGGCGCTCCGGCGGCGGCCGCGGCCGAGGAGGAGAAGACGGAATTCAACGTCATTCTCAAGAGCTTCGGGGACAACAAGATCAATGTCATCAAGGCGATCCGCGAGGTGATCAGCGGCCTTGGCCTGAAGGAGGCGAAGGACCTGGTGGAGGCTGCGCCGACGAAGGTGAAGGAGGGCATCGGCAAGGAGGAGGCGGAGCAGATCAAGGCGAAGCTGACGGAGGCGGGGGCGGTCGTCGAGATCGAGTAAGCCTGGCTCTTCGGGGCGATGTCGCGGGCCTGGCCGGATTCCCGGCCGGGCCCGTTTGCGTTGGGTGGGCGTGGTTCAGATGGGGTGGTCGAAGGCCTCGGCTTGGTAGTGGATGTCGCGAACGGCGTTGCTCAGGTGGAGTGCTTCTTGGGGGTCGAAGCCGAGCGCGACGAGTGCCTGGCGCATGATTTCGAGGCCGCCTTCGTATTCGGGGACGACGACTTCGTTGGCGCCGAGCTC
The DNA here is from genome assembly GCF_034432735.1 of Tepidiforma sp. GTDB lineage: Bacteria > Chloroflexota > Dehalococcoidia > Tepidiformales > Tepidiformaceae > Tepidiforma. The sequence goes on along the minus strand of NZ_DAOUBJ010000121.1, from coordinate 21,870 downwards.
GCGGAGGAGGGGGATTTCGCCGCCGGTGCGGGCGCGGACGAGGATGGGGACGGCGGGATTGAGGGAGCGTGCGGTGGCGGTGGCGACGAAGGCGGTGCTTTCGTCGGGGACGGTGATGCAGACGGCGCGGGCGTGTTGGATGAGGCAGCGTTCGAGGACTTCGCGGGTGCCGGCATCGCCCCAGATGGCGGGGATGCCGGCTGCGTTGAGTGCGCGGGCGCGGTCGAGGTTGACTTCGACGACGACGAAGGGGATTTCGAGCTGGCCGAGGGCGTGGCCGGTGAGCTCTCCGACGCGTCCGTACCCGATGATGACGACGTGGCCGGAGCGCGGCACTTGGGGCTCGGGGATTTCGCCTTGGCGGTCGACGAATCGCCAGATGGGGCCGAGCTGCCGGAGGATGCGTTCGAGGGTGCCGAGGGTGGAGAAGGCGACCGGGTTGAGGATGATGGAGATGGCGGCGACGAGGAGGACGATGGCGTAGGTCTGCTCGGACATGAGGCCTTCGCGCATGCCTTCGGATCCGACGATGAAGGTGAATTCGCCGAGTTGGGCGAGTCCGGCGCCGACGACGAGGGCGGTGCGCCCTGGGAAGGGGAATACGGCGGCGACGGCGAACGCGATGGCGGCGTTGACGAAGAGGACGGCGGCGAGGATGGCGAGGAAGAGCCCGGGGTTGGCGCGGGCGGCGTCGGGGTCGAGGAGCATGCCGACGGAGACGAAGAAGAGGACGGCGAAGGCGTCGCGGAGTGGGACGACATCGGCGGCGACCTGGTGGGAGGTTTCGGTTTCGGAGACGGCGACGCCGGCGATGAAGGCGCCGAGGGCGATGGAGAGGCCGAAGGCGGCGGCGCTGGTGGCGATGCCGAGGGCGGTGGCGACGAAGGCGAGGACGAAGAGTTCGCGGGAGCCTGTCCGGGCGACGAGGGAGAGGATGCGGGGAAGGAGGCGTGCGCCGATGAGGAGCATGAGGGCGACGAAGAGGGCGCCGCGCGCGAGGGCGAGGGCGAGGGATTGCCAGGGCGGGCCCTCGGCGTGGTCGCCGAGGGAGGGCATGATGGCGAGGACGACGACGGTGATGATGTCCTGGGCGATGAGCCAGCCGATGACGACGCGGGCGTGGATGGTGCCGAGCAGGCCGCGGTCTTCGAGGGAGCGGATGAGGATGATGGTGGAGGCGATGCTGATGGCGAGGCCGAGGACGAGGGAATCGCGCAGGGGGAGGCCGAAGGCGAGCCCGATGCCAGTCCCGACGCTGGAAGCGGCGATGACTTGGACGATGGCACCGGGGATGGCGATCGTTCGGACGGCGAGGAGATCGCGGAGGTTGAAGTGGAGGCCGACGCCGAACATGAGGAAGATGACGCCGATGTTGGCGAGCTGCTGGATGGCGGCTGGATCGGCGCGGTAGCCGGGCGTGACGGGCGAGATGAGGAAGCCGGCGAGCAGGTAGCCGATGACGGGGGAGAGGTGGACTGCCCGCGCGAGAAAGCCCCCGGCGGTGGCGAGGCCGAGGGCTATCGCAATGGCGGTGATGAGCGAGAAGTCCTGCACTGGGGAGGTGTAGCCTAGCAGCCCGCCCTGAGGGGCGGCCAGGGGCGGGGCTGGGCTAGCGGCTGGGTGCGACGATGATTTTGCAGTCCTTGGGGTCGGCGAGGGCGGTGAACGCGGTGGGGAGATCGTCGAGGCCGATGATGCGGGAGATCATGGGGGAGGTATCGATGGTGCCCTTGCCGAGGGCTTCGAGCGCCTCGGCGTATTCGGCTGGGGTGTACCCGAGGACGAACTTCAGGGTGAGCTGCTTGTTGATGGCGACGAGGGGCAGGATCCGGTCTTCCTGCATGCAGACGCCGACGACGATGACGCGACCCATGCGGTCGACGAGTTCCATGGCTTGCTGGAGGGTGCCTTCGACGCCGATGCATTCGAAAACAACGGGGGGTGCGGGGGTTCGGACTGCCTGCTGCCAGGCTTCGAGGACTGGTGTCGTGCGGGGGTCGATGACGAGGTCGGCGCCGAGCTGGCGGGCGAGTTCGCGCCGCTCGGGGGAGAGTTCGGTGACTGCGATGGGCGCGACGCCTTCGTGTCGGAGCCAGAGGAGGGTCATGAGCCCGATCGGGCCGGCGCCCATGACGAGCGCTGCTTGGCCGGGCTGCATGTTGGCTTCGCGGACGGCGTGGAGGCCGACGGCGCAGGGCTCGGTGGTGGCGGCGACTTCGTCGGGGAGGCCTTCGGGAACGGGGAGGAGGAGGGGCGCGCTCATGAGGACGTACTCGCCGTACGCGCCGGGGTAGGTTGCGCTGTAGCCGATGGCGGCGAGGCCGTTGGGCGCGGTGGGGTCGAGGAGGACGGGGATGGAGGTGACGCGGGTGCCGGGCTGCCAGGCTTCGGCGCCGGGCCCGGGGCGGACGATTTCGGCGACGAATTCATGGCCCATGACGATGCCGGAGGTTGCGACCGCTTCGTCCCACTGGGTGGATCCGCTTCGGCGGGCGGCGGCGATCATGTCGTCGAGGTATTTTGCGGCGTGGAGGTCGGAGCCGCAGATGCCGCAGGCGAGGACGCGGGCGAGGACTTGGCCGGGGCCTGGCTCGGGTGTGGCGAGGGTTTCGATGGCGAGGGTTTTGCCGCGGAGCACCATGGCGCGCATGAATGGTTTGCCTCGTGCGAAGGGTCGTGCGCGGGAATGTACCACAGGGGGCGACGGGATTGCCGGGCGGTGGGGACGTGCCCGACACTTTTCGGTGTGAGGAACGTTGGCGGTGGGCGCCGCATGGTGCTGGCGACGAACAATCCGGGGAAGGTGCGGGAGCTGCGGCGGCTGATCGAACCTGCCGGTTACGAGGTTACGACGCCCGGCGCGCTGGGTGTGGCGTTCGAGGTGGAGGAGGATGGCGGTAGTTATGCTGAGAATGCGGTGAAGAAGGCTCGGGCGTGCGCGGAGGCGACGGGGATGCTTGCCTTGGCCGACGACTCGGGTCTCGAGGTCGATGCGCTGGGAGGCGGTCCGGGGATGTATTCGGCGCGTTTCGGTGGGCCGGGGCTGGACGATGCGGGGCGCACGCGGAGGTTGCTGGAGGAGCTGGCAGGGGTGCCCGAGGAAGAGCGGACGGCTCGCTATCGGGCGGTGGTGGCGCTGGCTTGGCCGGAGCGGGAGGGGCGGGCTCCGGTGACGTTCGAGGGTGTGGAGGAGGGGCGGATCGGGCTGGGGCCGCGCGGTTCGGGCGGCTTCGGCTATGACCCGGTTTTCGTGTTGGAGGATGGGCGGACGCAGGCGGAGCTGAGCGACGAGGAGAAGGATGCGGTGAGCCACCGGGGGAAGGCGGTGCGAGCTGCGCTTGCCTGGTTGGCGAAGGAGGTCGGGTGAGGGGAGTGCTGGGGATGGCGCTGGCGCTGGGGCTGGCGTTGGCGGCCTGTGGCACGCCGGATGCGAATTTCCCGAGCGAGACGGTCTGCCCTTCGCCGGGGGCGGGAGGGTCGAGCCGGGCGAATCCGGGAGCGAGGCCGGAGCAAGCGTTCGTGGCGGTGGTGAGGACGGGCGCGCTCCAGATCGTGGAGGAGCGGGAACGGCTTCGCGAGGTGTACCCGACGGACACGTTTTTCCGTCGCGAGGGGTTTCGGCCGGATTTTGCGGCGTACGCCGACCGGACGATTTGCCTGGCGCGGGAGCTGCGGGCGATGGGGGCGCCGAACGAGCGGCTGGCGAGTTGGAAGGCGAACGTGGATGCCGCCCTGGATGCGCTGATCGGGCATACGGAGGCCGGGCGCGAGGCGGTGCGGACGCGGAATGTGTCGGAGTATCGCGCTTGGTATCGGGGGGTGGATGCCCGCCTGGAGGCGGTGACGGCGGCGGCGAACGCCTCGCCGTGAGCGGACTGGCACGTGGGGCTTGGCGGGCGTGCTACGCTCGTGGGGATGGAATCGTTGCCACGTCCTCCCTGGCTGAAGGTTCGCTTCCCGGCATCGGAGCGGTTCGGGGAGCTGCTGGCGTTGATGCGGGAGAGCGAGCTGCATACGGTTTGCGAGGAGGCGCGCTGTCCGAACATCGGGGAGTGCTGGGGCCGGGGGACGGCGACGTTCATGATTTTGGGGGATACGTGCACGCGCTCGTGCGGATTTTGCGCGGTGAAGACGGGACGGCCTGGTGTGCTGGATACGGACGAGCCGCGGCGTGTGGCGCTCGCGATTCGGCGGATGGGGCTGCGGCATGCGGTGATCACGAGTGTGAATCGGGACGAGCTGCCGGACGGTGGGGCGCGGATGTTCGCGGAGACGATCCGGTGGGGGAGGCGGCTTTCGCCGGGGACGACGTTCGAGGTGTTGATTCCGGACTTCAAGGGCGACGAGGCGGCGTTGGCGGTGGTGATGGCGGCGGAGCCGGAGATTTTGAACCACAATATGGAGACGGTGCCGCGGCTCTACCGCGAGGTGCGGCCGCAGGCGGTCTACGAGCGCTCGTTGCGGGTGTTGCGGCGGGCGAAGGAGCTGGATCCTGGGGTGGTGACGAAGAGCGGGGTGATGGTGGGCCTCGGTGAGCGGGTGGAGGAGCTGTACGAGGTGTTCCGCGATCTGGTGGCGAACGGGGTGGATGTCCTGACGGTGGGCCAGTATTTGCGGCCAACGCCTGCGCATCTGCCGGTGCGGCGATACTACGAGCCGGGGGAGTTCGAGGAGTTGAAGGCGGCTGCGCTGGGGATGGGGTTCCGCCATGTGGAGGCGGGGCCGCTGGTGCGGAGTTCGTACCACGCGGAGGAGCAGGCGGTGGCGGCGCGGCGCGACACCGCGGAGGGGGGTATGATCGCGCTCACCCCTCGGGAGCGCCGGGGGGAGTGAACGGCGCCGTTGCGCCCTGTCCGGGGGGATCGATGCCCGAGGAGTGGCCGCCCGAGCCTGGGACCGAGGTGCTTCGCCGGGAGGCGATGGGGGCGTTCGCCCACGAGATCCGGACGCCGTTGACGTCGATCCGGATGGTTATCGAGTTGGCGCGCCGGGGGGCGGATGCGGATGGCGGGCTGCTGTTGGACCGAGAGTTGGCGGAGATGCTCCTTGCCTCGGTGGATGACCTGCAGCTGCTGGCGGATGAGCTGCAGGAGATGTCGCGGTTGGAACGCGGGAAGGTGCAGCTTGCGCCCGGGCCGTGCGATCTCCGGGCGGCGGTGGCTGCGGCGGGCGAGATGCTGGGTGGGCAGCCGGCGATGGAGTTGGCGGCGCCGGTGCCGGCGCTGGAGGGGCCGTGGGATGCGGCGCGGCTGGTGCGGGCGCTGGCGGGCATCGCGCGGTCGGTGAACCGGATGGGGGATGGGAGCGGGACGGTGCGGCTCGTGCCGCGCTTGGATGGGGTGCGTGTTCGGCTCGAGTTTTGGAGCGGCGAGCCGAGGGGCGAGGTGCGGCCGGTGGCGGCGGATGCGGGATTTTCCTACTTTCGGGGCCGACAGCTTGTCGTAACGATGGGCGGGTCCGTACACTGCGAGCGTCGCGAACGCTTCGCCCGGGTGGCGGTGACGCTGCCGCTGGGCGATGCGGGTGGCGGCGGAGGTGGTGACCCGCGATGAGGATTCTGCTCGCTGAAGACGAGCGGACGATTTCGCGCCTTATTCGCCAGGTGCTGGTGAACAACGGCCACGAGGTGACGTGGTGTTCCTCGGGGGCGGAGGCTGTCGCGCTGCTCGAAAGGGAGCGGTTCGACCTGGTGTTGCTGGATCTCCACCTGGCGGATGGGGACGGGATGCGTGTGGTTGCGGCGATCGAGGCGGCTTCGAAGCCGGGGCCGCCGGTGGTGTTGATGACGGGCGAGGGGATGTTGGAGGCCGACGACCCGCGATCGCAGCGGGTGGCGACGGTGCTACCGAAGCCGTTCGATTTGAACGAGCTGGAACGGATGGTGGATTCGTTCGTGGCTTGATTGCGGGGCGGCGGGGGAGGCGTGGTAGGATGAGGTTCGTGAAGCTGGCGACGCAGCTGCAGGTGAGAAGAACCCCGCGTGAATCGCGCGGGGGTGCGATTTAGCGCACCTTTCCCAACGCCCCTGTTCCGCGCCCGAGTTTTCGATCGTTCGCTGTTGGAGAAAGGAATTCGTATGCCCACCGACCGGGTTCAGTTGTACGACACGACTCTCCGCGATGGTTCGCAGATGGAGGGGATTTCGCTTTCGGTGGAGGACAAGATCCGGATCACGAAGAAGCTCGACGAGCTGGGCTTCGAATGGATCGAGGGGGGCTTCCCCGGCTCGAACCCGAAGGATGCGGAGTATTTCCGGAGGCTCCGAGAGGTGCGGCTGCGCCACGCGAAGGTGAGTGCCTTCGGCGGCACGCGGAAGCCGAATACGACGTGCGAGGCGGATGCGAACATCCAGAGTATGGTGGCGGCGGACACGCCGGGCGTGACGCTGGTGGGGAAGGCGAGCCTTTACCAGGTGACGGACATTCTGGAGACGACGCCGGAAGAGAATTTGGCGATGATCGCGGACACGGTCCGCTACTTCAAGCAGCTCGGGAAGACGGTGTTCTTCGATGCTGAGCACTTTTTCGATGGTTTTTACGGCGACCCGGATTATTCGCTCCAGTGTCTCGTGACGGCGGCCCGGGCGGGCGCGGACGCGCTGGTGCTGTGCGACACGAACGGGGGGATGACGACGCGGGCGATGCTGCGCGCTATCGAGGCGGTGCAGGAGCGGGTGCGGGATGCGCGCTTGGGCATTCACCTCCACAACGATGCGGGGCTGGCGGTGGCAAATTCGCTCCACGCGGTGGAGGCGGGTGTCTGGCAGGTGCAGGGCTGCGTGAACGGTTACGGGGAGCGGTGTGGGAATGCGGATATTCTGACGGTGGCGGCGAATCTGAAGCTGAAGTACGGCATCGATGTGCTGGAGGACGAGCAGCTGGCGCGACTGACGGAGGTGGCGAACTACGTGGCCGAGCTGGCGAACATGGCGCTGAATCCGCAGACGCCGTATGTGGGGTCTTCGGCGTTTGCGCACAAGGCCGGCTACCACGTGGCGGGGATCATCAAGGACGAACGGGCGTACCAGCATGTGGATCCGGGGTTGGTGGGGAATCGTTCGCGGGTGTTGGTTTCGGAGCTTTCGGGGCAACGCAATTTGCTGATGAAGTTGAAGGAGGCGGGGCTGGACTTCCTCTCGCAGGAGGAGGTGAAGCGGCTTTTGGAGGTGGTGAAGGAGCGGGAGGCGCAGGGCTACCAGTACGAGGGCGCGGAGGCGAGCTTCGAGATGCTGGTGCGGCGAAGTTTGCCGGGCTATAGGCCGCCGTTCGAGCTCGAGGATTTCGTGATCGTGGAGCGACGGCGGGTGCGGAAGGGCGATGGGGCGAACGAGATGCTGGCCGAGGCGATGGTGAAGCTGAGCATCGATGGCGAGACGATCCACACGGCGCACGAGGGGAACGGGCCGGTGAATGCGCTGGACGGGGCGGTGCGCAAGGCGCTGAATCCGCGGTTCCCGCAGCTGGAGCAGGTGAAGTTGGTGGATTACAAGGTGCGCATCTTGGACAGCCAGTCGGCGACGGGTGCGCGGGTGCGGGTGCTGATCGAGAGCACGGACGGTTCGCGGCACTGGACGACGGTGGGCTCCTCGACGGACATTATCGAGGCGAGCTGGCTGGCGCTGGCGGATGCGCTGGAGTATGCGCTGACGACGGAGGGGTGAGCGGCGCGGCGATGGGTGGGGTAGGCTTGGGCGCGTGATTCTGCTGCTCTACGGTGGCGACGAGGCGGCTATCCGGCGCCGGTTGCGCGAGTTGAAGGAGCAGGCCGACGGCGGGACGGGCATGCTCGTGAACAATCTCGCGGAGATCGAGGGCCGGGACGCGCGACCGGACGAGGTGATTGCGCCGGCGATGGCGCCGCCGTTTCTGGCGCCGTTGCGTCTGGTGGTGGTGGAGAATGTGTTGGCGCGCTACGAGCCGCGGGGCGGGGTGCGGGGCTCGCGCGCGCCGGCGGGCTGGGCGGATTTCGCGGGGATGCTGGAGGGGGTGCCGCCGACGTCGCTGATCGTGTTCGTGGGGAGGCCGTTCTTGGCGGAGCAGCAACGGCGCCAGGTGACGGATGCGAATCCGCTGGTGCAGCTGTTGAAGAAGGTCCCGGGCGCGAAGGTGGAGCACTACCCGGAGCTGAGGGGGGAGGAGCGGGTGCGCTATATCCGTGAGGAGGCGGCCGTCCGTGGCATTCGGTTTCGAGCCGGGCCGCCGCCACGAGAGGCGCTGCTGCCGGGAGAGGAGCCACCGCCGGAGTCGGATCCGGTGGTGTTGCTGGCGAATCTGTTGGGCGGGAATACGTTGCTGATCGGCAACGAGCTGGACAAGCTGGCGCTTTGGTCGATGGGTCGGGAGGCGACGGTGCTCGATGTGATGCGGGTCTGTGCTGGGGAGCGGGAGCCTGATCATTTTCGGATGGTGGATGCGTTGATGGATGGGGATTTGGGGACGGCGCTGGAGATGCTGCGGTTGCGGCTGGTGCGGGGTGAGGCGCAGCAGGCGGTGTTGGGTGGGGTGTTGGAGCGATACCGTACGCTGGGTGCGCTGGCGGGGCTTTTGGAGGATGGTGCGCCAGAGGAGGAGATCGACCGGCTCTTGGGCAATGTGGCGCGTTTTCCGCGGCTGAAGAAGGCGGCCATGGAGCGGGCGCGCCGGCACGGCACGGCGGGTGTGCGGGAGGCGTTCGCGATCCTGGTGGAGGCGGACCGGGCGTTCAAGCGGAACGAGGTCGACGAGGATTTGGCGTTGGAGGTGGCGTTCGCGGGGCTGGCGCGGCTGGCGCCGGTTCGGGGTCCGATGGTGGCGGGGCGGCGGGGGCAGCGGGGCTCGGGCGGCTAGTCGCCGGCCTGCCAGACGGGGTTGTAGCAGGCGACGTGGTGGGTGGCTCCGGTGGGCTGGTGGAGCTGGGGGGGAGGTTCTTCTCGGCAGCGGTTGAGCGCCTTGGGGCAGCGTGGGAGGAAGGGGCAGTGCTGCGCTGGCTGGGTGAGTTCGGGCGGCTGGCCGGCGATTTGGCGGAGGTGGGTGTTGGCGCCATCGATGCGGGGAAGGGTGGCGAGGAGGGCGTGGCTGTAGGGGTGGAGCGGCTGTTTGAGGAGTTCGCGGACGGGGCCTTCTTCGACGATGTGGCCGGCGTACATGACGGCGACGCGATCGGCGACTTGGGCGACGACGCCGAAGTCGTGGGTGATGAGGAGGACGGCGGTGCCGCTTTCCTGGCGGAGGCGTTGGAGCTGGTAGAGGATCTGGGCTTGGACGGTGACGTCGAGGGCGCTGGTGGGCTCGTCGGCGATGAGGAGCTCGGGGTCGAGTGCGGTTGCGATGCCGATCATGACGCGTTGGCACATGCCGCCGGAGAGTTGGAAGGGGTAGGCGCGGGCGACGCGCTCGGGCTCGGCGAGGCCGACGCGGTAGAGGAGTTCGATGGCGCGCCGCCGGGCTTCTTTGCGGTCGATTTCGAGGTGGCTGGTGAGGGCTTCGGCGACTTGGCTGCCGATGTCGATGACGGGGTTGAGGCCGGCGACTGGGTCCTGGAAGATCATTGCGATGCGGCGGCCGCGGTAGCGGCGGAGGTCGTTCTGGTGGAGGGTGAGGAGGTCGGTGCCGCGGAATGCGATGGTGGTGGCGGAGAGGGTGGCTTCGGCGGGGAGGAGGCGCGGGATGGCCATGCCGACGGTGGTTTTGCCGGAGCCGGATTCGCCGACGATGGCGAGAAGCTCGCCGGGTTGCAGGCGAAAGCTGACTCCGGTGACGGCATGGACGGTGGCGTCGCGGGTGCGGTATTCGACGGAGAGGTCGCGCACCTCGAGGAGGGCCTGAGGCATGGTTTCCCGTGGGCGGCCGAGGGTACCCCGGCGGGTGATCGTTGGGGAGAGTTTAATCGCTTGGGCGGATGGAGGAGATGAAGCGTCCCTGGATTTCGACGTTTTCTGGGGTGGTGTAGATGGGTTCCATGGTGCTGTTGGCGGGCTGGAGGCGGATGCGTCCGTTTTCGCGGTAGATGCGCTTGAGGGTGACTTCGCCGCGGTCTTTGAGCCAGACGGCGACGCGTTCGCCGTCGTCGGCGTGGCGGGTTGGTTCGAGGAAGACGATGTCGCCGTCGTCGATGAGGTCTTCGATCATGGATTTGCCGCGGACGCGGAGGGCGAAGACGTTGGTCCGGCCGCGGAGCATGTCTTCGGTGACGGGGAGGTAGTCCTGGGCTTCGGCTGCCCAGCGGTCGGAGGTAGGGACGGGGATGGGTTGGCCTGCGGCAATGGTGCCGAGGAGGGGGACTTCGATGATGCGTGGCCGCCGGCCGCGCGAGCCGAGGAGTTCGATGCCGCGGGAGATTTCGCGGTCGCGGCGGATGTAGCCTTTTTCTTCGAGTTTGCGCAGGTTGTAATCGACGACGGAGGTGCTGGAGATGCGGCAGCCTTCTTGGATGTCGCGGATGGAGGGGGGGTAGTCGTGTTCTTCGATGAAGGCCCGGAGGAATTCGAGGATTTGTTGTTGACGAGGGGTGAGGTTGTTCATCGGTGCCTTCCGAACGGATGTTCGCTGGCACGGTAACAAATTGTGGGGTTTATCGTCAATTCTGTTCGGAACGGGGCGGTGGGGTTTGGGGCGGGGTCAGCGGCGGGCGGCGAGGGCGAAGGGGACGACGACGAGTGGGTCGCTGGTGGGGGCGGGGGAGCCGCCGGCCGGCTCGACGGTGACGGCGAAGGCGGTGAAGGTGCGGAGATCGCCGCCTGGGGAGAGGAGGAGCAGGCCTGTGCTATCGAGGAGGCCGGCGGGGCGGGGTGCGTTGTCCTGGATGAGCCAGGCTTGGTAGACGCTGCCTGGGGGTGCGGGTGGGAGGGCTTGGAGTGCTGCGAAGGCGATGCCGGCAGCGGGTGCCATGATGATGTCGGCGCGGACGCCGGTGCTGCCGCTTCCGCTGGCGCGGATGGTTTCGCCGCGGGCGGCGGTGGCGAGGAGGGTATCGCGGGCGGCGATGGCGGAGGTTGGCTGGCTTTCGGGGCCGTCGCGGGCGGCGAGCCAGCCGCCGAGTGCGCCGGCGGTGAGGAGGAGGAGTGCGGCGGCGATGCGGGCGGCCCAATGGAGCGGGGTCGGGGAGGGAAGGGGCTGGCGGGGCGCTTCTGCGCGCGCGCGGTGGAGGAGGGTTTCACGGGTGGCGGGGGAGGGCCCGGGGGCGTCGGCGGCGAGGGGAAGGAGCTCGGCGACGCGTCGAAGCTCGGCGAACTCTTCGCGGCAGGCGCTGCATTGCTCGAGGTGGCGTCGGACGGGCGCGGCTTCTGTCTCGGGGAGGACGCCGAGGGCGAGTTCGGGGAGGAATTCGATGGGGTGGCTGCCGGGGGTCATGGGCTGGTTCCTCCCGGGGCGAGGATGCCGGCCAGCTTGAGGAGGCCGAGGCGGAGCCGGCTCCGGACGGTGGGGGGCGGGACGCCGAGGAGTCGGCCGACTTCGTTGCTGGTGAGTCCATGGTAGTAGACGAGTTCGATGGCGGAACGCTGGTCGCCTGGGAGGCTGGCGAGGGCGGCTCGGACGCGTTCGGCGTCGATGGCGCGCTCGGCGGCGATGTCGGTTCGGTCGTCGGCGGGGAGGGCTGGGGCGTCGTCGAGGGTGACGGCTGGGAGGTGGCGGCGCCTACGGCGGAGCTGGTCGATGCAGAGGTTGCGGGTGATGGCGAGGAGCCATCCGAGGATGCCGGCGCGGTCGGGATCGTAGGTGGCGGCGTTCCGCCAGGCACGGAGGAAGGTTTCTTGGGTGATTTCTTCGGCGTCGGTTTCGGAGCCGAGCATGCGGAGGGCGAAGGCGTAGCACGGGCGGCTGTAGCGGTCGTAGAGGGCAGCGAGGGCGCGTTCGTCGCCGCGGGCGATGGCGCGGATGGCATCCTCGTCGGTGAGGGCCTTCATGTTGGGATGGTACGTCGGGCGGGCGGGAGGTGATCACGCGGGGTTCAGGCGATGGCGCGGGGGCGGAGGTTTGGCTGTTGGGCGAGGAGGGCTTGGCCTCGGCGTGCGAGGTTGCTGACGGTGCTTTTGTCGCGTCCACCGAGGAGGTTGCCGATGCCGGCGAGGCTGAGACCTTGCTCTTGGAGGAGGGCGGCGGCGACGGCGCGTGCCTCGGTGGCGCGGGCATCGCGGCTGCGTCCGGTGAGGGCGGCGAGTTCGACGCCGAAGCTTTGGGCGAGACGTTCGAGGAGGTTGGGGGTGGGTTCGGCGCCGGCGGCTTCGGCGATGGCGATGCGTGCGACGGCTTCGTCGAGGCGGGCGATGTCAAGGCGGCCGAGGCGCTGGAGGGCGATCGCCTGGTTGACGGCGCCGAGGAGGAGGCGGACGGATGGCGCGGGGCTGGCGGCGAGGCGTTCGACTGCCCATGCGGGGAGGGAGATGCGGTGGTTGCGGGCGGTGCGTTCGATGAAGGCGCGGCGGGCTTGGGCGTCGAACGGTTCGATGCGGGTGACGATGCCTTGGGCGAGGCGCGATGCGAGTCGGTCGAGGAGGTCGAGGTCGAAGGGGTGCTGTTCGGAGGCGACGGCGACGTGGCCGCCGCGGTGCATGACGGCATCGAGGGCGCCGGCGAAGGCTTCCTGGGTGGCGCGGCGTCCGGCGAGCTGCTGGAGGTCGTCGAGGAGGAGGAGGTCGACTTGGCGGATGGCGTCGTGGAAGTTGCCGCTGCCGCGCCCGCGGACGTCCTCGACGAAGCGGGTGGTGAAGGAGGCGGCGTCGAGGCAGGCTACTGCGCGGCCGGCGCGGCTGGCTTCGGTGGCGGCGGCGTGGAGGAGGTGGGTTTTGCCGAGCCCGGGTGGGCCGTAGATGACGACGGGGCTTGGGGAGCCGGGGATGGCGGCGGCGAGGTCGCGCATGGTGGCGAGGGCGAGGAGGTTGCCTTCGGATGGCTGGTAGGCGTCGAAGGTGAGGGCTGGGTTGGTGGTTCCGAGGATGGGGCCACACTGGGGGGGAGGTGTGGCGGGGATGCCGGGGCCGACGATGACGACCTCGACGTCGCCGAAGACTTGGGCGACGGCGCGCTGGATGGCGGGCCGGAGGCGGGTATCGAGCCAATCGCGGGCGATGTCGTTGGGGGTGGCGATGGTGAGGGTGCGGCCATCGAAGGTGCGGGGCTCGGCGCCTTTGAGCCAGGCGGCGAAGGTGTTGGGGTTGAGCTGCACTTCGAGGCAGCCGAGGATGGCGCGCCAGGAGCGGCTGAGGTGCTGGGGTTGGCTGCTCGTGGCGGCGGGTTCCAACGGCACACACGCTCCTTCCTCCCGCGCGGGGGCGGGGTTTGATTTTTGTTCGCGAGGGTTGGTGTCTGGGTGGTCCGGGGCCGATCTCCCGGGACTCCCCGGTGGGGGCAGGGGCGAAGGGTACGCTGGGGGGGTGTGCTGTTCAACGCTCTTATGTGAACTGGAGGGGCTTGCGGCGAAGGATTCACGTGGGGCGGCGTTTATGTGCGGCGGCCCGATTGCCGCCCAGAATGTGGGCCAATGGGCAAGGCCTCGGGGGAATGGGGCGGGAATTTTTCACGTTTTGGGGGTGAACCAATGTGGGGTGAAGGGGGTGGGTGGTTGGCGCCTGGCGGGGGTTCGTTTTCGGTGGGTGGTGGGAGTTCAGGGTGGTGCTCAGGCGGCTTCGCCGATTTCCCGGCGCTGGAGCCTTCGGACGGCGAGGGCGAGGAAGAGGACGGCGACGGCGGTGGCGAGGAGGAGGGCGGGGAGGGGCTCGAGGCGGGGCTGGTAGATGCTCGCGGGGAGGTCGAAGAAGGCGCCGGAGATGCCAGCGGTGTATTGGCGGATGGAGAGGAAGCGGATGCCGCCGAAGAGGCCGGAGAGTGCGCCTTCCCAGAGGAAGACGTAGAGCAAGCCGGCGACGAGGGCGCGGCTGGTGGCGATGCTGAGCCAGGTGAAGACGATGGTGTAGACGAGGCTGCCGGCGGCGATGGCGATGGTGAAGCCGACGACGATGCCGGGGGTACCGTTCTGGATGGCGATGGCGCCGGCGAGGGCTGTGGCTGGGACGAGCAAGCCTGCCGCGGCGAGCCAGGCGACGGCGATGCGCGTGAGGACGATGGTACGGCGGGGGAGGGGCGTGGCGAGGAGGTAGACGGCGGTTCCGTCTTCGATGTCCTGGCCGAAGGCGCCGGTGGCGAAGATGAGGGAGATGAGCGGGAGGATGGTGGTGGTGACGATGCCGCCGAGGAGGCCTCGGCTGGTGAACTGTTCGGGATCGGCGGTGTCGGGTGCGGAGAGGCGGAAGAGGAGGGCGATGCCGACGGGGACGAGCGCGAGGAGGAGGACGACGATGGTGCGGCGCTGGCCGAGGAGCATGCGGGCGGTGAGGCGGGCGACGGGGAGGTTCATCGGCGGACCAGGTAGCTGAAGACGCTTTCGAGGGATTCGTCGGTGGGACGCACTTCGTGGATGGTGACGCCGGCTTGGCGTGCTGCGGCTGGCAGGGCGCGGGCGGCGGCGAGGAGCTCGTCGGCGCGGACTTCGAGCACGCCATCTTCGAGGGCGACGCCTCGGATGGACGGCTCAGCGAGGAGGTGGGCGGCGAGGGCGCGGTCGTCGCTGGAGCGAACGGTGAAGGTGTGGGGGCGGTCGGTCATGAGGGCGCGGATTTGGCGGAAGTCGCCGGAGGCGGCGAGCCGGCCGGCGACGATGACGAGGACGGTATCGGCGAGGCGTTCGACTTCTTCGAGGATGTGGGAAGAGTAGAGGATGGTACGGCCTTCTCGGGCCATGGTGCGGAAGAGGTCGGTGAGCTGGAGGCGCTGGCGGGGATCGGCGCCGTTGAAGGGTTCGTCGAGGATGAGGATTTGGGGGTCGTGGACGAGGGCGGCGGCGATTTTGATGCGTTGTTTCATGCCTTTGGAGTAATCGCCGGTGGGCCGGGAGGCGGCGGGGGCCATGTCGACGAGGTCGATGGCGCGGGCGGCGGCACGGGCGGGGTCGGGGAGGCGGTGGAGGTGGGCGGCGAGTTCGACGAATTGGCGGCCGGTGAGGAAGCTGTAGACGGCTTCTCGCTCGGGGACGAGGCCGATGTGGCGGTAGATGTTTGGGTTGCGCCAGGCGGGTTGGCCGAGGACGTGTACTTCGCCGGCGGAGGGCCGCAGGAGGCCGGCCATGATGTGGAGGATGGTGGATTTGCCGGCGCCGTTGGGGCCGAGGAGTCCGGTGACTCCGGGGCCGACGTCGAAGGTGACGTCGTTGACGGCGACGACATTGCCGTACCAGCGGGAGACGTTGCGGAATTGGATGGCTGGGGTGGCCGCGCTGGTCATGCGGGGACTCGCTGGAATCGGCGGAGGATGAGCGCGACGGCGACGGCAGCGTGGACGGCTGCGAGGGCGAGGTAGCTGGCGATGGGGAGGTCGGCGGCGCCCTGGATGGAATCGGCGCCTGGTTGGCGGGCGAAGATGGCGAGCGCGGCGCCGTAGAGGAGGCTGAAGGGGCTGAACCAGGCGGCGAAGCGGCCGACTTGGCCGCCGATGTCGACGAGGATGCCGGCGAGGGGGAAGGTGACGAGGAACCAGGAGGCGACGGCGACGGTGGCGTAGCTTCGGCGTGGGGTGTGGGCGGCGATGGCGAGGGAGCCGAGCCCAGCGACGGCGGCGATGAGGAGGCCAGCGGCGAGCGACTGGGGCAGCTCGCGCCAGTGATCGGCGATGTACCCGAGGACGTCTTCGCTGGCGAGGCCGTTGCCGATGACGAGGACGAGGAGGGGACCGAGGGTGAGGAGGGAAAGGGCAGAGATGAAGGCGGCGGATTTTGCGAGGGCGTAGTCGGTGCGATAGAGGGAGCGGGAGAAGTAGAGGGCGAGGGTGCGGTAGCGGAGGTCGCGGCCGAATGTTTCGGGGGCGACGCCGGCGCAGAAGAGGGCGACGGAAACTTGGCTGAAACCGAGGTAGTTCCACGGGGCGATGATTTCGACGCGGTTGCCGATGAGTGCGGCGACGCCGAGCTGGATGAGGGCGGGGATGAAGGCGAAGGTGGTGACGAGGAAGGGGACGATTTTGGCGGTGGGGCGGCGGCCGATGCCGAAGGCGGCGCGGAGGGTGAAGGTGTAGAGGGCGAGGATGGCGGCGGGGCGACCGCGGCGCGGGCCTTCGTAGCCGCGGTAGCCGAGGTCGTAGATGGTGCCAGCGCGGGGGTCAGCGGCTGCCAACGGCGGGCTCCTGTGGGGTGCGGAAGAGGTCTTCGAGGGCTTGGCGGCGGTGTTCGAGGCGGAAGAGGCCGAGGCCGAGGCTGGCGCAGGCGTCGCGGATGGCATCGAGGAGGGCTTGGTTTCCTGCGGGGATGAGGAGGAGGCGGCCATCGTGCTCGACGCGGAATCCGGCGGAGCGGAGGGCGGCGGCGAGGGCTTCGGCTTCTCCTTCGATTTCGACGACGAGGGTGCCGGTGGCGGCGGTGAAGTCGGCGATCGGGCCTTGGCGGAGCAGGCGGCCGCCATCGATGACGATGACTTGGTCGCAAACGCGCTCGATTTCGCCGAGGAGGTGGGAGGCCATGACGATGGAGATGCCGAATTCGTGGCCGGTGCGGCGGATGAGGTCGAGCATGTCGTCGCGGCCGGCGGGGTCGAGGCCGTTGGTGGGCTCGTCGAGGAAGAGGAGGCGGGGATCGTGGACGAGGGCCTGGGCGAGTTTGACGCGCTGTTTCATGCCGGTGGAGTAGCCGCGGATTTCGCGGTAGCGCTCTTCGAAGAGGCCGACGTGGCGGAGGGTTTCGGCGGTTCGTTCGCGGGCGGCGTCGCGCGGGAGGCCGTTGATGCGCGCCATGTGGGCGACGAATTCGGTGGCGGAGACGTCGCCGGGGAGGCAATCGTGCTCGGGCATGTAGCCGACGTATTGGCGGAGTTGGATGCTGTGGGTGGCGATGTTGTAGCCGAGGACGTGGGCGGTGCCGCTGGTGGCGGGGAGGAGGCCGAGGAGGATGCGGATGAGGGTGCTCTTGCCGGCGCCGTTGGCGCCGACGAGTCCGGTGATGCCGGGCGGAACGGCGAGGTCGAGGGCATCGAGGGCGGTGATGGCTCCGAAGCGGCGGGTGAGCGCGGACGTCTCGATGACGTGCATGGTTGGAGTGTAGGGGAGGTTGGCGGTTGGGGCGCTGGGGCCGCCGTTTTCGGTGCGAGGTGGTTATTCTGCGGCGAGTTGGCCGAGGGCGGCGAGGGTGCGGGGGAGGGCGTCGGGGTCGCCGGGCGGGAGGATGGGCATGGCGAGGATTTCGCCGGCGCCGTAGGCGGGGGCTTCCCGGAGGCGGGATTTGACGACCTCGGCGCTGCCATGGACAACGAGGGCATCGATCATGCGGTCGGAGAGCTGGCCTTCGAGGGCTTCGGGGAAGCCAGCATCGGCGAACATCTGCTGGTAGAAGGGGACGCGGGGGTAGATGCCGATCTGGCGGCGGGCGCCTTCGCGGACGGCTTCGGCGTTTTCGGAGACGACGACGGGGATGTGGGCGATGAGGGGTGGAGGGGTGCGGCCGGCTTTTTCGGCGCCGGCGCGGATGGCAGGCACGGCGACGTCGCGCAGGTAGGGGAGGGGGCAAACCCAGGAGATCGCACCATCGGCGAGTTCGCCGCAGAGGCGGAAGCCGTTGGCGCGGAGGGCGGAGGCCATGACGATGACGCCGGTCGGGCCGCCGATGGTGCCGCGGGCGGTGAGGCGCCGGCCTTGGAAGTCGACGGTGCCGGTGCCGAGGATGGCCTTGAGGATGGTGAGGTATTCGCGGAGGTGTTCGAGCGGGCGTTCGAAGGGGATGCCCCAGGTGCCTTCGATGACGGGCTTGTGGCTGGGGCCGACGCCGAGCCGGAGCCGTCCGGGTGCGAGGGCATCGATGGCGGCGGCGCCCTGGGCCATGGCGAGTGGGTGGCGCGGGAAGGTGGGGACGATGCTGGTGCCGAAGTGGATGCGGCTGGTGCGGATTGCGGCTGCGCCGAAGACGGCGAAGGGGTCGGGGGCGAGTCCGCCGACGGTTAGCCAGGCGCATTGGATTCCGGCTCGCTCGGCGGCGACGATGCCTTCGACGAGTTCGGGCGCGGTGCGAGCGACGATGTGGACGCCGACGGTGATGTTGCGCACGGGTGGGGCCTCCGCGGTTGGGGGGTGGTGGTGCGAACTCTACCGGGCGGCGTGCGGGTGAGGAAGGCGGCTCAGTTGGCGGCTGCCTGGTGGCGGCGCGCTTGGAAGACGGCGGGTTCGCGGATGAGGATGGCGGCTGCGAGGGCGGCGAGCAGAAGGATGATGCCGATGACGATGTAGACGGCGCCGATGCCGCCGGCGCCGGAGGTGAAGCCGCCGCCGAGGGGCCCAAGGAGGAGGGCCATGGACTGCATGCTGGCGGCGAGGCCAAAGGCGCTTCCCTGTTTGCCATCGGGGGTGCCGGCGGCGATGAGGGCGTTGGTTCCGGGGACCATGGCGCCCTGGAAGAGGCCAACGGCGCCGAAGAGGAGCATGAACGCGAGGAGGCTGTGGGCGAGGGCGAGGAGGGGGTAGAGGATGCCGGTGACGAGCGCGGCGGCGACGACGGTGTTGCGGTAGCCGAACCTTTCGCCGAGGGGTGCGACGGAGAGGGCGGCGATGGTGCTGGTGAGGCCGATGACGGCGAAGACGATGCCGGTGGCGGCTTCTTTGCGCATGTCCCAGGAGAGGCTGCCGAGCTGGAGGTGGACGCGCCCTTCGCCGGGGGTGCGCTCGGCGAAGCCATCGATGCTGAGCGGCATGACGGGCCGGACGAAGGTGGTGGAGAGCCAGAGGACGAAGAGGAAGAGGAGGACGAGGACGACTTGGCGTTCGCGGATGACGACGCGGAGGTTTTCGAGGAGGTTGCCTTCGCTGCGGGGTTGGGAGGAGGCGGCGGGGCCGGCGTGGGCCTGGACGGGAATTTCGCGGACGAAGAGGTAGACGAGGATAGCTGCGATGCCGTAAAGGGCAGCGCAGAAGATGAAGGATTCGCGGATCCCGAGGTTGGCGGCGACGAGGCCGCCAATGACGGGGCCGAGCATATTGGCGGTGAATTGGCCGGTTTGGAGGGTGCCGAGTGCACGGCCGACCTGTTCTTTTGGGGTGGTGGCGGCGACGAGGGCGGCGGCGGCCCCCATGGTGCCGGCGAAAGCGCCCATGAGGAAACGGAGGAGGATGAGCTGCCAGACGGCCTGGGCGATGCCCATGGCGCCGATGAGGACTCCGGCGCCGATGAGTGCACGGAGGAACATCGGTTTGCGGCCGAAGCGGTCGGCGAGGGAGCCCCAGAGGGGTGCGGTGAGGGTGAGGGAGAGCCCGGTTGCGCTGGCGGTGATGCCGGTGTAGAAGGCGACGCGCGATTCTTGGGTGACGCCAAGCTCCTGGATGAAGAAGGGGATGAAGGGGAAGACGAAGTTGGCGCCCATGAGGCCGACGAAGACGCCGATCCAGATGAAGACGAGGTTGCGGCGCCAGCTTGGCGCCGGGGGTACGCCTAGCGCGGGGGCAGGGCTCACGGGCGCACCGCAGGGGCGGTTGCGGGGTGGGGACGGGCCACGGCAGACGTCACCGTTCGCGGGTTGTGTGTGGATGATGCCATTGCGTGACGCGACGGTCACGCAATATACGATGAAAAACTCACGACTTATTTTTCGTGTATGATGGCGGGAGTAGACCTGGGAGGTGTTTCGGCATGACGGCGAAGGTTCCAATTACGGTGGCGCGGGGCGACGGGATCGGCCCGGAGATCATGGATGCGACGTTGCGCATTTTGGAGGCGGCTGGTGCTGGGCTGGAGATCGAGGAGATCGAGATCGGCGAGCAGGCGTATCTGAAGGGGTACAGTGCCGGGATCGCGCCGGAGGCTTGGGAGTCGTTGCGGCGGACGCGGGTGTTCTTGAAGGCGCCTATCACGACGCCCCAGGGTGGCGGCTTCAAGAGCTTGAACGTGACGGTCCGAAAGACGCTCGGTCTCTATGCGAACGTGCGGCCGTGCACGGCGTACGCGCCGTTCGTCGAGACGCGGCATCCGGGGATGGATGTGGTGATCGTGCGGGAGAACGAGGAGGACCTCTACGCGGGCATCGAGCACCGCCAGACGGACCAGGTGTATCAATGCTTGAAGCTCATCACTCGGCCGGGGACGGAGAAGATCGTTCGGTACGCGTTCGAATATGCGCGGATGAACGGGCGGAAGAAGGTCACCTGTTTTACGAAGGACAACATCATGAAGATGACGGATGGCCTCTTCCACAAGGTGTTCGAGGAGGTGGCGGCGGAGTACCCGGGGATCGAGGCGGAGCATTGGATTGTGGATATCGGGGCGGCGAAGCTGGCGGATACGCCGGAGGCGTTCGATGTGGTGGTGCTGCCGAATCTGTACGGCGACATTCTGAGCGATGTGGCGGCGCAGATTGCAGGGTCGGTTGGGCTCGCGGGTTCGGCGAACATCGGGGAGCACGGGGCGATGTTCGAGGCGATTCACGGTTCGGCGCCGCGGCGGGCCGGTCAGAATCTGGCGAATCCGTCGGGGCTGCTGCTGGGCGGGGTGATGATGCTCGTCCACATTGGGCAATCGGAGGTGGCGGAGCGGGTGCACAATGCGTGGCTGCGGACGATCGAGGACGGGATCCACACGTACGACATCTACGACCCTTCGGTGAGCAAGGAGAAGGTGGGGACGCGGGAGTTCGCGGACGCGGTGATCGCCCGGCTGGGGCAGGAGCCCCAGCACCTGAAGCCGGCCCGGTATGCGGCGGGGGGCGGGTTCACGCCGCCGGCACTGAAGCCGCAACCACGGGCGAAGAAGGAGACGATCGGGGTTGATGTATTCGTTTTCGACCCTGAGGCGACGCCGGAGGCGCTGGCTGCTCGGCTGCGGGCGCACGAGGCCGATGGTCTGCACCTGACGATGATCACGAATCGGGGCGTGAAGGTGTGGCCGGAGGGGCTGCCGGAGACGTTCTGTACGGACCATTGGCGCTGCCGCTTCAAGGCGGACGGCCCGGTGAGCCACGCGGCGATCGTGGGGTTGCTGGGTCGGCTGGCCGGGGCAGGTATCGACTTCATCAAGACGGAACACCTGTGCACCTTCGATGGCGAGGAGGCTTTCTCGAAGGGGCAAGGTGAGTGATGGGCCGTGGTGTACCGGGTGTTGGTAGCGACGCGGCGAGGGTGGCAGGAGGTGTGGTGCGGGTGCGCGGCTGGGCGCGCCTGTTTCGCTGATGCGGGGGCGGCTGCCGAGGCGGCGGAGTTTCACCGGCGCTGGTGCCGGCTGTTCGGCTCGGGGCTGCGCTACCGGGTTGCGCCGGTGGAGTTGTTGGACTGAGTGGTGTTGCGGCGCCGGCTCCGTAGAATGGGCCAGTGCCGCCGCTCCCGGCCGACCTGGATGATCTGCTCGCGCGATATGCGCGCGGTCCGTCGTTGGTGCGGGCGGCGGTGAACGGTGTCGGCCCGGCGGTGATGGCGCGCGCGGGCCGCGGTGGCTGGTCGGTGCGGGATGTATTGGTGCACCTGGCCGACGCCGAACTGGTGCGGGCGGCGCGGCTGCGCTTCGTTTTGGCGGCGGAGGTGGCGCCAACGCTGCCGTCGTTCGACGAGGGGGTGTGGAAACGGCGGCTGCAGTATTTGTGGCGGAGCCCGGAGGCAGCGCTGGCGCTCTACGATGCGCTCGTGTTCGGGAATGTGGAGCTCTTGCGGCGGTTCGATGGGGCGGCGTTCGGGCGGGTTGGGATCGTCGATGGGGTGGAGGTGACGGTGGGGGAGCTGGTTCGGCGGGGAGCTGTCCACGCGGAGGAGCATGCGGCCCAGGTTGGGGCGCTGCGGGCGGAGCTGGGGGACGTCGGCGCTGGTTAGGGGGCGAGGGTATCGAGCAGGCGGGCGATGGCCCGGTAGCCGAAGCCGGCGACGATGCCGCGGCAGGCGGCGGCGATAGGGTCGG
>NZ_DAOUBJ010000120.1:0-44338 GCF_034432735.1 Tepidiforma sp. | reverse complement strand
GCGGTGACGACCTGGTCGCAGTACTTGAAATCGGGGCCGAGGTTACGGTCGGTTGCGGGGGTCTGGAATTCGCGTTGTGCGACGTTGGGGGGTTGGAGGTCGGCGAAGCCCTTGCCGATGTCGGGGACGCCGCGGGCGGCGAGGGCTTCGTGGTAGTAGCCCATCCAGTTTTTCCAGAGGCGGACGGTGGTGTTGGCAGCGGCGAACTGGCGGTCGTTGACGAGTTCGTTGGTGGCGTTGCCGACCCAGACCGCGGTGGCGGCGTGGCGACTGTAGCCAGTCATCCACGTTTCGAGGGTTTCGGCGGCGGAGCCGGGGCCCTGCTGGGTTCCGGTCTTGACACCTGAAGGGATGCGTTGGCCGTTGGCGAAGAAGTCGAGGCCGAGGTCGTTGTTGCTGCCACCGCAAACCCAGATGATGAAGCGGGCGGTGCAATCGGACATGATGCTGTGGAGGAGCCAGACGGAGCCGGCGTTGACGACCTGGCGCGTCTCTGGTTCGCCCTGGCGGAAGATGACTCGACCCTCTTTGTCGCGCACTTCGAGGATGACCACCGGGTCGAGTTCGCGGGTGCCCTGAATCCGGAGATACCCTTTTTGGAAGAGGAGTTTCTGTTCGAGGGCGAGTTCGTAATCGGCGCCGGTATCGAGGGCCGTGCTCTTGAGATCGCTCACTTTGACGTATTTGGCAAGTGTGGGGACGCCGACCATTTTCCCCATGTTGGCGATGGTGGCGTCCATGTAGGCCATGTCGATGGCGCGGATGTTGGCTCCGCCGGTGGCGATGGATGCGCCGTAGGTGACATCCGGATGGGAACGGAATGTTGGGTCGAACCGTTGTTCGAGGGTCGTGATGCCGAGGGCTTTGGCCATGGCGATGACGTTGTCGATGCCGGCTTCTTGTGCGGCGCGGAAGGCAGGGACGTTTTGGGAACCGCCGAGTGCGGCGCGGGCCGAGATGAGCCCTTCGGTTTTGTCTGCATCGCGGCGAGGGTTTTCGATTGCGGTTCCTTCGACGGTGAGGGGGCTGGTATCCCAGAAGATGCTCATGGGAGCCTTGGTGAGCACGTCGAACCAGGTGAGGTAGACGGCGGGCTTGAAGGACGAGCCGGGCTGGTTGATCTCGTTGAGTTGGTCGATATCGCCGGCGACGCGGCGATCGGAGCGGTATGAGGGGTCACGATTGGGGGCGTAGACGATGACTTGGCCGGTGGATGGTTCGATAGTGACGATGGCAGCGTTGTAGCATTCGCACCCGGCTTCGAGGCCAGCGGCGATGAATCCGCGAGCCATTTCCATGGCTTTCTCGGTGAGTTGCCAGTCGAGCGTGGCGGTGACTTTGTAGCCGGCCATGTGGACGCTGGACTTGCAATCGGGCGCGGCAGGGAGCTTTTCGAGGATTCCCGCCTCGCACATGCGGACGAGGCGGGGTTCGACCTGGTTATCGACGAAGGCCTCGGCGCGCTGCGGGTTGGAGCCGAGGTAGACGCGGATCTCCTCGGATTTGGCAGCGGCTGCTTGCTCGGGGGTGATGCGGCCGTGCCGGACCATGAGGTCGATGACGGCTTCCTGTCGTTCTTTGGCTTCACCGCCAACGGTGCCTCTGCCGAGCTCGTCGACGATGCATTCGCCGCTATCGTTCTTGATGCAGTTGAGTCGGGGGTGGTAGGTGGTGGGAGCCTGGGGGATGCCGGCGAGGAGGGCGGCTTCGGCAAGGGTCAGGTCTTTGGCGGGCTTGCGGAAGTAGCCTTGGGCGGCTGCTTCGACGCCGATGTAGCGATCGGCGTAGCTGATCTGGTTGAGGTACCAGGTGAGGATTTGTTCTTTGGTGTAGTCGCGCTCGAGCTCGATGGCGTAGGCGATCTCGCGGAGCTTGCGGTCGAGGGTTCGTTCGGCCGTCACGCAGGCGTTTCGCGTGTCGCCGTCCTCGGAGACGGCAGGGCAGATGTAGACGTTCTTGATGAGCTGCTGGGTGATGGAGGAGCCGCCTGTGCCGGAGCCGAACTCGTTGAGGATGTAGTTTTCGTAGGCGGCACGGATGAGGCCTTTGAGGTTGACACCTGGGTGCGACCAGAAGGAGTTGTCCTCGGTGGAGATGGTGGCCTCGATCATCCAGGGCGAGATCTGGTCAAGGGTCACTGGGTCGAGGAGCTGGGCATTGGGGTTGGAGAGGGTAGCGAGGAGGACGCCACCTTCGGGACCGTTGCGGTCGTAAATCTCGGTGGGAATGGACGAGACTTCGAGGAGTTTTTGCTCGATGGGGACGTAGTCGCGAGCGTAGGAGTTGTACACGGTGAAGAGTGCGCCGAAGGCGGCTGCCGCGCCGATAGCGCCGAGCCCGACGAGGGCGAGGAGGGCGATGAGCAGGGGGCGTGCGCGGTTGCTTCCGTTGCGGCGCCGCTCGCGGAGGCGACGACGGACGACGATGTTGTTCATGGGCGGGCACCCCCTGCGCGCCCGGGGCGGATGCGTGGCATCGGGGTTGAGGGTAGCAGAAGGCGGCTACAGGCAGTATGGCGGCAGGTAAGGCCGGCTTCCCCTATTCTTGACGGCATGGCGCTGACTCGTGAAGAGGTGTTGCATATCGCTCGGCTGGCCCGGATCGCGCTGAACGCGGACGAGGTGGAGCGGTTCCGGGCTCAGCTTTCGACCATCCTGGACCATTTCGAAGCGCTCGCTGCGGTGGACACGGAAGGCATCGAACCGACGGCCCACCCGCTTCCGTTGGCGAATGTGATGCGTGAGGACGTTGTCGAGCCTTCGCTTCCGCGTGACGAGGTGCTTGCGAATGCGCCCGTTGTGGAGGATGGGTATTTCCGGGTGCGGGCGGTACTGGAATGAGCGAGCTATGGAGGCTGACGGCGCACGAGGCGCACGAGGGGCTGCGTCGCCGGGAGTTTACGAGCGTCGAGCTGACGGAGGCAGTCCTCGAGCGGGTGGCCGAGGTCGAGCCGATGGTGAACGCGTACATCACGCTGACGGCGGAGCTCGCGCTGGAGCAGGCGCGCGAGGCGGATGCGAAGCTCGCGGCGGGTGCGGCGACGCCACTGACGGGCATTCCGGTCGGTGTGAAGGATTTGATTGTCACGAAGGGTGTCCGGACGACGGCGGGGTCGAGGATGCTGGAGAACTTCATCCCACCGTATGACAGCCATGTGTACGAGAACTTACGGCGCGCGGGTGCGGTGATGGTAGGGAAGTGCAACATGGACGAGTTCGCGATGGGATCTTCGACGGAGCATTCGGCTTTCGGTCCGACGCGGAATCCTTGGAATCTGGAGCTGGTTCCTGGCGGCTCGTCGGGCGGGTCGGCGGCGGCGGTCGCTGCGGGGGAATGCTTGGTTTCGCTGGGGAGCGACACTGGCGGCTCGATTCGGCAGCCGGCTGCGCTCTGTGGGCAGGTTGGGCTCGACCCGACGTATGGGCGCGTGAGCCGCTACGGCATTGTCGCGTTCGGGAGCTCGCTCGATCAGGTGGGACCGATCGGACGGGACGTCGAGGATGTGGCGACGATGCTGGATTGCATCGGTGGGCACGATCCGCGCGATAGCACGACGAATCCGGAGCCGATGCCCGATCTGCGCCACTATCTGGGGAGGGACATCCGGGGGATGCGGATTGGGGTGCCGAAGGAATACTTCGTCAGCGGGATGGAGCCCGGGGTTGCGGCGCGAATCGAGGAGGCGCTGGCGGTGCTGGCGTCGTTGGGAGCGGAGATCGATAGGGAGGTGTCGCTGCCAAGCACGGAGCATGCGCTGGCGGTGTATTACATCATCGCTCCGAGCGAGGCTTCGGCGAACCTGGCGCGATACGACGGTGTGAAGTATGGGTTCAGCGACCGCTCGGCCCCTTCGATGTGGGAGAACATGGAGCAAACTCGGGCGAAGGGCTTCGGGAACGAGGTGAAGCGCCGCATCATGCTGGGGACGTATGCGCTGAGCGCGGGCTATTACGACGCTTATTATCTGAAGGCGCAGAAGGTGCGGACGCTGATCAGTCGGGAGTTCGCGGCTGCGTTCGAGCGGTACGATGTGCTGATTACGCCGACGTCGCCGACGGTGGCGTTTCCTATCGGCGCGAAGGTCGACGATCCGTTCGCGATGTACTTGAACGATATTTATACGCTGCCTGCGTCGGTGGCGGGGCTGCCGGCGGTGAGCGTGCCGTGCGGTTTTAGCGATGGGTTGCCGGTCGGGATGCAGATTATCGGGAACTTTTTCGACGAGGGGCGGATTCTGCAGGTAGCCCATGCGTACGAGCAGGCGAGCGGATTTCGCAACCTGCTCGCGCCTGTCGGGGGGAGCTGACGCGGACGGTGCCGGCGGGCATCGTCGGCCGGCAGGTTAGGTGCCGGGGACGATGATGCGCGCGATTGGTTTGGCGTTCGTTTTGGGCCTTGCCGTCGTGTGGTGGGATCCGGCAGGGCTACGCTGGGCTGGTGCGGCCGGGGCATCGGTGGGGGCGGTGCTGGTTCTCTTTCGGTTCGCGACGGCGGCGCGGCGGCGGGCCGCGCGAAGGACCCTGGAGGGGTTGCGGGCGATGGCACCGGAGGCGTTCGAGGCGGAGGTGGCGGTTTGGCTCCGGCGAGACGGCTGGCGCGTGGAGCGCACAGGGGGACCGCGAGACGGCGGGGTCGACCTGGTTGCGAGGCGGGGGCGCGAAACGGCGTTCGTGCAGTGCAAGCGGTTGGGGGAGGGCGGGACGGTCGGTGCGTCGACGGTCCGTGACCTTTACGGGGCGGCGGTGGCCGGGGGTGCGACGTTGGCGGTGCTCGTTACGACGGGCCGCGTTTCTCCGGCCGCGCGGGAGTGGGCTGGGGGGCTCGCTGGTACGCCTCGGATGGTGGTAGTCGATGCGAGCCTTGTGACCGATGTCGCCGGTGGTCGGCCGCTGCTCGGATGAGCGGGCTCAGAGTGTCGGCGCCTTCCGGTGCCAGTCGGTCGCACATTCATAGGCGAAGGCGGCACGCAGGAGTGTCGCTTCGTCGAAGGGGCGAGCTGCGAGCTGGAGGCCGATGGGCAGGCCCTCGCTGCTGAATCCGCACGGGATGCTGATGGCGGGTATGCCTCCGATGTTGAACGGCATGGTGAGCGAGGCGAAGGCTGCGCCGGTGCTGAGCTGGACGCCTTCGACTTCGACGGGGTCTTCGCCGATGAGGGAGGCGGGGCGCATGGTGGTCGGTGTGACGAGCAGGTCGACTTGGGCGAGGGTGTGGCGGAGGGCCTCGGCGACGCGGTAGCTGGCGAGGTAGGCGGCCGAGAGATCGAGGGGTTCGGGGAGTGGCTGGAGGAGGATGTTGCGCAGTTCTTCGCTGTAGGCTTCGGGGTTTTTTTCGAGGTAGGGCGCGTGGTGGAGCCGGCCTTCGACGTTGACGAGGCGCCAGGCGGAGACCACGTCTTCGCGGGTGAAGCCGGGATCGATGTCTTCGACGATGGCGCCGAGGCTGCGGAGCACCTCGAGGGCTTCTTCGACGGCCACGATGACCTCAGGGTCGAGCAGGCTGAAGAATTGGTCGCGGGGGACGCCGATCCGAAGCCCTCTGATGTCGGGAATGAGCGCTTGGCGGTGGTCGACCTGGGGAAGGGGAACGGTGGCGAAATCGGCAGGGTCGTAGCCGGAAATGATGTCGAGGACGATGGCGACGTCCTCGACGGTCCGGGCGAGTGGTCCTGCGTGGTCGAACCGCCATGACATGGGGACGATGCCTGCGCGGCTGACCCGGCCGTACGTCGGCTTCAGGCCGACGCAGCCACAGAGTGCGGCCGGGATGCGGATGCTGCCGCCGGTGTCGGTCCCGAGGGCGACGGGACAGAGGGATGCGGCGACTGCCGCCCCGGAACCGCCGCTGGAGCCGCCGGGGATGCGGTCGTGGCCCCACGGGTTGCGGGTGGGGCCGGTATGGGGGTTGTTGGTGGTCGTTCCCCAGGCGAATTCGTGGGTGTTGGTTTTCCCCAGCATGATGGCGCCGGCGTCGAGGAGGCGGCGGACCACGGTGGCGTCGCTGGATGGCACGCGGCCGCGGAGGACGGCGGAGCCGGCCGCGGTCTCGACGCCCGCGGTGTCGTAGAGGTCTTTGAAGGCGACTGGCACGCCGTGGAGGGGGCCGCGGTAGTGACCGGCGAGCAGCTCCTGTTCGGCGCGTGCGGCGTCCTGCAGGGCACGCTCGGCGGTGACGAGGACGAAAGCGTTGAGGCGGGGATTGAGCCGTTCGATTCGTTCGAGGCAGGCGCGGGTGAGCTCGTGGGGCGAAAGGTCGCGGCGAGCGATGGCACGGGAGGCTTCGGCGAGGGTGAGGGCGGTGGGGTCGGTCACGGTCGGCTCCGGCGGTTGCGATGGGACGACGTCAGTGTTCGAGGAATCCGCGCCGCGCGAGCCAGGCGAGGGCACCGGCGACGGCAACGCGGGCGGTGGCGAAGGATACTCCGGCGGCCCGGATGGCGTCATCCTGGTTGCTGGGCGCAAGGACGTTGACGACGAGTTCGGCAAGGTCGTCGAGAGTGCGGCTGCCGTCGAGGTACGGCAGGAGGGCGAGCGGCAGCGGCGGGACGTCGTGGACGGCGTGGGTGAGCGCGACGGGCATGGTGTCGTCGCGGAGGGCCTGGTCGCGGGCCATGGCGAAGGCGCGGGGACGTGGGCCTGGCGTGGATGGGATGGGGACGGGTTCGGCCTCGAGTTGGAGACCGCCCTGAAGGAAGAGGCGCAGAAGGCGGGGCGCGGTATCGGCCCAGAATTGGTCGGGGCCGACGAGCTCGGCGAGCTCGTCGACGGGCACTGCTGCTGGACGGCGCTCTGCGAGGCGGTGTAGCGCGGTGAGCAGGTCGCGGTGGCGGATGGCGAGGAGGCCGCCGGGGTGAAGGAGTTTGGGAAGGACCGGGTCGTAGCGGTCTTCTCCGGGGCCGATGAAGTCGCCGAGGAGGCGGAGTGCGAGGCCGTGGAGGCGCCGGGGCGATGGCGGGCGGCCGAGGTCCCGGTCGATGTGGCAGAGGAGGGACTCTCGAAAGGTTCGACCGTGGACGAAGTCGAGGAGCTGTTCGCGCTCGACGGGGCCGGGCGCGAGGGCTTGGAATTCGGCGGCGACGTTTCTGGCGAGATCGGGGAGGGCCATGCGGAGGGGCCAGGCGTCACCGAGATACTGGAGCCCGTGGGTGCCTGCGTGGCGGACGAAGTCGGCGAGGTAGACCGGCGCGTTGGTTGGCTCGAGGTGTTCGTGGGCGAGGTAGTCGTCCGGACGCTCGGTGATGAATGCGAGTTCGCGGGCGAGCACTTGGGCGTAAAGGGGGCCGCCGGGGAGGCGGGCTTCGAGATCGAGCGCGGTGCGCACGACGATTTCGGCCATCGCGCGGGCGTGGGCGACGAGCTGTCCGGGCTGGGCCTGGAGTTGGCGTGTGGAGAAAACCATGAGTTCGCGGAGGGGCTGGCGGAGGTACCAGCCGGGGTAGCAGTTGTAGCTGACGAAGGCGATGCCGTTGGGTGCGAGGAGTTCGCGGCAGAGGCGGAGGAGGCGGTCGCGGACGGGTTCTTCGACCCAGGAGTAGACGCCGTGGGCGATGACGTAGTCGAAGGTGCCGAGATCTGGGCCGGCGTCCATGATGTCGAGGACTTCGAATCGAACGTTGGCGAGGCCGAGGCGGGCGGCCACGGCGCGCGCGAACTGGACTTGGCGGGGGGCGTTGTCGATGCCGAGACAGGTGGCACGAGGGAGGCTGGCGGCGATGGCGTTGAGGTTTTCGCCGACGGCCGAGCCGATTTCGAGGATGCGGGCGGTGGAGGGCGGTGGGGTCTCGATGCCGAAGAGGCGGCCGAGCGCAGCGAGGCGCCGAGGGTGAGACGCTTCGACGGCGGTGCCTTCGTAGGGGATGGCGTCGTAACTGATGACCGACACGTCGGCTTCCAGTGTAGGGCGGGGGAAAAACGGGGGGCGAGCGGCGGGGGATGGGGGGAAATCCTGGTATTGACGTTATGAACGGGAGCCGTGAGAGTTAGGGGCGATGGTTCCTTCGACCTCCCTCGCTGCGTTCCTGGCTGCTGCTGCGGCGGCTGCTGCGCGTGCGCGCCGGTGAGGGTGGCGGTCGGAGCCGTACGTCGAGTACTCCAGCAGGAAGGCCGCCCCCGGGGCGGCCTTTCCCGGTAGGAATGGCTGGCGGGGGCAAACGAGGAGCAGCACGATGACCGCTGACACGACGACCCCATCTTCGCCGGCACGTTACATTTCGCGACGGGTGCAGGCGGTTCCGCCAAGCGGTATCCGACGGTTTTTCGACCTCCTGAGCACGATCGAGGATGTGATTTCGCTCGGTGTCGGGGAGCCGGACTATGTGACGCCGGAACCGTTCCGACGGGCGGCGATCGCGAGCATCGAACGGGGCGACACGCATTACACGTCGAACTATGGCCTTATCGAGCTGAGGGAGCGATTGGCCGCTCACCTGGAGCGGCTCTATGGCGTGCGGTACGACCCGCGGGCGGAGATCGTGATTACGTGCGGGTCGAGCGAGGGGCTGGACATTGCGATGCGGGCGTTGGTCGACCCGGGGGATGGGGTGTTGTGCGCCGACCCAAGTTATGTTGCGTACATGCCGGTGACGGTGATGGCGGGCGGGGTGTTCCAACCGGTACCGACGCGGTCGGAGGATGATTTTCGGCTGCTCCCGGCGGACCTGGAGGGGGAGATTACGGCGGCATCGCGGGTGCTGCTGCTGGGGTTTCCGGCGAATCCCACTGGTGCGACGATGTCGCGGGGGGACCTGGAGGCGATCGCGGAGGTGGTGGAGCGGTACGACTTAGCGGTGATCAGTGACGAACTCTACGACCGGATGACGTACGAAGGGGAGCACACGTGCTTTGCCTCGTTGCCGGGGATGCGCGAGCGGACGGTGCTCCTCGGGGGATTCAGCAAGGCTTACGCGATGACTGGCTGGCGGCTGGGGTGGGTTGCGGCGCCGGCGCCGATGGCCGAGGCGATGATGAAGGTCCATCAGTACGTGATGATGTCGGCGCCGACGGCATCGCAGTTCGCGGCGCTCGCGGCGCTGGAGGAGGGGGAGGCATTCGTTGCGGAGATGGTGACGGAGTACAACCGTCGGCGGCGGCTGATCGTGGACGGGTTCCGCGCGGTGGGGCTTCCGACGTTCGAGCCACGGGGTGCGTTTTACGCGTTCCCGGACATTCGGGTGACGGGAATGACGAGCCTGGAGTTCAGCGAGCTGCTGCTCGCGGAGGAACGGGTGGCGGTGGTACCGGGCAGTGCCTTCGGTGCCTGCGGCGAGGGGCACGTCCGGGCCTGCTACGCGAGCAGTTACGAGCAAATCGAACGTGCGCTGGAGCGGGTTGGGCGGTTCGTGCAGCGGCATCGGAGCGGTTGAGCGGAGGGCTCGACGCCAAGGTTGCGGAGATAGCGAACGCCTCCTGAACTACTTGGGCAGGATAGGGTTGGCCGATGGTAGGATGCGGCGCCATCGATAGGTCGACAGGAGGAGGCCATGACAATCGAGATGCCCGGCATACGGGTTTGGTTGGGCGTGGTGCTGGGTGGTGTGGCGCTGGCGGCGATGGCCTGCGGCGGCGGGGGGAACGGTACTTCGGATGTGAAGCTGGAGAACGTCAATCCGAACGTGAATGCGACGGAGGCACCCGTCGAGCGACCGGTGCAGGAGATCAGGGTGACCGATCAGGGATGCGAGCCGGCGCAGGTGACCATCAAGGCGCGCACGCGGGTGGTTTGGAAGTGGGAGAATACGTCGAGTCCGATCGCTATCATGCTGGCCGGTGTTTCGTCGCCGGCGCAGACCAGCGGGGAGTACCAGCGGGACTTCGACCAGGCGGGCGTGAGCTACCCGTATCAGTGCGGCCCAGCGACCGGGCGGATCGTTGTCGAGTAGCTGGTAGCGGTCGGGCTCAGAGGCCGTAGAGCTCGGGGCGCGTTCGAACCCATTCGCCGACCATTTCGCCGATCATGATGCTTGTGAGGTTGGTGTTCGCGCGCGGGACTGTGGGCATGATGCTGGCGTCGGCGACGACGAGGCCCTCGACGCCGTAGGCACGGCCGTACTGGTCGACGACGGCGTGGGTGTCGGTGGGCGGGCCCATCGGTGCGGTGGAGCATGGGTGGTAACCGCTGGCGGCGAACCGGAGGAGGAGGCGGTCGAGGGCTTCTTCGCTCAGGGGGCGCGAGAGGTCGGGGAAGACGACGCGGTCGACGAGCCGTGCGAGGGGGCCGGTGGTGACGAAGGTGAGGGCATGGCGGAAGGAGACTGCGAGTCGGCGCCGATCTTCGGGGTCTTCGCAGAAGTGGTTCTCGATGGTTGGCGGGGTGTGCGGTTCGGCGGAGGGGAGGCGGAGGCGGCCCCGCCCGTTGACCTGTTCGAGGACGGCGGCGACGGCGATGGTTTCGAGGCGGCTTCCGCGGGGGGAAAACGAGAAGGCTTCGATCTGGAGGTCGTTGCGGTACGGGCTATCGGGAGCGGTATAGCGCAGGATCGTCTGGACGATTGGCTGGTCGGGGTCGAGGATGGAGGGGTCGCGGACGGTGGCAACGACGGCGAGCGCCGGATGATCGCTCAAGCGGGTACCGACGCCCTCGGCGGCGTGAATGGGTTCGACGCCGAGCCGGGTAAGCTCTTGGGCGGGGCCGATGCCCGAGCGGAGGAGGATCGCCGGTGAGTGAATCGCGCCGGCCGAGAGGATGGCCAGGCGGCACTGGTAGGTTTCGACCGAACCGTTACGTTCGACTTCGAGGCCGATGGCGCGGTTGCGCTGGAAGAGGATTCGGCGAACGAGGGTGTTGGGTTGGATGGTGAGGTTGGGGCGGGCGCGGGCCGGCGCAAGGTAGCCGATGGCTGTCGAGATCCGGAGGCGGCCGATTTTGTTCATGGGGTGGGGTCCGGCTCCCCAGCTGGATGGGTCGTTGGCATCGTCGCAGCGGGGGTAGCCGAGTTGGTCGGCGGTTTCGAGCCATGCCTGATGGACGGCCGTCAGTTCGTCCCATTGGTAGCGGCGGATGGTGATGGGTCCGGCGTTGCCGTGGTAGGGGCGGTCGCCGAAGTCGAGGTCCCGTTCGAGTCGGCGAAAGGCGGGGAGTACGCGGTCCCACGACCACTCGGGGTTGCCCGCGGCGGCCCAGGCGTCGTAGTCCTCGGGGAGGCCACGCAGGGCGATGGTGGTGTTGACGGCACTGGAGCCGCCGGTGACGCGGCCTCGGGGGAAGGGTGCGGAGCGTCCGGCGGCGGTGGGCTGGTAGGCGAGGCCCCAATCGTGGGCGGTGTAGGAGTTGTTATGGCTATTGAGGAGGTCGAAGGGGAGGTGGGCGAGGTCGGGGTAGTCGGGTCCGGCCTCGAGGAGGAGGACGGAGCGGCGTGGGTCTTCGCTTGCCCGGGCGGCGATGGCGGCGCCGGAGGACCCGGCGCCGACGATGACGATGTCGTACGGTTGGTTCATGGTGCTGCCTCCGCGGCGGGAGCGTAGCCGGTGGGGCGGTAGGACGCACGCGCGGGTTCCCGTACAATCCGGCCACACTACGTCGTTTCCGCGAGGCAGGCATGTCGTTCGATTCCGTACTTGCGCAGGTGCGCGCAGAGGGGCGCACGCTGCTGACCGAGGTCGAGGCGAAGTCGGTTCTAGAGGAGGCCGGGGTGCCGGTGGCGCCGACGCTCTTGGCCCGGACGCGTGAGGAGGCCCAGGCGCGTGCGGCTGAGGTTGGCTATCCGGTGGTGTTGAAGGTGGTTTCGCCGGACATTGCTCATAAATCCGATGTGGGCGGGGTGAGGCTGAACCTTCGGGATACGGAGGAGGTGGCCGCTGCGTTCGACGAGATCGTGGCCGATGCGCAACGGGCGGTGCCAGGGGCGCGGATCCTGGGGGTGGCGGTGCAGCACATGGCGCCGCAAGGGACGGAGGTGATCGTGGGGATGACGATGGACCCGCAATTCGGGCCGGTGATGATGTTCGGGCTGGGGGGCATCATGGTGGAGGTGCTGAAGGATGTGTCGTTCCGCCTGGTGCCGCTGGAGGAGAAAGACGCCCAGCAGATGATCGACGAAATCAAGGGGCGGCCGGTGCTCTCCGGGGTGCGCGGGCAGCCGCCTGCCGATATCGAGGCGCTGAAGCGGACGATCCTGAAGGTTTCGGAGTTCGTGGAGCGGCACCCGGAGGTGCGGGAACTGGATTTGAACCCGGTATTCGCCTACCCGGACGGTGCCCTTGCGGTGGATGCCCGGATCGTGGTGAGCGAGAACTGAGGCGCGGCGGAGCCGCCGGGAGGAGTGCGAGATGGCCGTTCCGGGTCACCGGCTGGACCGGATGTTCAACCCGAAGGTGGTGGCTGTGATCGGCGACAAGGGGCCCGGATACATGTGGCTCCACAACAATCTTCCGCTGACGGAGCGCGGCGGTCGGTTGTACTCGGTGCAGCTGGACGAGAAGGAGATTCCGGGTATCGAGGCGCTCGGGGTTCGGAATTTCAGGTCGGTGCTCGATATTCCAGAGCCGATCGATTACGCGCTGGTGGCGGTGCCGCGTCAGGTTTCGCCGTTCGTTTTGAAGGACCTGATCGCTGCGGGGGCGGGAGGGGCGGCGTTCTTTACGTCGGGGTTCGCGGAGACGGGTGAGGAGCTGGGGATCCGGCTCCAGGATCAGCTGGCGGCGATGGCGCGAGAGGGGGACTTCAACCTTGTTGGCCCGAACTGCATGGGCCTGTATCTGCCGAAGGCGGGGGTGCGCTTCAGCGCCGATGCCCCGGTGACCGATGTGGGCGAGATCGGATTTCTGAGTCAGTCGGGGACGCACGGAATTATGTTCAGTCTGGTGGCAGCGGCGAACGGGATGTTCGTGAGCAAGTGTGCCTCGATTGGCAATGCGATCGTGCTCGATGTCTCGGACTACTTGGAGTACCTGATGCTGGATGACGAGACGCGAGTGATCGGGATGTACGTGGAAGGTGTGAAGGACGGGCGACGCTTTTTCGAGACGCTGCGCGAAGCTTGCCGACGGAAGCCGGTGGTGGTCTGGAAGGGTGGCCAGACGGAGGCTGGTGCGCGAGCGACGATGTCGCATACGGGCTCGCTGGCGGCGCCGCAGGCGGTGTGGGACGGGATGATGCGCCAATGTGGCGCCATCACGACGAACAATCTCGACGAGACGATAGATGTGATGAAGATGCTCCTTCGGGCGCGGACGCCGGGCGGAGATGGGATGGCCTTGCTCGCGCAGACGGGTGGTCAGTCGGTTTCGATGACGGATGCGTTTGCGAAAGCGGGGCTTCGGGTACCGAGGTTCGCGGATGCGACGTACGCGGCTCTGGGGGAGTTTTTCAACATCGTGGGCGGGAGTTACCAAAACCCGCTCGACATGGCGGGAACGATTCAGGGGAACATGGAGACGCTGGATCGCATTCTGCGCATTGTCGATGGCGACCCGAACGTAGACGGGATGGCAATGGAGCTATCGGCGATGTTCGCTGCGCGACAGTGGAAGGCGAAGCCGGAGACGTTGGAGGCGACGATTCGGACCTTGGCGAACCACATCGAACGTTCGCAAAAGCCGTTGGTGGCGATTCTCCATCCGGCGCACGAGGCTGAATACGTTGCCAGTATCCAGGGAAAGTTCAACGAGGCGGGGGTACCGGTGTTCGCGAGCTTCGAACGGGCGGCTGCGGCGTATCGACGGGCGCTGGATTACGCGCGAGCGAACGGCTGAGCTATCCCTCGGCGGCACCACCGAGGTTGGTGAGGCTGCGCTCGGCTTCGTCGACGCTCTCGAGCCTGACGATGCCGCGCTTGAGGGCGTAGCGGATGAGGTCGGTTCGCGAGCGGGCTTTGAGTTTTTCCATGATGTGGGCCTTGTGGGCTTCGACGGTTTTGACGCTGACCACCAGTTCGTCGGCGATCTGTTGGTTCGTGCGTCCTTCGGCGATGAGTTGAAGTACTTCGCGCTCGCGGGGGGTGAGGTTTTCGAGCGAGCTCTTGGCTCCAGGCCGGCGAGCCTGTAGCTGGAGCTCGGCGATATCGAAACCGTCGGAGAGTGCTGCCGAGAAGTACTGGTTGCCGCGGTGGACGGTCTGGATGGCGAGAAGGAGCTCGGAGACGTCGGAGTTCTTGACGAGATAGCCTGCGGCGCCCGCTCGGATGGCGCCGACGATTTGTTCTTCGTCGACGAAGCCAGAGAGGATGACGACTTTGGTGGCGGAGGATGCCCGTTTGACTTGGCGTGTGGCTTCGATGCCATTGAGTCCGGGCATGACCACGTCCATGAGGACGACATCGGGTCGCAGGCGCTGGACGGCGAGGAGTGCTTCGCGGCCGTTTTCGCAGTCGGCGACGACTTCGATTTCGGCTTGGGTTTCGAGCAGCATGCGGAGGCCTTGCCTGATGACGGCATGGTCATCGACGACGAGCACGCGGATGGGCCGCGAACCGCCAGCGGGGCTCCCCCTCCCGAGCGAGCGGCTATTGCTCATGCAACGAACTCCCGCGAGGTGGAACCTACACCCCGCATGCAGAGCGCAAGTCTACGCTTCCGGCGCCGGGTGCCAAGAGGGGCTCGGAGCCTCAGCGTGGGCGCGCAGGACAGGCTGCGCAGCGGGCGTGGCGCTCGTCCGGGCGCTTTGGCGCGCAGCCGAAGAGTTCGAGCAGCCGGTGGAGTGTCCAAAGGGGGAGCCCCATGACGGCGCAGTAGCAGCCTTCGAGCCGCTCGACGGGCTGGACGTCGTCGTGTTGGATGGCGTATCCGCCGGCCTTGTCGAGCGTTCGGCCGGAGGCGGCGTAGGCCTCGAGGATTTCGTCGGCGAGGTTGGCCATGAGGACGGTGGAGACCTCGTGGTCGATGGCGGTGCCTTCGGGGCCGATCAGGGTGACGGCAGTGACGACCTGGTGAGCTCGGCCGCGCAGTTCGCGGAGCATGGCGATGGCTTCGGGGACGGTGGTGGGCTTGCCGTAGAGTTTGAGGCCGCGAAAGACGACGGTATCGCATCCGATGACGACGGCGGCCGGGTGGTGGCGAGCGACGGCCTCGGCCTTGGCATAGGCGAGTTGGCGCGCGCAATCGATGGCGTCGCCGGAGAGATCCTCTGGGATTTCGGCTGCTTCGACGTCGAATTCGGAGAGGAGGGCGTCGAGGAGCTCGCGGCGACGGGGGGAGGCGGAGGCGAGGACGACGCGGCGGGTCATTCTGCGGGCCACTCCAGCCGGCTGACGCATTCGATGTGCCCGGTTTGGGGGAACATGTCGAGGGGTGTGACGGCGGTGAGGCGGTACCCTCCATCGACGAGCACGCGGAGGTCGCGCGCGAGCGTTGCCGGGTTGCAGGAGACGTAGACGACGGTTCCGGGCCGGAACCGACAGATCGCGGCGAGCACGGGTGGGGCGCAGCCGGGCCGGGGCGGGTCGAGCACGACGGCGTCTGGGTAGTCCTCGAATGTGGGGAGGATTTCTTCGACTTTTCCGATGCGAATATGGGCGTTTCGGACCGAGCGGAGGTTGACCTTGGCATCGCGGGCGGCGCTGTTGGATTCTTCGATCGCGATGACGGAGTCGAAGCGGTCGGCGAAGATTCTGGCGAAGGTTCCGACGCCAGCGAAGGCATCGACGAGGAGGTGGCCGCGGGGCGGGAGGGCTTCGCCAACGAGGCGGACAAGCTCTTCGGCTTGGGCTGTGTTGACTTGGAAGAAGGCGGAGGCGCTGACGACGAAATCGTGGCCGGCGAGCCGCTCGAGGTAACTGGTTTGGCCTGTTGGGATATCGACTCCGGGGATTGCGGGGTTGACGAGGAACGAGCCGGTAGCTGCGGAGTGGCGCACCTGCACCTGGTGGAGTCCGGCGCCATGCCCTTGGAGCTTGGGGAGGAGATCGTTGACCCACGGGTCGGCGATGGGGCAGTTTTCGACTTGGAGGAGCCCGTGCCCACGTCGTGAGATGAAGCCGATATGGCCGAATTTTTTGCCGGTGGAGAATCGCAGGTGGTTGCGGTAAGCCCAAGGTTCCGTGGCTGGGACGATCGGGCGGACGACTCCAGGGTCGAGCCGCCCGATTCGTTCCAGCTGCTCTCGAACGACGGCTTCCTTCAGGCGGACTTGGGCTTCGTAGGCGATGTGCTGGAGCTGGCAACCGCCGCATTCGCCGAAGAGCGGGCAACGGGGGGCGATGCGTTCGGGGGAGGGTTCGAGGACGCGGGTGGTAACGGCCTCGAGGTAGTCGGGGTATTCGCGTTCGACGGTGGCTTCGACGAGCTCGCCTGGGATCGCGAACCAGAGGAAGGCGACCCGGCCATCGGGTGCGTGGGCGAGGGAGGCGCCGCCGAAGACGAGGCTCTCGGCGCGCAAGGTGAGCGTGATTGGCTCGGAGGGCGTTTTCCAGCGGTGACCGCGTCGGGGCATAGGTTTCAGGTTAGGGGTGTACTTCGCCACACGCGAGAGGCTGGCGATTAGCGGTTGGCGGGCGTATGCTTTTGGCTACCGTGGGCGGTTAGCTCAGATGGTTAGAGCGCTGCGTTGACATCGCAGAGGTCACTGGTTCGAATCCAGTATCGCCCACCATCCCACGCACTGAGTGTCTGACGGCCGGCGGTATGCCGGCCGCTTTGGTTGGGTGCGCAGAGCTGGGCTGCGGGGCGTGGAATGCGACCGGAAGGTAGAGGCTGAAGATTTGCAAGGGATGTGGGAGCGAGTGGTCGGGGCAGGCGTGCGCGTGCTCGACCCGCTCGCGGAGCGGTCGTGGGGGAAAAACGAATTCACCGTCGAGGACCTAGCGGGGAACTGGTTGACGTTCTGGAGTTCGGCGAGGGTAGGCTAATCGAGGGCTTCGGGCAGGGCGAGCTGAGCGAAGGCGAAGGCTGCTTCCCGTTGCGCTGCGCGCGTGGCTGCCCGCGCGAACGACGCGAGGCGGGGGCGGTCGGCGAGGGCGTCATCGCCGGCTTCGAGTAGCCGCCAGGCTTCGATCAGCACCTCGCGGAGGACCTGTTCGACGGCGCGGCCGGCAGGTACGAGGGAAGGGTCGAGCTGCCCGCGTGACGGTTCGAGTTCGCGGGCGAGGGTGTCGAGGCGGAATTCGATGGCGAGCGCACAGTCACGGATGGCTTCCCGGATGGCGCGGGGCTCTCGGGCGACTTCGAGGCGATGAACGGCACCGAGGAGTGAATCGACGAACCGGGGCTCGCTGGCTTCGAGCGCTTCCACGTCGGCACCTCCCGCGCTGTGCCTTGCTCGGCATGGCGCTGGGTGAATGGTAGCCGACGGTGTTCGGGTTGGTGGGCAAGCCAGGGGATGGGCTGGAAAACGTAACATGATTGGAACGAACGGAACGTCTGGGCGGCCCCGGCGTGGGGACGCTGCGGTGGAAGGGGGGTCGGCCGCAGGACGATAGACCGAATCGAGGGTGGCGGAAGCTAGCGAACGAGGCCTCGTTCGGTCAGCAAGCGCTTCATCGTGGTTCCGATGTCGGCGGGGGAGTCGGATACGACGGCGCCGGCGGCGCGCAGGGCTGCCTTTTTGTTCTCGGCTTTGCCGTCCTCTCCGGAGATGATGGCGCCGGCGTGCCCCATGCGGCGGCCTGGGGGTGCGGTCGCGCCGGCGATGAAGGCGACGACGGGTTTCTCGACGTGGGAGCGGATGTAGGCGGCTGCCTCCTGTTCGGCGGACCCGCCGATTTCGCCGACGAGGACGATGGCATCGGTATCGGGGTCTTCGTTGAGCATGCGAACGGCCTCGGCCTGGCGCGTGCCGATGATGGGGTCGCCGCCGACGCCGATGCAGGTGCTCTGACCGATGCCTTGGGCGGTGAGCTGGGCGACGACTTCGTAGACGAGGGTGCCGGACCGACTGACGACGCCGACCCGGCCAGGCATGAAGACGTCGCCGGGCATGATGCCGACGCGGGTTCTGGTGCCGGGGGTGATGACGCCGGGGCAGTTAGGGCCGATGAGGATGCTTCCGCTGGACTGGAGGGCCGCCTTGACGCGGACCATGTCGAGGACGGGGATGCCTTCGGTGATGCAGACGATGAGGGGAATCTTGGCAGCAGCTGCTTCGAGGATGGCATCGGCGGCGCCCGGGGCGGGGACAAAGATGATGCTGACGTTGGCGCCGGTTTCGCGGACGGCCTGGTCGACGGTGGTGAAGATAGGGACGCCATCCTGCTGCTCGCCGCCGCGCTTGGGATGGATGGCGGCGACGACGTTGGTGCCGTAGGCGATGGAGCGGCGCATGTGGTTGGCGCCTTCGGTGCCGATGCCTTGCACCAGGAGGCGGGTGTTCTGATCGACGAGCACTGCCATATGGCGAAATCCCGGGTGGCGCGATTTCCGTTTGCGGGCCCGGAGCGTTATTTCGACCGGGGCCGGCATGGGTTCGGATGCCCGGAGGGGAAGGATACCTGCTGGTAGGCCTAGGGGCGATCTGCGGGTGGTGACGGGATGTGGGCGATCGGCTGTGGCCGCTGTGCCTCCATGAGGCGGAGGAGCTTTTTCCACTCGGTGCCACGCAGCTGGCGGTAGACGGTGGGGAATCGGGCGCGGAGCTCTTGGGCCTGGGTGCGGTAACGTTCGGCGAGCATTCCCATGGCCATGAGGGTTTCGGGCGGCAGCCGGCGGCCGGCCGTTGAGGCGAGATCTTCGAGCATGTCGATGGCGACGTAGGCGTCTTGGTGGAGGCCGAGGAGGTCTTGGAGAGCGGTGACTCGGGCGCTGAACTCGAGTGCCGGTTTGCCGTAGAGGCCGTTTCCGACGAATTCGAGGGCGTAGCGCAGCTTTTTGGCCTCGATGCGGAGAAGGTGGTACGCCTCGGGCGGGGAGGATTTGCGGATGCGGTCGCCGAGTTTGCGGACTTTGCGGTAGCGCCGCTCGACGAGGTCGGGGGCGACGGCGAGGGCCGGGACGCGGCCGGCGGCGAATGACTTGGGTGGGCCGGTGTGGAGGACCGCGCCGAAGCGCGCGCAGAGGCGTTCGTAGCGGCGGGAATCGAGCACTTGGAGCATCCGCTTGCGCGCGGCCTTTCGGCGGCGGAGGAGGAGGGTCTCGATGCTATCGAGCACGTGGGCGCGTTCGGGAGGAAAGGCGGTGCGCCACTCGGCCATCCGTTCGAGCTGGACATCGAGGTCGCGGACTTCGCCGAGTGCACGGGCGACGAGGCCAAATTCGTCGCGGAAGGCGAGGGTGCGGGGGGAGAGGAAGGGGCGGAAGGTGGACATCGCTGCGCGGAGGCGGCGGGTTGCGACGCGCATGTCGTGGAGGGCTTCGATGTCCTCTCCGAGGCGGGTGCCAGGCTCGTTTTGGAGGAAGACGCGGAACTGGCGACGAAGGACGGCGAAAGCGACCTGCGCCGCGGTCATGGTGGTTTCGACGGTTTCGGGGCCGAACGAGGGGGGTTCGGGTGGGCGCTGGCCCGTGGCGACGAGGGCCGCTTCGAATTTGGATGTGGAGGCCGGCCCGAGGCTACAGGCGGCCACGAGGGCGTCGACGAAGGGGCGTGTGCGTTCGAGGGCCTCGGATTGGACTTCGACTTCGACGCGTGCGATGCGAACGGGTTCGTCGCCGGCGACTGGGATGGTGGTGTCGTCGAGGGCGATTTCGGCGAGCGTCCCGGCGCCATCGTCGAGGCGGAACCTCTGGCGGGTGGTGAGGAGGCGGAAGAGGGGGACGAGGGGGTGGCGTCCACAGAGGGCACGCAGGGCTTCTCCGGCTTCACCGGGCGCGGTGCGTGGGTCGGCGTCGGGCTCGGCGAGCTCGGCGGTGATTTCGCGGCGGGTACGGATGCCTTCGGAGGCTTCGGCCATCGACTTGAGGGTGAGCTCGGCGGTGGTGTTTTTCCTGCGCACGCGGCAGGTGTAGCCGGCGCGGTGAATGCGCCAGTCGGGTGTGTCGAGGTAGGTGTCGTCGAGTGTTTGGGTTCCTTCGGGTTCGACGGTGAAACCGGGCAGGGGTTGCGTTTGCAGCCACCTGAGGACGGGACGGGTATCGAGCGCTGCGAACTGCCACTCGATTTCGAGGTTCTTCGGGGTCACGCGGGTGATGATAGCGCCAGCGCGTGGCCGACGGGTGAACGACTCAGGCGCGGCGGATGGTGAGGCCGCCATCGACCGGCAGGGCTACGCCGGTGACAAAGGAGGCGGCGGGCATGGCGAGGGAGAGGGTGAGGTGGGCGACTTCCTCGGGCAGGCCGTAACGTCGAAGGGCGGTACGCTGACGGGCGTACCGTTCTTTGGCTTCTTCGGGGATGGCCTCGGTCATGGCGGTTCGTATCGGGCCGGGGCAGATGCAGTTGACGGTGATGCCTTCCTTCCCGAATTCGAGGGCCAAGGACCGGGTGAGGCCGACGACGCCATGTTTGGCGGCGGTGTAGGCGCTGTGGCCGGGGGTGGCGCCGAGACCTTCGGTGCTGGCGATGTTGACGATGCGCGGGCTTTCCGAGCGGCGGAGGTGGGGTAGGGCGGCGCGGATGGTGTAGGTCATGGCGGTGAGGTCGACGGCGAGGGTGCGGGCCCAGACCTCGTCGTAGTTGTCGGCCTCGAAGGGGACTGCGGCGGCGATGCCGGCGTTGTTGATGAGGATGTCGATGCCGCCGAACTGGACTACCACTTCGGCGATGAGCTGCTCGACGGCCGCTCGGTCGGCGACATCGCAGGCCCAGGCGCGGGCGTTGCCGCCAGCGGCGCGAATCTCGGCTGCGACGCTTTCGACCGGTTCGCGGTTGACGTCGACGGCGGCGACGGCGGCGCCTTCGTCGGCGAAGAGGATGGCGGTGGCGCGCCCCATTCCGCTGGCGGCGCCGGTGACGAGGGCGACCTTTCCGGCTACAGAGCGGCTGAGTCGAGAGAGACGGGGCATGTGGGATCCTCGTTGGGGGGTAGGGATGGAGAGGAGGTGTACGCTCCTGACCCGCGGGGTGCAAGGTGTTGCACGGCCGGGCGGGCGCCAGCATGCTACCGGGACAGAGTTCGCCCCTACAGGAGATGTTCGTTCCATGGTGATGGCTCTCGAAGGTATCAAGGTGCTGGACCTCTCCCGGCTGGCGCCGGGCCCCCATTGTTCGATGTTGCTGGCGGATTTCGGTGCCGAGGTGACGCTGGTGGAGGCAGTCCCGGGCGCGTCGGCGAAGTTGGGGACGACGGGGCTCCGGCGTAGCGAGGCGGCCGAGCGGGCGGCTGCGTTCAATGCGCTAGGCCGCGGGAAGCGTTCGATCGCACTGAACTTGAAGGAGGAGGAAGCGCGGAGGATTTTCTACCGGATGGTGGAGAACGCCGACGTGGTGATCGAGGGGTTCCGTCCGGGCGTGGTGAGGAGGCTGGGCGTGGACTACGAGACGCTCTCTGGTATCAATCCGCGGATTATCTGCTGTTCGATTTCTGGGTTCGGGCAGACGGGGCCGTACGCGAATCTTGTGGGGCACGATATCAATTACATTGCGATTGGCGGTGCGCTGGGGGTGACTGGGCGGCCGGGCCAGCCGCCGGCGATTCCGGTGAATCTGCTGGCGGACTTTGCGGGGGGCGGCCTGACGGCGGCCTTCGCGATCTGCCTGGCGATCATTGCGCGGGAGAAAACGGGCCGGGGCCAGAATA
This sequence comes from Tepidiforma sp., assembly GCF_034432735.1. Classification (GTDB taxonomy): domain Bacteria; phylum Chloroflexota; class Dehalococcoidia; order Tepidiformales; family Tepidiformaceae; genus Tepidiforma. Next base: position 22,800 of record NZ_DAOUBJ010000120.1, on the reverse strand, counting down.
TCGATGTGGGGATGAGCGACGGGGTGCTTTCGCTGATGACGAGCGCCTTTAGCCATTATTTTTCCACGGGGCAGCCGATCCGCCCGGGTGAGTATCTGCTCAATGGTGCGGCGCCGTTCTACAACACGTATCGATGCAGCGATGGTCGGTGGTTTTCGATCGGGAGCATCGAGCCGCACTTCTGGGAGAATCTCTGCCGGGTGCTGGGGACGGAGGATTTGCTGCCGCACCAGTTCGACCAGGCGCGATGGCCGGAGATGATCGAGCGGTTCGCGGGAATTTTTGCGACGAAGAGTGCGGACGAGTGGATGGAGGTGATGTCCCAGTACGACATCTGTGCGGCGCCGGTGCTGGAGATGGAGAACGTGGTTACGAACGAGCACAATTTGGCGCGGGGGATGGTGGTGGAGCTCGATTCGCCGGTTGGCAAGGTGAAGCAGATCGGGGTGGCGCCGAAGCTGAGCGATACGCCTGGGATGCCGCGTTTTACGGCGCCGCTCATTGGGCAACACACCGACGAGATTCTCGGCGGGCTGGGGTATACGGCCGAGCAGATTGGAGAGCTGCGGAGCCGCGGCGTGGTGGGCTGAGCGACGCCGGGGAGCCCAGACAGCGCGAGGAGGCGGCGCCTAGGCGCCGCCTCCTCGCGCTGTCTGGGCTCCCCGGCGTCGCTCAGCCCACCACGCCGCGGCTCCGCAGCTCTCCAATCTGCTCGGCCGTATACCCCAGCCCGCCGAGAATCTCGTCGGTGTGTTGCCCAATGAGCGGCGCCGTAAAACGCGGCATCCCAGGCGTATCGCTCAGCTTCGGCGCCACCCCGATCTGCTTCACCTTGCCAACCGGCGAATCGAGCTCCACCACCATCCCCCGCGCCAAATTGTGCTCGTTCGTAACCACGTTCTCCATCTCCAGCACCGGCGCCGCACAGATGTCGTACTGGGACATCACCTCCATCCACTCGTCCGCACTCTTCGTCGCAAAAATTCCCGCGAACCGCTCGATCATCTCCGGCCATCGCGCCTGGTCGAACTGGTGCGGCAGCAAATCCTCCGTCCCCAGCACCCGGCAGAGATTCTCCCAGAAGTGCGGCTCGATGCTCCCGATCGAAAACCACCGACCATCGCTGCATCGATACGTGTTGTAGAACGGCGCCGCACCATTGAGCAGATACTCACCCGGGCGGATCGGCTGCCCCGTGGAAAAATAATGGCTAAAGGCGCTCGTCATCAGCGAAAGCACCCCGTCGCTCATCCCCACATCGATATTCTGGCCCCGGCCCGTTTTCTCCCGCGCAATGATCGCCAGGCAGATCGCGAAGGCCGCCGTCAGGCCGCCCCCCGCAAAGTCCGCCAGCAGATTCACCGGAATCGCCGGCGGCTGGCCCGGCCGCCCAGTCACCCCCAGCGCACCGCCAATCGCAATGTAATTGATATCGTGCCCCACAAGATTCGCGTACGGCCCCGTCTGCCCGAACCCAGAAATCGAACAGCAGATAATCCGCGGATTGATACCAGAGAGCGTCTCGTAGTCCACGCCCAGCCTCCTCACCACGCCCGGACGGAACCCCTCGATCACCACGTCGGCGTTCTCCACCATCCGGTAGAAAATCCTCCGCGCTTCCTCCTCCTTCAAGTTCAGTGCGATCGAACGCTTCCCGCGGCCTAGCGCATTGAACGCAGCCGCCCGCTCGGCCGCCTCGCTACGCCGGAGCCCCGTCGTCCCCAACTTCGCCGACGCGCCCGGGACTGCCTCCACCAGCGTCACCTCGGCACCGAAATCCGCCAGCAACATCGAACAATGGGGGCCCGGCGCCAGCCGGGAGAGGTCCAGCACCTTGATACCTTCGAGAGCCATCACCATGGAACGAACATCTCCTGTAGGGGCGAACTCTGTCCCGGTAGCATGCTGGCGCCCGCCCGGCCGTGCAACACCTTGCACCCCGCGGGTCAGGAGCGTACACCTCCTCTCCATCCCTACCCCCCAACGAGGATCCCACATGCCCCGTCTCTCTCGACTCAGCCGCTCTGTAGCCGGAAAGGTCGCCCTCGTCACCGGCGCCGCCAGCGGAATGGGGCGCGCCACCGCCATCCTCTTCGCCGACGAAGGCGCCGCCGTCGCCGCCGTCGACGTCAACCGCGAACCGGTCGAAAGCGTCGCAGCCGAGATTCGCGCCGCTGGCGGCAACGCCCGCGCCTGGGCCTGCGATGTCGCCGACCGAGCGGCCGTCGAGCAGCTCATCGCCGAAGTGGTAGTCCAGTTCGGCGGCATCGACATCCTCATCAACAACGCCGGCATCGCCGCCGCAGTCCCCTTCGAGGCCGACAACTACGACGAGGTCTGGGCCCGCACCCTCGCCGTCGACCTCACCGCCATGACCTACACCATCCGCGCCGCCCTACCCCACCTCCGCCGCTCGGAAAGCCCGCGCATCGTCAACATCGCCAGCACCGAAGGTCTCGGCGCCACCCCCGGCCACAGCGCCTACACCGCCGCCAAACATGGCGTCGTCGGCCTCACCCGGTCCTTGGCCCTCGAATTCGGGAAGGAAGGCATCACCGTCAACTGCATCTGCCCCGGCCCGATACGAACCGCCATGACCGAGGCCATCCCCGAAGAAGCCAAAGAACGGTACGCCCGTCAGCGTACCGCCCTTCGACGTTACGGCCTGCCCGAGGAAGTCGCCCACCTCACCCTCTCCCTCGCCATGCCCGCCGCCTCCTTTGTCACCGGCGTAGCCCTGCCGGTCGATGGCGGCCTCACCATCCGCCGCGCCTGAGTCGTTCACCCGTCGGCCACGCGCTGGCGCTATCATCACCCGCGTGACCCCGAAGAACCTCGAAATCGAGTGGCAGTTCGCAGCGCTCGATACCCGTCCCGTCCTCAGGTGGCTGCAAACGCAACCCCTGCCCGGTTTCACCGTCGAACCCGAAGGAACCCAAACACTCGACGACACCTACCTCGACACACCCGACTGGCGCATTCACCGCGCCGGCTACACCTGCCGCGTGCGCAGGAAAAACACCACCGCCGAGCTCACCCTCAAGTCGATGGCCGAAGCCTCCGAAGGCATCCGTACCCGCCGCGAAATCACCGCCGAGCTCGCCGAGCCCGACGCCGACCCACGCACCGCGCCCGGTGAAGCCGGAGAAGCCCTGCGTGCCCTCTGTGGACGCCACCCCCTCGTCCCCCTCTTCCGCCTCCTCACCACCCGCCAGAGGTTCCGCCTCGACGATGGCGCCGGGACGCTCGCCGAAATCGCCCTCGACGACACCACCATCCCAGTCGCCGGCGACGAACCCGTTCGCATCGCACGCGTCGAAGTCGAAGTCCAATCCGAGGCCCTCGAACGCACACGCCCCTTCGTCGACGCCCTCGTGGCCGCCTGTAGCCTCGGGCCGGCCTCCACATCCAAATTCGAAGCGGCCCTCGTCGCCACGGGCCAGCGCCCACCCGAACCCCCCTCGTTCGGCCCCGAAACCGTCGAAACCACCATGACCGCGGCGCAGGTCGCTTTCGCCGTCCTTCGTCGCCAGTTCCGCGTCTTCCTCCAAAACGAGCCTGGCACCCGCCTCGGAGAGGACATCGAAGCCCTCCACGACATGCGCGTCGCAACCCGCCGCCTCCGCGCAGCGATGTCCACCTTCCGCCCCTTCCTCTCCCCCCGCACCCTCGCCTTCCGCGACGAATTTGGCCTCGTCGCCCGTGCACTCGGCGAAGTCCGCGACCTCGATGTCCAGCTCGAACGGATGGCCGAGTGGCGCACCGCCTTTCCTCCCGAACGCGCCCACGTGCTCGATAGCATCGAGACCCTCCTCCTCCGCCGCCGAAAGGCCGCGCGCAAGCGGATGCTCCAAGTGCTCGATTCCCGCCGCTACGAACGCCTCTGCGCGCGCTTCGGCGCGGTCCTCCACACCGGCCCACCCAAGTCATTCGCCGCCGGCCGCGTCCCGGCCCTCGCCGTCGCCCCCGACCTCGTCGAGCGGCGCTACCGCAAAGTCCGCAAACTCGGCGACCGCATCCGCAAATCCTCCCCGCCCGAGGCGTACCACCTTCTCCGCATCGAGGCCAAAAAGCTGCGCTACGCCCTCGAATTCGTCGGAAACGGCCTCTACGGCAAACCGGCACTCGAGTTCAGCGCCCGAGTCACCGCTCTCCAAGACCTCCTCGGCCTCCACCAAGACGCCTACGTCGCCATCGACATGCTCGAAGATCTCGCCTCAACGGCCGGCCGCCGGCTGCCGCCCGAAACCCTCATGGCCATGGGAATGCTCGCCGAACGTTACCGCACCCAGGCCCAAGAGCTCCGCGCCCGATTCCCCACCGTCTACCGCCAGCTGCGTGGCACCGAGTGGAAAAAGCTCCTCCGCCTCATGGAGGCACAGCGGCCACAGCCGATCGCCCACATCCCGTCACCACCCGCAGATCGCCCCTAGGCCTACCAGCAGGTATCCTTCCCCTCCGGGCATCCGAACCCATGCCGGCCCCGGTCGAAATAACGCTCCGGGCCCGCAAACGGAAATCGCGCCACCCGGGATTTCGCCATATGGCAGTGCTCGTCGATCAGAACACCCGCCTCCTGGTGCAAGGCATCGGCACCGAAGGCGCCAACCACATGCGCCGCTCCATCGCCTACGGCACCAACGTCGTCGCCGCCATCCATCCCAAGCGCGGCGGCGAGCAGCAGGATGGCGTCCCTATCTTCACCACCGTCGACCAGGCCGTCCGCGAAACCGGCGCCAACGTCAGCATCATCTTTGTCCCCGCCCCGGGCGCCGCCGATGCCATCCTCGAAGCAGCTGCTGCCAAGATTCCCCTCATCGTCTGCATCACCGAAGGCATCCCCGTCCTCGACATGGTCCGCGTCAAGGCGGCCCTCCAGTCCAGCGGAAGCATCCTCATCGGCCCTAACTGCCCCGGCGTCATCACCCCCGGCACCAGAACCCGCGTCGGCATCATGCCCGGCGACGTCTTCATGCCTGGCCGGGTCGGCGTCGTCAGTCGGTCCGGCACCCTCGTCTACGAAGTCGTCGCCCAGCTCACCGCCCAAGGCATCGGTCAGAGCACCTGCATCGGCGTCGGCGGCGACCCCATCATCGGCACGCGCCAGGCCGAGGCCGTTCGCATGCTCAACGAAGACCCCGATACCGATGCCATCGTCCTCGTCGGCGAAATCGGCGGGTCCGCCGAACAGGAGGCAGCCGCCTACATCCGCTCCCACGTCGAGAAACCCGTCGTCGCCTTCATCGCCGGCGCGACCGCACCCCCAGGCCGCCGCATGGGGCACGCCGGCGCCATCATCTCCGGAGAGGACGGCAAAGCCGAGAACAAAAAGGCAGCCCTGCGCGCCGCCGGCGCCGTCGTATCCGACTCCCCCGCCGACATCGGAACCACGATGAAGCGCTTGCTGACCGAACGAGGCCTCGTTCGCTAGCTTCCGCCACCCTCGATTCGGTCTATCGTCCTGCGGCCGACCCCCCTTCCACCGCAGCGTCCCCACGCCGGGGCCGCCCAGACGTTCCGTTCGTTCCAATCATGTTACGTTTTCCAGCCCATCCCCTGGCTTGCCCACCAACCCGAACACCGTCGGCTACCATTCACCCAGCGCCATGCCGAGCAAGGCACAGCGCGGGAGGTGCCGACGTGGAAGCGCTCGAAGCCAGCGAGCCCCGGTTCGTCGATTCACTCCTCGGTGCCGTTCATCGCCTCGAAGTCGCCCGAGAGCCCCGCGCCATCCGGGAAGCCATCCGTGACTGTGCGCTCGCCATCGAATTCCGCCTCGACACCCTCGCCCGCGAACTCGAACCGTCACGCGGGCAGCTCGACCCTTCCCTCGTACCTGCCGGCCGCGCCGTCGAACAGGTCCTCCGCGAGGTGCTGATCGAAGCCTGGCGGCTACTCGAAGCCGGCGATGACGCCCTCGCCGACCGCCCCCGCCTCGCGTCGTTCGCGCGGGCAGCCACGCGCGCAGCGCAACGGGAAGCAGCCTTCGCCTTCGCTCAGCTCGCCCTGCCCGAAGCCCTCGATTAGCCTACCCTCGCCGAACTCCAGAACGTCAACCAGTTCCCCGCTAGGTCCTCGACGGTGAATTCGTTTTTCCCCCACGACCGCTCCGCGAGCGGGTCGAGCACGCGCACGCCTGCCCCGACCACTCGCTCCCACATCCCTTGCAAATCTTCAGCCTCTACCTTCCGGTCGCATTCCACGCCCCGCAGCCCAGCTCTGCGCACCCAACCAAAGCGGCCGGCATACCGCCGGCCGTCAGACACTCAGTGCGTGGGATGGTGGGCGATACTGGATTCGAACCAGTGACCTCTGCGATGTCAACGCAGCGCTCTAACCATCTGAGCTAACCGCCCACGGTAGCCAAAAGCATACGCCCGCCAACCGCTAATCGCCAGCCTCTCGCGTGTGGCGAAGTACACCCCTAACCTGAAACCTATGCCCCGACGCGGTCACCGCTGGAAAACGCCCTCCGAGCCAATCACGCTCACCTTGCGCGCCGAGAGCCTCGTCTTCGGCGGCGCCTCCCTCGCCCACGCACCCGATGGCCGGGTCGCCTTCCTCTGGTTCGCGATCCCAGGCGAGCTCGTCGAAGCCACCGTCGAACGCGAATACCCCGACTACCTCGAGGCCGTTACCACCCGCGTCCTCGAACCCTCCCCCGAACGCATCGCCCCCCGTTGCCCGCTCTTCGGCGAATGCGGCGGTTGCCAGCTCCAGCACATCGCCTACGAAGCCCAAGTCCGCCTGAAGGAAGCCGTCGTTCGAGAGCAGCTGGAACGAATCGGGCGGCTCGACCCTGGAGTCGTCCGCCCGATCGTCCCAGCCACGGAACCTTGGGCTTACCGCAACCACCTGCGATTCTCCACCGGCAAAAAATTCGGCCATATCGGCTTCATCTCACGACGTGGGCACGGGCTCCTCCAAGTCGAAAACTGCCCCATCGCCGACCCGTGGGTCAACGATCTCCTCCCCAAGCTCCAAGGGCATGGCGCCGGACTCCACCAGGTGCAGGTGCGCCACTCCGCAGCTACCGGCTCGTTCCTCGTCAACCCCGCAATCCCCGGAGTCGATATCCCAACAGGCCAAACCAGTTACCTCGAGCGGCTCGCCGGCCACGATTTCGTCGTCAGCGCCTCCGCCTTCTTCCAAGTCAACACAGCCCAAGCCGAAGAGCTTGTCCGCCTCGTTGGCGAAGCCCTCCCGCCCCGCGGCCACCTCCTCGTCGATGCCTTCGCTGGCGTCGGAACCTTCGCCAGAATCTTCGCCGACCGCTTCGACTCCGTCATCGCGATCGAAGAATCCAACAGCGCCGCCCGCGATGCCAAGGTCAACCTCCGCTCGGTCCGAAACGCCCATATTCGCATCGGAAAAGTCGAAGAAATCCTCCCCACATTCGAGGACTACCCAGACGCCGTCGTGCTCGACCCGCCCCGGCCCGGCTGCGCCCCACCCGTGCTCGCCGCGATCTGTCGGTTCCGGCCCGGAACCGTCGTCTACGTCTCCTGCAACCCGGCAACGCTCGCGCGCGACCTCCGCGTGCTCGTCGATGGAGGGTACCGCCTCACCGCCGTCACACCCCTCGACATGTTCCCCCAAACCGGGCACATCGAATGCGTCAGCCGGCTGGAGTGGCCCGCAGAATGACCCGCCGCGTCGTCCTCGCCTCCGCCTCCCCCCGTCGCCGCGAGCTCCTCGACGCCCTCCTCTCCGAATTCGACGTCGAAGCAGCCGAAATCCCAGAGGATCTCTCCGGCGACGCCATCGATTGCGCGCGCCAACTCGCCTATGCCAAGGCCGAGGCCGTCGCTCGCCACCACCCGGCCGCCGTCGTCATCGGATGCGATACCGTCGTCTTTCGCGGCCTCAAACTCTACGGCAAGCCCACCACCGTCCCCGAAGCCATCGCCATGCTCCGCGAACTGCGCGGCCGAGCTCACCAGGTCGTCACTGCCGTCACCCTGATCGGCCCCGAAGGCACCGCCATCGACCACGAGGTCTCCACCGTCCTCATGGCCAACCTCGCCGACGAAATCCTCGAGGCCTACGCCGCCTCCGGCCGAACGCTCGACAAGGCCGGCGGATACGCCATCCAACACGACGACGTCCAGCCCGTCGAGCGGCTCGAAGGCTGCTACTGCGCCGTCATGGGGCTCCCCCTTTGGACACTCCACCGGCTGCTCGAACTCTTCGGCTGCGCGCCAAAGCGCCCGGACGAGCGCCACGCCCGCTGCGCAGCCTGTCCTGCGCGCCCACGCTGAGGCTCCGAGCCCCTCTTGGCACCCGGCGCCGGAAGCGTAGACTTGCGCTCTGCATGCGGGGTGTAGGTTCCACCTCGCGGGAGTTCGTTGCATGAGCAATAGCCGCTCGCTCGGGAGGGGGAGCCCCGCTGGCGGTTCGCGGCCCATCCGCGTGCTCGTCGTCGATGACCATGCCGTCATCAGGCAAGGCCTCCGCATGCTGCTCGAAACCCAAGCCGAAATCGAAGTCGTCGCCGACTGCGAAAACGGCCGCGAAGCACTCCTCGCCGTCCAGCGCCTGCGACCCGATGTCGTCCTCATGGACGTGGTCATGCCCGGACTCAATGGCATCGAAGCCACACGCCAAGTCAAACGGGCATCCTCCGCCACCAAAGTCGTCATCCTCTCTGGCTTCGTCGACGAAGAACAAATCGTCGGCGCCATCCGAGCGGGCGCCGCAGGCTATCTCGTCAAGAACTCCGACGTCTCCGAGCTCCTTCTCGCCATCCAGACCGTCCACCGCGGCAACCAGTACTTCTCGGCAGCACTCTCCGACGGTTTCGATATCGCCGAGCTCCAGCTACAGGCTCGCCGGCCTGGAGCCAAGAGCTCGCTCGAAAACCTCACCCCCCGCGAGCGCGAAGTACTTCAACTCATCGCCGAAGGACGCACGAACCAACAGATCGCCGACGAACTGGTGGTCAGCGTCAAAACCGTCGAAGCCCACAAGGCCCACATCATGGAAAAACTCAAAGCCCGCTCGCGAACCGACCTCATCCGCTACGCCCTCAAGCGCGGCATCGTCAGGCTCGAGAGCGTCGACGAAGCCGAGCGCAGCCTCACCAACCTCGGTGGTGCCGCCGAGGGATAGCTCAGCCGTTCGCTCGCGCGTAATCCAGCGCCCGTCGATACGCCGCAGCCGCCCGTTCGAAGCTCGCGAACACCGGTACCCCCGCCTCGTTGAACTTTCCCTGGATACTGGCAACGTATTCAGCCTCGTGCGCCGGATGGAGAATCGCCACCAACGGCTTTTGCGAACGTTCGATGTGGTTCGCCAAGGTCCGAATCGTCGCCTCCAACGTCTCCGGCTTCGCCTTCCACTGTCGCGCAGCGAACATCGCCGATAGCTCCATTGCCATCCCGTCTACGTTCGGGTCGCCATCGACAATGCGCAGAATGCGATCCAGCGTCTCCATGTTCCCCTGAATCGTTCCCGCCATGTCGAGCGGGTTTTGGTAACTCCCGCCCACGATGTTGAAAAACTCCCCCAGAGCCGCGTACGTCGCATCCGCGAACCTCGGTACCCGAAGCCCCGCTTTCGCAAACGCATCCGTCATCGAAACCGACTGACCACCCGTCTGCGCGAGCAAGGCCATCCCATCTCCGCCCGGCGTCCGCGCCCGAAGGAGCATCTTCATCACATCTATCGTCTCGTCGAGATTGTTCGTCGTGATGGCGCCACATTGGCGCATCATCCCGTCCCACACCGCCTGCGGCGCCGCCAGCGAGCCCGTATGCGACATCGTCGCTCGCGCACCAGCCTCCGTCTGGCCACCCTTCCAGACCACCACCGGCTTCCGTCGGCAAGCTTCGCGCAGCGTCTCGAAAAAGCGTCGCCCGTCCTTCACACCTTCCACGTACATCCCGATCACTCGCGTCTCGTCATCCAGCATCAGGTACTCCAAGTAGTCCGAGACATCGAGCACGATCGCATTGCCAATCGAGGCACACTTGCTCACGAACATCCCGTTCGCCGCTGCCACCAGACTGAACATAATTCCGTGCGTCCCCGACTGACTCAGAAATCCGATCTCGCCCACATCGGTCACCGGGGCATCGGCGCTGAAGCGCACCCCCGCCTTCGGCAGATACAGGCCCATGCAGTTCGGGCCAACAAGGTTGAAGTCCCCCTCTCGCGCCATCGCCGCCAGCTGATCCTGGAGCCGGATCCCCAGCTCCTCACCCGTCTCCGCGAACCCCGACGTAAAGAACGCCGCCCCTCCCGCCCCCGCAGCGATCAGGTCCTTCAAAACGAACGGCGAAACCTGACGCGGCACCGCCACCAGCGCGTAATCGATCGGCTCTGGAATATCGAGCACCGACCTGAAATTCCGAACCCCGAGCGCCTCGATACCCGGAATCTCCTTCTCGTCCAGCTGCACCGAGTACAACCGACCGCCGCGCTCCGTCAGCGGAAGATTGTTGTGGAGCCACATGTATCCGGGCCCCTTGTCGCCGATCACAGCCACCACCTTCGGGTTGAACATCCGGTCCAGCCGGTGACCCGGAACGGCCATCTCGCACTCCTCCCGGCGGCTCCGCCGCGCCTCAGTTCTCGCTCACCACGATCCGGGCATCCACCGCAAGGGCACCGTCCGGGTAGGCGAATACCGGGTTCAAATCCAGTTCCCGCACCTCCGGGTGCCGCTCCACGAACTCCGAAACCTTCAGGATCGTCCGCTTCAGCGCCTCGATATCGGCAGGCGGCTGCCCGCGCACCCCGGAGAGCACCGGCCGCCCCTTGATTTCGTCGATCATCTGCTGGGCGTCTTTCTCCTCCAGCGGCACCAGGCGGAACGACACATCCTTCAGCACCTCCACCATGATGCCCCCCAGCCCGAACATCATCACCGGCCCGAATTGCGGGTCCATCGTCATCCCCACGATCACCTCCGTCCCTTGCGGCGCCATGTGCTGCACCGCCACCCCCAGGATCCGCGCCCCTGGCACCGCCCGTTGCGCATCGGCCACGATCTCGTCGAACGCAGCGGCCACCTCCTCCGTATCCCGAAGGTTCAGCCTCACCCCGCCCACATCGGATTTATGAGCAATGTCCGGCGAAACCACCTTCAACACCACCGGATAGCCAACCTCAGCCGCACGCGCCTGGGCCTCCTCACGCGTCCGGGCCAAGAGCGTCGGCGCCACCGGCACCCCGGCCTCCTCTAGAACCGACTTCGCCTCGACCTCGGTCAGCAGCGTGCGCCCCTCTGCGCGCACCTGCGCAAGTACGGAATCGAACGACATGCCTGCCTCGCGGAAACGACGTAGTGTGGCCGGATTGTACGGGAACCCGCGCGTGCGTCCTACCGCCCCACCGGCTACGCTCCCGCCGCGGAGGCAGCACCATGAACCAACCGTACGACATCGTCATCGTCGGCGCCGGGTCCTCCGGCGCCGCCATCGCCGCCCGGGCAAGCGAAGACCCACGCCGCTCCGTCCTCCTCCTCGAGGCCGGACCCGACTACCCCGACCTCGCCCACCTCCCCTTCGACCTCCTCAATAGCCATAACAACTCCTACACCGCCCACGATTGGGGCCTCGCCTACCAGCCCACCGCCGCCGGACGCTCCGCACCCTTCCCCCGAGGCCGCGTCACCGGCGGCTCCAGTGCCGTCAACACCACCATCGCCCTGCGTGGCCTCCCCGAGGACTACGACGCCTGGGCCGCCGCGGGCAACCCCGAGTGGTCGTGGGACCGCGTACTCCCCGCCTTTCGCCGACTCGAACGGGACCTCGACTTCGGCGACCGCCCCTACCACGGCAACGCCGGACCCATCACCATCCGCCGCTACCAATGGGACGAACTGACGGCCGTCCATCAGGCATGGCTCGAAACCGCCGACCAACTCGGCTACCCCCGCTGCGACGATGCCAACGACCCATCCAGCTGGGGAGCCGGACCCCACCCCATGAACAAAATCGGCCGCCTCCGGATCTCGACAGCCATCGGCTACCTTGCGCCGGCCCGCGCCCGCCCCAACCTCACCATCCAACCCAACACCCTCGTTCGCCGAATCCTCTTCCAGCGCAACCGCGCCATCGGCCTCGAAGTCGAACGTAACGGTTCGGTCGAAACCTACCAGTGCCGCCTGGCCATCCTCTCGGCCGGCGCGATTCACTCACCGGCGATCCTCCTCCGCTCGGGCATCGGCCCCGCCCAAGAGCTTACCCGGCTCGGCGTCGAACCCATTCACGCCGCCGAGGGCGTCGGTACCCGCTTGAGCGATCATCCGGCGCTCGCCGTCGTTGCCACCGTCCGCGACCCCTCCATCCTCGACCCCGACCAGCCAATCGTCCAGACGATCCTGCGCTATACCGCTCCCGATAGCCCGTACCGCAACGACCTCCAGATCGAAGCCTTCTCGTTTTCCCCCCGCGGAAGCCGCCTCGAAACCATCGCCGTCGCCGCCGTCCTCGAACAGGTCAACGGGCGGGGCCGCCTCCGCCTCCCCTCCGCCGAACCGCACACCCCGCCAACCATCGAGAACCACTTCTGCGAAGACCCCGAAGATCGGCGCCGACTCGCAGTCTCCTTCCGCCATGCCCTCACCTTCGTCACCACCGGCCCCCTCGCACGGCTCGTCGACCGCGTCGTCTTCCCCGACCTCTCGCGCCCCCTGAGCGAAGAAGCCCTCGACCGCCTCCTCCTCCGGTTCGCCGCCAGCGGTTACCACCCATGCTCCACCGCACCGATGGGCCCGCCCACCGACACCCACGCCGTCGTCGACCAGTACGGCCGTGCCTACGGCGTCGAGGGCCTCGTCGTCGCCGACGCCAGCATCATGCCCACAGTCCCGCGCGCGAACACCAACCTCACAAGCATCATGATCGGCGAAATGGTCGGCGAATGGGTTCGAACGCGCCCCGAGCTCTACGGCCTCTGAGCCCGACCGCTACCAGCTACTCGACAACGATCCGCCCGGTCGCTGGGCCGCACTGATACGGGTAGCTCACGCCCGCCTGGTCGAAGTCCCGCTGGTACTCCCCGCTGGTCTGCGCCGGCGACGAAACACCGGCCAGCATGATAGCGATCGGACTCGACGTATTCTCCCACTTCCAAACCACCCGCGTGCGCGCCTTGATGGTCACCTGCGCCGGCTCGCATCCCTGATCGGTCACCCTGATCTCCTGCACCGGTCGCTCGACGGGTGCCTCCGTCGCATTCACGTTCGGATTGACGTTCTCCAGCTTCACATCCGAAGTACCGTTCCCCCCGCCGCCGCAGGCCATCGCCGCCAGCGCCACACCACCCAGCACCACGCCCAACCAAACCCGTATGCCGGGCATCTCGATTGTCATGGCCTCCTCCTGTCGACCTATCGATGGCGCCGCATCCTACCATCGGCCAACCCTATCCTGCCCAAGTAGTTCAGGAGGCGTTCGCTATCTCCGCAACCTTGGCGTCGAGCCCTCCGCTCAACCGCTCCGATGCCGCTGCACGAACCGCCCAACCCGCTCCAGCGCACGTTCGATTTGCTCGTAACTGCTCGCGTAGCAGGCCCGGACGTGCCCCTCGCCGCAGGCACCGAAGGCACTGCCCGGTACCACCGCCACCCGTTCCTCCGCGAGCAGCAGCTCGCTGAACTCCAGGCTCGTCATTCCCGTCACCCGAATGTCCGGGAACGCGTAAAACGCACCCCGTGGCTCGAACGTCGGAAGCCCCACCGCGCGGAACCCGTCCACGATCAGCCGCCGCCGACGGTTGTACTCCGTCACCATCTCCGCAACGAATGCCTCCCCCTCCTCCAGCGCCGCGAGCGCCGCGAACTGCGATGCCGTCGGCGCCGACATCATCACGTACTGATGGACCTTCATCATCGCCTCGGCCATCGGCGCCGGCGCCGCAACCCACCCCAGCCGCCAGCCAGTCATCGCGTAAGCCTTGCTGAATCCCCCGAGGAGCACCGTCCGCTCGCGCATCCCCGGCAACGAGGCAAAGCACGTGTGCTCCCCTTCGTACGTCATCCGGTCGTAGAGTTCGTCACTGATCACCGCTAAGTCGTACCGCTCCACCACCTCCGCGATCGCCTCCAGGTCCCCCCGCGACATCGTCGCACCAGTGGGATTCGCCGGAAACCCCAGCAGCAGCACCCGCGATGCCGCCGTAATCTCCCCCTCCAGGTCCGCCGGGAGCAGCCGAAAATCATCCTCCGACCGCGTCGGTACCGGTTGGAACACCCCGCCCGCCATCACCGTCACCGGCATGTACGCAACATAACTTGGGTCGGCGCACAACACCCCATCCCCCGGGTCGACCAACGCCCGCATCGCAATGTCCAGCCCCTCGCTCGACCCGCACGTAATCACGATCTCCGCCCGCGGGTCGTACCGCACGCCATAGAGCCGCTCCAGGTGAGCGGCCAATCGCTCCCTCAGCTCGATAAGGCCATAGTTCGACGTGTAATGCGTGTCGCCCCGTTCGATGCTCGCGATCGCCGCCCGTCGGAACGGTTCCGGCGTCACATAGTCCGGCTCCCCGACACCGAGCGAAATCACATCCTCGATCGTGCTCAGGAGGTCGAAAAACCGTCGGATACCGCTTGGCGGAACCGCCTGCACCCGTCGCGAAATGTAACGTGCCGGCGAAGATGGGGTCGTCGTGTCAGCGGTCATCGTGCTGCTCCTCGTTTGCCCCCGCCAGCCATTCCTACCGGGAAAGGCCGCCCCGGGGGCGGCCTTCCTGCTGGAGTACTCGACGTACGGCTCCGACCGCCACCCTCACCGGCGCGCACGCGCAGCAGCCGCCGCAGCAGCAGCCAGGAACGCAGCGAGGGAGGTCGAAGGAACCATCGCCCCTAACTCTCACGGCTCCCGTTCATAACGTCAATACCAGGATTTCCCCCCATCCCCCGCCGCTCGCCCCCCGTTTTTCCCCCGCCCTACACTGGAAGCCGACGTGTCGGTCATCAGTTACGACGCCATCCCCTACGAAGGCACCGCCGTCGAAGCGTCTCACCCTCGGCGCCTCGCTGCGCTCGGCCGCCTCTTCGGCATCGAGACCCCACCGCCCTCCACCGCCCGCATCCTCGAAATCGGCTCGGCCGTCGGCGAAAACCTCAACGCCATCGCCGCCAGCCTCCCTCGTGCCACCTGTCTCGGCATCGACAACGCCCCCCGCCAAGTCCAGTTCGCGCGCGCCGTGGCCGCCCGCCTCGGCCTCGCCAACGTTCGATTCGAAGTCCTCGACATCATGGACGCCGGCCCAGATCTCGGCACCTTCGACTACGTCATCGCCCACGGCGTCTACTCCTGGGTCGAAGAACCCGTCCGCGACCGCCTCCTCCGCCTCTGCCGCGAACTCCTCGCACCCAACGGCATCGCCTTCGTCAGCTACAACTGCTACCCCGGCTGGTACCTCCGCCAGCCCCTCCGCGAACTCATGGTTTTCTCCACACGCCAACTCCAGGCCCAGCCCGGACAGCTCGTCGCCCACGCCCGCGCGATGGCCGAAATCGTCGTGCGCACCGCGCTCGATCTCGAAGCCCGCCTCCCCGGCGGCCCCCTTTACGCCCAAGTGCTCGCCCGCGAACTCGCATTCATCACCGAGCGTCCGGACGACTACCTCGCCCACGAACACCTCGAGCCAACCAACGCGCCGGTCTACCTCGCCGACTTCGTCCGCCACGCAGGCACCCACGGGCTCCAGTATCTCGGTGACGCCTGGCCCCTCCGCATGGCCCTCCCCGATCTCGCCAGAAACGTCGCCGCCGAATTCCAAGCCCTCGCGCCCGGCCCCGTCGAGCGCGAACAGCTCCTCGACTTCGTCCACGGTCGAACCTTTCGAGAGTCCCTCCTCTGCCACATCGACCGGGACCTCGGCCGCCCGCCATCGCCCCGGCGCCTCCACGGCCTCGCACTCCGCCTCCTCGGCGACTTCATCGGCCCCGGAGAAGACCGCTACGACCCGGTCCTTCCCAAACTCCTTCACCCCGGCGGCCTCCTCGCCATCCGCCACCGCGACCTGCTCACCGCGCTACACCGCCTCGCAGAGCGCCGTCCAGCAGCAGTGCCCGTCGACGAGCTCGCCGAGCTCGTCGGCCCCGACCAATTCTGGGCCGATACCGCGCCCCGCCTTCTGCGCCTCTTCCTTCAGGGCGGTCTCCAACTCGAGGCCGAACCCGTCCCCATCCCATCCACGCCAGGCCCACGTCCCCGCGCCTTCGCCATGGCCCGCGACCAGGCCCTCCGCGACGACACCATGCCCGTCGCGCTCACCCACGCCGTCCACGACGTCCCGCCGCTGCCGCTCGCCCTCCTGCCGTACCTCGACGGCAGCCGCACTCTCGACGACCTTGCCGAACTCGTCGTCAACGTCCTTGCGCCCAGCAACCAGGATGACGCCATCCGGGCCGCCGGAGTATCCTTCGCCACCGCCCGCGTTGCCGTCGCCGGTGCCCTCGCCTGGCTCGCGCGGCGCGGATTCCTCGAACACTGACGTCGTCCCATCGCAACCGCCGGAGCCGACCGTGACCGACCCCACCGCCCTCACCCTCGCCGAAGCCTCCCGTGCCATCGCTCGCCGCGACCTTTCGCCCCACGAGCTCACCCGCGCCTGCCTCGAACGAATCGAACGGCTCAATCCCCGCCTCAACGCTTTCGTCCTCGTCACCGCCGAGCGTGCCCTGCAGGACGCCGCACGCGCCGAACAGGAGCTGCTCGCCGGTCACTACCGCGGCCCCCTCCACGGCGTGCCAGTCGCCTTCAAAGACCTCTACGACACCGCGGGCGTCGAGACCGCGGCCGGCTCCGCCGTCCTCCGCGGCCGCGTGCCATCCAGCGACGCCACCGTGGTCCGCCGCCTCCTCGACGCCGGCGCCATCATGCTGGGGAAAACCAACACCCACGAATTCGCCTGGGGAACGACCACCAACAACCCCCATACCGGCCCCACCCGCAACCCGTGGGGCCACGACCGCATCCCCGGCGGCTCCAGCGGCGGTTCCGGGGCGGCAGTCGCCGCATCCCTCTGTCCCGTCGCCCTCGGGACCGACACCGGCGGCAGCATCCGCATCCCGGCCGCACTCTGTGGCTGCGTCGGCCTGAAGCCGACGTACGGCCGGGTCAGCCGCGCAGGCATCGTCCCCATGTCATGGCGGTTCGACCACGCAGGACCACTCGCCCGGACCGTCGAGGACGTCGCCATCGTCCTCGACATCATTTCCGGCTACGACCCTGCCGATTTCGCCACCGTTCCCCTTCCCCAGGTCGACCACCGCCAAGCGCTCATTCCCGACATCAGAGGGCTTCGGATCGGCGTCCCCCGCGACCAATTCTTCAGCCTGCTCGACCCTGAGGTCATCGTGGCCGTCGAAGAAGCCCTCGAGGTGCTCCGCAGCCTCGGCGCCATCGTCGAAGACATCGATCCCGGCTTCACCCGCGAAGACGTGGTCTCCGCCTGGCGCCTCGTCAACGTCGAAGGCCGGCTCCACCACGCGCCCTACCTCGAAAAAAACCCCGAAGCCTACAGCGAAGAACTGCGCAACATCCTCCTCCAGCCACTCCCCGAACCCCTCGATCTCTCGGCCGCCTACCTCGCCAGCTACCGCGTCGCCGAGGCCCTCCGCCACACCCTCGCCCAAGTCGACCTGCTCGTCACACCGACCACCATGCGCCCCGCCTCCCTCATCGGCGAAGACCCCGTCGAAGTCGAAGGCGTCCAGCTCAGCACCGGCGCAGCCTTCGCCTCGCTCACCATGCCGTTCAACATCGGAGGCATACCCGCCATCAGCATCCCGTGCGGATTCAGCAGCGAGGGCCTGCCCATCGGCCTCCAGCTCGCAGCTCGCCCCTTCGACGAAGCGACACTCCTGCGTGCCGCCTTCGCCTATGAATGTGCGACCGACTGGCACCGGAAGGCGCCGACACTCTGAGCCCGCTCATCCGAGCAGCGGCCGACCACCGGCGACATCGGTCACAAGGCTCGCATCGACTACCACCATCCGAGGCGTACCAGCGAGCCCCCCAGCCCACTCCCGCGCGGCCGGAGAAACGCGGCCCGTCGTAACGAGCACCGCCAACGTCGCACCCCCGGCCACCGCCGCCCCGTAAAGGTCACGGACCGTCGACGCACCGACCGTCCCGCCCTCCCCCAACCGCTTGCACTGCACGAACGCCGTTTCGCGCCCCCGCCTCGCAACCAGGTCGACCCCGCCGTCTCGCGGTCCCCCTGTGCGCTCCACGCGCCAGCCGTCTCGCCGGAGCCAAACCGCCACCTCCGCCTCGAACGCCTCCGGTGCCATCGCCCGCAACCCCTCCAGGGTCCTTCGCGCGGCCCGCCGCCGCGCCGCCGTCGCGAACCGAAAGAGAACCAGCACCGCCCCCACCGATGCCCCGGCCGCACCAGCCCAGCGTAGCCCTGCCGGATCCCACCACACGACGGCAAGGCCCAAAACGAACGCCAAACCAATCGCGCGCATCATCGTCCCCGGCACCTAACCTGCCGGCCGACGATGCCCGCCGGCACCGTCCGCGTCAGCTCCCCCCGACAGGCGCGAGCAGGTTGCGAAATCCGCTCGCCTGCTCGTACGCATGGGCTACCTGCAGAATCCGCCCCTCGTCGAAAAAGTTCCCGATAATCTGCATCCCGACCGGCAACCCATCGCTAAAACCGCACGGCACGCTCACCGCCGGCAGCCCCGCCACCGACGCAGGCAGCGTATAAATATCGTTCAAGTACATCGCGAACGGATCGTCGACCTTCGCGCCGATAGGAAACGCCACCGTCGGCGACGTCGGCGTAATCAGCACATCGTACCGCTCGAACGCAGCCGCGAACTCCCGACTGATCAGCGTCCGCACCTTCTGCGCCTTCAGATAATAAGCGTCGTAATAGCCCGCGCTCAGCGCATACGTCCCCAGCATGATGCGGCGCTTCACCTCGTTCCCGAAGCCCTTCGCCCGAGTTTGCTCCATGTTCTCCCACATCGAAGGGGCCGAGCGGTCGCTGAACCCATACTTCACACCGTCGTATCGCGCCAGGTTCGCCGAAGCCTCGCTCGGAGCGATGATGTAATACACCGCCAGCGCATGCTCCGTGCTTGGCAGCGACACCTCCCTATCGATCTCCGCTCCCAACGACGCCAGCACCGCCAGCGCCTCCTCGATTCGCGCCGCAACCCCGGGCTCCATCCCGCTGACGAAGTATTCCTTCGGCACCCCAATCCGCATCCCCCGGATGTCCCTCCCCAGATAGTGGCGCAGATCGGGCATCGGCTCCGGATTCGTCGTGCTATCGCGCGGATCGTGCCCACCGATGCAATCCAGCATCGTCGCCACATCCTCGACGTCCCGTCCGATCGGTCCCACCTGATCGAGCGAGCTCCCGAACGCGACAATGCCGTAGCGGCTCACGCGCCCATACGTCGGGTCGAGCCCAACCTGCCCACAGAGCGCAGCCGGCTGCCGAATCGAGCCGCCAGTGTCGCTCCCCAGCGAAACCAAGCATTCCCCCGCAGCGACCGCCGCCGCCGACCCGCCCGACGAGCCGCCAGGAACCAGCTCCAGATTCCAAGGATTCCGCGTCGGACCGAAAGCCGAATGCTCCGTCGAAGATCCCATCGCGAACTCGTCCATGTTGCACTTCCCTACCATCACCGCACCCGCGCGCCGTAAGTTCTCGTACACATGGCTGTCATACGGTGGGATGAAGTTCTCCAGCATCCTCGACCCCGCCGTCGTCCGGACACCCTTCGTGACAATCAAATCCTTCACACCGACCGGAATGCCCGTCAGTGGCGTCGCCGCACCCGCCGCGAGCTTCGCATCCGCCTCGCGCGCCTGCTCCAGCGCGAGCTCCGCCGTCAGCGTGATGTACGCGTTCACCATCGGCTCGACCTCGGCCACCCGCTCGAGGACTGCCTCCGTCAGCTCGACGCTCGTAAACTCCCGGCGACGCAGCCCCTCGTGCGCCTCGTGCGCCGTCAGCCTCCATAGCTCGCTCATTCCAGTACCGCCCGCACCCGGAAATACCCATCCTCCACAACGGGCGCATTCGCAAGCACCTCGTCACGCGGAAGCGAAGGCTCGACAACGTCCTCACGCATCACATTCGCCAACGGAAGCGGGTGGGCCGTCGGTTCGATGCCTTCCGTGTCCACCGCAGCGAGCGCTTCGAAATGGTCCAGGATGGTCGAAAGCTGAGCCCGGAACCGCTCCACCTCGTCCGCGTTCAGCGCGATCCGGGCCAGCCGAGCGATATGCAACACCTCTTCACGAGTCAGCGCCATGCCGTCAAGAATAGGGGAAGCCGGCCTTACCTGCCGCCATACTGCCTGTAGCCGCCTTCTGCTACCCTCAACCCCGATGCCACGCATCCGCCCCGGGCGCGCAGGGGGTGCCCGCCCATGAACAACATCGTCGTCCGTCGTCGCCTCCGCGAGCGGCGCCGCAACGGAAGCAACCGCGCACGCCCCCTGCTCATCGCCCTCCTCGCCCTCGTCGGGCTCGGCGCTATCGGCGCGGCAGCCGCCTTCGGCGCACTCTTCACCGTGTACAACTCCTACGCTCGCGACTACGTCCCCATCGAGCAAAAACTCCTCGAAGTCTCGTCCATTCCCACCGAGATTTACGACCGCAACGGTCCCGAAGGTGGCGTCCTCCTCGCTACCCTCTCCAACCCCAATGCCCAGCTCCTCGACCCAGTGACCCTTGACCAGATCTCGCCCTGGATGATCGAGGCCACCATCTCCACCGAGGACAACTCCTTCTGGTCGCACCCAGGTGTCAACCTCAAAGGCCTCATCCGTGCCGCCTACGAAAACTACATCCTCAACGAGTTCGGCTCCGGCACAGGCGGCTCCTCCATCACCCAGCAGCTCATCAAGAACGTCTACATCTGCCCTGCCGTCTCCGAGGACGGCGACACGCGAAACGCCTGCGTGACGGCCGAACGAACCCTCGACCGCAAGCTCCGCGAGATCGCCTACGCCATCGAGCTCGAGCGCGACTACACCAAAGAACAAATCCTCACCTGGTACCTCAACCAGATCAGCTACGCCGATCGCTACATCGGCGTCGAAGCAGCCGCCCAAGGCTACTTCCGCAAGCCCGCCAAAGACCTGACCCTTGCCGAAGCCGCCCTCCTCGCCGGCATCCCCCAGGCTCCCACCACCTACCACCCCCGACTCAACTGCATCAAGAACGATAGCGGCGAATGCATCGTCGACGAGCTCGGCAGAGGCACCGTTGGCGGTGAAGCCAAAGAACGACAGGAAGCCGTCATCGACCTCATGGTCCGGCACGGCCGCATCACCCCCGAGCAAGCAGCCGCTGCCAAATCCGAGGAGATCCGCGTCTACCTCGGCTCCAACCCGCAGCGCGCCGAGGCCTTCGTCGATAACCAGGTCGAACCCCGCCTCGTCCGCATGTGCGAGGCGGGAATCCTCGAAAAGCTCCCTGCCGCGCCCGATTGCAAGTCCAGCGTCCACATGGCCGGCTACAAAGTCACCGCCACGCTCGACTGGCAACTCACCGAGAAAGCCATGGAAATGGCTCGCGGATTCATCGCCGCTGGCCTCGAAGCCGGGTGCGAATGCTACAACGCTGCCATCGTCACTATCGAACCATCCACCGGCCAAGTCATCGTCTACGCCCCCAATCGTGACCCCTCATACCGCTCCGATCGCCGCGTCGCCGGCGATATCGACCAACTCAACGAGATCAACCAGCCCGGCTCGTCCTTCAAGCCCGCCGTCTACCTCACCTGGTTCGACGTGCTCACCAAGGCTCCCATGAGCATCTTCTGGGATACCAGCCCCCTCACCGTCGAAGGAACCGCAATCGAAAACCCTCGCCGCGATGCAGACAAAACCGAAGGGCTCATCTCGGCCCGCGCCGCACTCGGCGGTTCCCAAAACGTCCCTGCCTTCCGCGCCGCACAAGAAGCCGGCATCGACAACGTCATCGCCATGGCCAAAGCCCTCGGCATCACGACCCTCGAACAACGGTTCGACCCAACATTCCGTTCCCATCCGGATGTCACCTACGGCGCATCCATCGCCACCGGCGGAGCCAACATCCGCGCCATCGACATGGCCTACATGGACGCCACCATCGCCAACATGGGGAAAATGGTCGGCGTCCCCACACTTGCCAAATACGTCAAAGTGAGCGATCTCAAGAGCACGGCCCTCGATACCGGCGCCGATTACGAACTCGCCCTCGAACAGAAACTCCTCTTCCAAAAAGGGTATCTCCGGATTCAGGGCACCCGCGAACTCGACCCGGTGGTCATCCTCGAAGTGCGCGACAAAGAGGGTCGAGTCATCTTCCGCCAGGGCGAACCAGAGACGCGCCAGGTCGTCAACGCCGGCTCCGTCTGGCTCCTCCACAGCATCATGTCCGATTGCACCGCCCGCTTCATCATCTGGGTTTGCGGTGGCAGCAACAACGACCTCGGCCTCGACTTCTTCGCCAACGGCCAACGCATCCCTTCAGGTGTCAAGACCGGAACCCAGCAGGGCCCCGGCTCCGCCGCCGAAACCCTCGAAACGTGGATGACTGGCTACAGTCGCCACGCCGCCACCGCGGTCTGGGTCGGCAACGCCACCAACGAACTCGTCAACGACCGCCAGTTCGCCGCTGCCAACACCACCGTCCGCCTCTGGAAAAACTGGATGGGCTACTACCACGAAGCCCTCGCCGCCCGCGGCGTCCCCGACATCGGCAAGGGCTTCGCCGACCTCCAACCCCCCAACGTCGCACAACGCGAATTCCAGACCCCCGCAACCGACCGTAAC
Organism: Tepidiforma sp.; assembly: GCF_034432735.1. Classification (GTDB taxonomy): domain Bacteria; phylum Chloroflexota; class Dehalococcoidia; order Tepidiformales; family Tepidiformaceae; genus Tepidiforma. Next base: position 41 of record NZ_DAOUBJ010000120.1, on the reverse strand, counting down.
CTCGGCCCCGATTTCAAGTACTGCGACCAGGTCGTCACCGC
>NZ_DAOUBJ010000119.1:0-1643 GCF_034432735.1 Tepidiforma sp. | reverse complement strand
TGGGCGCCGGAGGTGTTCGCGGAGCTGCTGGAGGGGGAGATCGGTGGGCGGCTGGAGGCGGCGGCGGGGGGATTGCCCTACCGGCTCGTGGCGATCCGGACGGTGGAGCGACGGCTGACGCTGGATTTGAAGGTCGAGTGAGGGCGCATCAGATGCCAGTGCTGACGCCGATGAGTTTGCCGATGCCGAAGGTGATGGCGGAGGCGGCGAGGCCGAAGGTGAGCATGCGGAATCCGGAGAAGAGGACGCTGCGCCCGGTGTAGAGGGTGATGGCGGCGCCGACGCCGAAGAGGCCGAGTGCGCTGGCGATGGCGCTGGCGGCGATTCCGCTCGTTCCGGAGAAGGCGAGCCACGGGACGACGGGGATGACGGCGCCGAAGCTGAAGGTGAGGAAGGAGGTGATGGCGGCGACCCACGGGTTGCCGGCTTCTTCTTCGGACATGCCGAGCTCTTCTCGGGCGAGGGTATCGAGGGCTTGTTCGCGGTTGGCGAGGATGCGCTGGGCGGTGATGCGGGCTTCTTCTTCGGGCAGGCCTTTGGCGCGGTAGATGAGGACGAGCTCTTCGAGTTCTTCGTCGGGCATGAGCGAGAGCTCGTCGCGTTCGATTTCGAGTTGACGGGAGAATGCTTCGGCTGAGCTGCGGACGCTGATCCATTCGCCGAGGGCCATGGAGAGGGAGCCGGCGAGAACTCCGGCGACGCCAGCGAGGATAACGACGTCGCGGCCGGGGTTGGCGCCGGCGACGCCCATGACGAGGGAGAGGTTGGAGACTAAGCCATCGTTGGCGCCGAGGACGGCGGCGCGAAGGGCGTTGCCGGTGCCGGCGCGGTGGCGGCCTTCGAGGCGAGCGATGTCGACTTGGATTTGGCGACCGCGGGTGGAACGGGTGAGTTCGCGGAAGAGGCGGGCGTGGGAGCGTTCGTCGCGGGGGAGGTCGGCGGCGATGGCTTCGGGCTGGTCGTCGTACATGGTGTAGGCGGACATTTCCATGCGGGTGACGATAGGGCTGACGGAGGCGGTGCCGAACCGGCGTGCGAGCCATCCGAGGAGCCGGACGCGCCAGGATGGTTTGTAGCGGGGCACTTCGGCGCCGGCTTGGCGGAGTTTTTCTTCCCAGAGGGCGCGGTGGCGTTCTTCGCTCTCGGCGAGGCGCTGGAAGACTTGGCGGAGGTGGGGGTCTTTTTCGGCGGCAGCGAGGGCGCGGTAGAGGGCGATGCCATCGACCTCGTCGCGGAGGTTTCGACGGTAGCGTTCGATGTCGGCGGGTGCTGCGGTACTCATTTGGAATGAGTCTAAATCAGCGGGTGGCCGTTGCGCGCTTTGCGGTGCTTCCGCTGGAAATAAGGTCTGCCTAAGGTTTCTCGTGGGTGCCTGCGCGAGGTACCAGCCGGAGTCGTTGGCGGAACGGTGGTAGGCGAAGTAGAAGGTGAATCCCCGGGTGGCGAGTTGCCGGATGGGGTCGGCGAGGCTTCGGGTGGGGTCGTGGATCCAGAGGCGGCCGCCTTTTCGGCGGTTGTCGATGACGTGGTATCCCCGCTGTTGGACTTCGGCGAGGAATCGGGAGAGGTCATCGATCGGTAAGGGGAGCTGGTAGGTCGGTTGCGCGCGCGGTGGCATGTGGGGCGGGCCGGGCGTGGGGGCG
>NZ_DAOUBJ010000118.1:0-5225 GCF_034432735.1 Tepidiforma sp. | reverse complement strand
CCGGCGACGGTGGCGGTGGGGGTTGGGGTCGTGGCGGGGGTGGGGGTGCCGGGTGGGGGGGCCGCTTTGCCGGGCTCCTCGTTCTGGGCGGCGAGGACTTCGTTGCGGGGCGTTTCGGTGAAGATTTCGATGCCGGCGCCGGCGCCCTGGAGCTGGGCGAGCAGCTGGGGGAGGCGGGACTGGCCGTTTTGGCCGGGCGGCGCGGGGGTGGCGACGGAGCCGTCGGGGGCGTAGGCGAGGCAGCCGGCGGCGAGGATGCCGGCGAGGGGAAGCAGGGCGGCGCGGAACGCGAGGTTGCAGAGGTGACGGCTCACGAGTCGAGGGTAGTGGCCGGGGCGGGTGGCGGGCATCGGCAGGGCGCGGATTTCGAAGGGGAATCGGCCGTAGGGGATTGCCCGGCGGTGGCGGGGTGGGCAGGGCATGGGCTACCTCACGAGGATGCCGGCGGTGGCGGCGCTCCGGTATTCGGTGCCGTTGGCGGTAGCGTAGGCTTGGATGGCGACGGCGGTGTTGGCGAAGCTGCGGCGGGCGGCGCCGGTGATGGCGAGCTGCCATTGGCCATTCCCGGAGGACGTCATGAGGTTCTGGACGGGGTCGGCCTGCCAGGTGGATGTGGCGGTGTTCCAGTACTTTCCATCGGACGGCCGGCGGATGACGAGGCGGACCTGGGTGGGCGAGAGGTTGCCGGTCTGGACGGCGAAGGTGAGTCGGGAGCGTGGGACGGGGCCGGAGGGGGCCGGGAAGGCGAGTTGGGTGGTCTCGGTCGGTGGGGCTGCTAGGACGTCGAATGGGGCGCTGGTGGCGGCGGTCAGGGGCGGGGTGGAGGTGGCGGTGAGGTGGTAACCGGCGCGGGCCGGGGTGACGGTGCAGCCGGAGAAGGTGGCGACGCCGGCGACGACGGTCTTGACGAGGCCGCCGGTGCAGGTGAGGGTGCCTCCATCGGAGATGGCGAGGGTGACGATGGTGGTGTTGTCGGAGGTGACGGTGGTGCCATCGGCGGTCTGGACGGCGACGACGGGCTGGACGGCGAGGGGTTGGCCCGCGGTGCCGTTGCCGGGCTGGGTGGTGAAGGTGAGTTTGGTGGCGGAGGGAGCGATGGTGAAGGTGCGGGAAGCGGAGGTCCCGCCGCCGGGGGAGGGGTTGACCACGGTGATGTTGGCGGTTCCGGGGGAGGTGAGCAGGCTGGCGGGGAGAAGGGCGGTGAGCTGGGTTGGGGTGAGGTAGGTGGTGGTGAGCGGGGTGCCGTTCCAGCGGGCTTCGCTGGTGGCGATGAAGCCGGACCCGGTGAGGGTGAGGGTAAGCGTTCCGCTGCCGGCGGCGGCGGTGGACGGTGAGATGGTGGAGAGGACGGGGAGGGGGTTGGTGCTGCCCGGGACTTCGATGGCGAGGACGTTGGTGCCGCCGGTGTTGTAGCGGGCGGTGACGGTGTAGGTGCCGGGCTCCGCGGGGCTGAAGGTGACGCCGGACTGGTTGGGGCCGCAGCCAGTGGCGCTGGCTGGCGTGAGGGTGCCGGAGGGGCCGTTGACGGTGAAGTCTTGCGTCTGGAGGAGTGCGGAGCCGGAGGAGGTGCCGACGAGGCGTGTGGGGTCGTTGGGTTGTGGTTTTCCTGCGGCGGTGGTGCTCGGCTGGTCGTTGGGGAGGTCGGCGGTGCAGACGGTGATCGGGGAGCCGACGGCGGGGGCGCCGGAGATCCGCTGGAGGCCGAGTTCGTGGACGGTGATGGTGGTGAGGGGCCGGCCGACGATCCCGAGGCTTGGGGCGGAGAGGGTGGGGGTGATGTCGTCGCCGGTGGGGGTGTCGGGCGGACGAAGCTGGACGGTGATGCTCGTCTGACCGGCGGGTGGGATGGTGGGCTGGCGGCAGGTGGCGGAGGTATCGGTGAGGGAGACTTGGGCTGCGGTGCACTGCACGCTGAGGAGTTTGCCGCCGGGGAGGTAGACGGTGGCATCGAACTCGCCGGTGCTGCTGGAGGAGTTGTTCTGGATGGTGACGGTGTAGCTTCGGCTGGCGCCTTCGAAGAGGTCGACGGGCGGCGAGGGGCTGGTGATTTGGAACATGGCCTCCGCGAAGACGGTGAGTGTGCCGGCGCCGGTGAAGCTGTCGTCGCCATCGGCGGCGGAGTCGGGCACGCTGGGCCCGGCTCGGAGGAGTGCCTGGTCAGGGTCGGTGGTCGCGTCGGAGGTGATGGTGAAGGTGAGGGTGAGGGGTTCGAGGGCGCCGGGGGCGACGGGGCCGAAGTTGCAGCGGAGGACGCCGGCGGATGGGCTGTTGTCGGTGCAGCTGACGACGCCCCCGCCGCCTTGCTGGCCGGTGTAAGCGAGGCCGTTCGGGTAGTCGAAGTCGAAGAGGAGCGGAGCGGAGCCGATGCTGGCATTGACGGTGACGGAGAGGACGAATTGGACGGTGGAGCCGACCTGGACGGTTGTGCCGGCGGGTGGGTTCTGGGCGAGGGTGAAGGTGAGGTCGTTTTCGGCGAGGGCGCGAGCGGGGCGGTAGGTACTACCGAGGAGGATGACCAGGGTGGCGCCGATGGCAAGAGCGGCGCGTGGGAGCCGGCGGGCGGGCTGCATGGATGCGGCTCCTAGTAGGTGTAGGCGATGGTGACGCCGTAGAGCTTGGAGTTGGGCCCGCCGGTGAGGTCGACGACGAGGAAGTAGACGTTGGCGCCATTATCGACCTGGTGGGTGTAGGCGGTGACGGTGCGAGGGGAGGGGCCGGCGCTGGAGGAGATATCGGCGAGGACGTAGACGGAGCCGGGGGTGTTGCCGTTAGTGAGGGGTGTGTAGTCGAGGCGAATACGGACGGTATCGCCGGTACCTGCGAATGCGGCGGTCATGGTGGTGATGGTGGCGCCTTGGGGGAGGTTGACGGGGGCGAAGTAGCGTTGGGACTCGGGGTCGGTTCCGAGTGGGTAGAGCTCGTTGAAGCCCTTTTGGTAGATGGCGAGGTCGCTGGCGGGGAGGAAGGTGCTTGCGGCGACGCTGATTTTGCCGGAGGTGGGGTACGGGGCGGTGCCGGAGGGCGGGGCGCCGGTGCTGAACTCGCGGCCGTTGCCGGTGTAGTGGATCCAGATGGCGTCGCCGGGCTCGATGGTGGCGAGGCTGTTGACGAATCCTGGGACGCCGGGTGCGTAGAGCTGGTAGTTCTGGGTGGCGGGATCCCAGCGGTAGACGGCGGTGTACTCGCCGGTGAGGGCCGCGAGGGCCTGGGCCGGGGGGGCGGATTGGCCGAAGTAGGCGATGTTGTTCCACCCGCGGAGGAGCTGGGCGGCGCTGACGCGGGCATCGGGCGCGAGCACGGAGACGGCGACGGCTGCAAGGGCGGCGAGGGGTGCGATGACGGCGGTGAGGTACCGGATGCGCATGGCTGACCTCCGGGCGAGGGCTCCGTTTGGAGGTCAGGGTAGGGGGAGGCCGCACGGCCCCTTAATGGGCGAAGGCCCAATTCGGGGAGGGGATGGCACTGGGATGACGGAGGGGGAAACCCTGATCTGCGGCGCGGGCGATATGGATTCGGGTCTCTCGTGGGGAAAGGGAGCGGGGGAGCGGGCCGGGGTTATTCCCAGATGCGTTTGGCGACGACGACGTCGCGGCTGAGGTATTCGAGGCCGGTGGCATCGAGTTCGCCGCCGCAGGTGATGAGGGTGATCCATTCGTCGTAGTCGGGCTTCTGGGGCGGGTGGATGATTTCGCCCATGGGGATGGTGTCGCGGTGGTAGCGGGTGTTGGAGAAGACTTCGTAGCGGTAGGTGGTGCCATCTTCCATGACGACTTGGACGATGTCGCCGGGCTGGCTTTTGGCGAGGTTGACGAAGGGGGCAGGCTTGGAGTGGTAGTAGACGTGGGCACTGAAGATAGCGTTACCGCCCCAGCCGGGTTTGTCGTAGATGTAGTACCAGCCGACGGCGCGGTTTTCGTCCTTCGGGGTTTCGAGGGTGTTGGTGCTATCGATGCCGAGTTCTTCGATGGGGGCATCGACGCCGAAGCGTGGGATTTGGAGGCGGGCGACTTTTCCGGCGAAGGGGGTGGGCGTGGCGGTTGGGGAGGGGCGCGGGGTTGGGGTGGAGGTGGCGGCGGTGGTGGGGGTGTCGGGGGGAAGGGGGGTGGGTGTGGGGTCGTCGTTGGCGCTGCCGGTGGTGCAGGCGATGCCAGCGACGAGGAGGCCGAGTCCGAGGAGGAAGGCGGAGACGGCGAGGCTGCGGGCAATCTTCACGGAGGTCGCTCCGGAGGTGGCGTGATTTTCCTGTTACGGTAGCGCAGGGTGCGACAACGGGCTTGTGGCGGGAAATGTTCGGTTCAGGGTATGGGTCATTGAATGCGCCGTGCGACGACGACGTCGCGGTCGAGGTATTCGCCGAGGCCGTTCGGCTGGGTGGCGACGAAGCGGCCGCCGCAGGTGATGAGGGTGATCCATTCTTCGTTCGGTGGCCTGGCTTGGCCACCGACGACGCCGGCGATGAGGTCGCCCATGGGGATGGTGTTCACGTCGTAGCGTTGGAAGTAGAAGACTTCGTAGACGTAGGCGGGGCCGTTTTCCATTTGGAGGGTGATGCGGTCTCCGGGCTTGGCTTTGTAGAGGTTGGCGAAGGGGCCTTGTTTGAAGTTGTAGTTGACGTGGGCGGCGAAGACGGCGTTTCCGCCGAATCCGGGTTTGTCGTAGATGTAGTACCAGCCGACGTTGTTGACGCCGTCGTGGGGGGTATCGAGTTGGTTGTTGGGTAGGAGGCCGATTTCTTCGATGGCATGGTCGATTCCGAGGGATGGGGCGACCATGCGTTGGATTTTGCCGTCGAAGGGGGTGGGTGTGGGCGTGGGGCTGGGGGCCTCGGTGGGGCTGGCGGTGGCGGTGGGTGTGGGGGTGGAGCGGATGTCGAAGCCGGTGACGGTGACGGGGGCTGCGGGGGCTTCGGCGGGCGCGTAATACCAGCCGACAGCCAGGAGGGCGACGCCGGCGACGAAGGTGAAGACGGCCGCGTAGGGTAGGATGCGCATCGGTCGGATTCGGGGGCGTTCTGGCCCCTGATGTCAGAATATACGACCGGCAGCGGGGAGCGGGTTAGCCTCCTTTTCGGCGAATGCGTGGGAGGAGCGCGATGGCCGCGCCGCCGGCGGTGAGGAGGACGAGCGCAGCGAGGAGCCAGGGCCAGAGGGGGGCGTCGTCGCGGTCGGCGGGCTGCTCGCTGCCGGCGGCGCTGCCGGTGGGGGGTTGGATGGTGCCTGGGAGGG
>NZ_DAOUBJ010000117.1:0-15538 GCF_034432735.1 Tepidiforma sp. | reverse complement strand
TTGCATGAGGAAGGTGACGACGGCGGATGGCATTTCGGGCGGGTCGGAGCGGTAATCGCGGTCGCCGCGGAGGCGGTCCCAGTCATCGGGGAGAACCCAGCGATTTGCGGGGACGGCGCGACCGTCGGGCTTGGTTTCGGCGGGCCGGCCGGAGGGGTTGGAGCCGACGAAGTAGCCGCGGAGGTTGGCGGTGACGCCACCGAGGGTGGAGACGAACTGGTCGGGGGTGGCGTCGACGGTGATGTCTTCGAAGACGAGGTAGTAGATGACGTAGGCGATTTTGGTCCAGGGGCGGCCTTCGATGAAGGCTTCGATGTCGACTTCGCCGGGGGCTTCGCTTTCGTAACGGATGGTGACGGAGCAGTTCTGACCGAAGTCGGCGGAGGCGGAGCCGGGGCCTTGGATGGTGACGCCGGGTGCGGGGAGGAAGGCGCCGGGCGCGCTGGAGGGCCGGGTGAAGCGGACAATCTGGCCGGAGCAGGAGGTGGCGGAGGCGAAGGCGTAGGTGATGGTGACGATCTGGCCGGCCCAGGCGACGCGGATGTCTTTCTGGCCGGGGAAGAAGACGTAGCGGATGGTGACGGTTTCGGTGGTGTGGGCGGGGGTTGTCTGCCCGGGATAGTAGACGTCGACTTCGATGCGGGTGGTGGCGGATGGCCCACAGTTGTTGGCGTTGGTGGTGGAGATGCGGATGTCGTCGGGGCTGGCGTCGCTATCGCCGAAGGCTGGGGCGTAGGGGTCTTGCGAGCCGTCGTTGAGCTCGAAGCGGCCGCCGACGGAGATGCCGGTGACGGTGAGGGGCTTGGAGTTGTCGGGGGTGACGAAGTAGCCGCAGCCGACGATGTGCATTTGGAGGCGGGCGCCGTTGACGAGGAGGTTGGTGGAGTCGGGGGAGCCGGAGTTGAAGGAGCCGATGACCCATTCGGTGAGGTTGGCGCTGGCGAGGAACGTGCCATCGGCGACGTTGAAGCGGAGGGGGATTTGGATAGTTCGGAAGGTGACGATGCCGGCGCTGGGGGAGCCGCCAGTGGTGATTTCGGTGCGGTCGATGCGGACCCAGCGGGTGACGAGTGGGCTGGCGGGGCCGGGGGTGACGATGCCGTTGCCGTCGCCGTCGGTGTCGAAGAAGACGGCGGTCAGTGCTCCGCCGTTGTTGGAGTCGTTGAAGTAGGCGGCGATGGAGTGCTGGCCGGGGGCGTTGGAGGTGTAGGAGAAGCAGAGAGTGCCATCGGGGACTTGGGATTCGATGCGTGGCTCGTTGGACGCGGTTTTGTGGAAGACGGTGATCCCGGTGACGCCGGGTACATCGGGCCCGCCGATGGGGGTGAAGGCGATGTTGGTGGCGAGGAGGGTATCGGCGAAGGTGGTGCCGATGAGGCAGATGTAATGGGTGGCGCCGATCACCATGGGGGAGGAGAGGGGCCGGGGCGGGGTGCGGCCGTCGATGGTGACGTGGCGGAGCTCGACGATGCGCCGGATGTTGACGAGGCGATTGGTGGGGAGTTGGAGGGTGGCGGGCTGATCGTCGCCGTCTTTGTCGATGGTGACGGTGGGGTTGCCGATGTCGGTGCGGTTGTAGACGGTGTGGAAGTTGAAGGCGACTTGGATGTTGGAGGAGTTGTTGGGGGCGTCGATGCCGGCGCACCATTCGGGACCGACTTGGCGGACATAGGCGATGTTGGGCAGGGCGCCGGTGTAGCTGACGATGGCGAAATCGGTGGTGGCGACGGCATTGACGGGGTCTGGAGGGTCGGCGAGGCCGTTGGGGATGACGGGGCTGTCGACGCCGGAGATGGGGTTGGAGGTGGCTCCGGTGAGGAAGGTGCTGTCCCAACCGCTGGTGCAGACTTCGGCGGGCCCACCGACGATACCGTCGCCGATTTTGTCGAGGGTGACGGTGACGATGGCGATGTCGGGGAGGACGATGGGGTTGGGGACGGAGGCGTTGCCCTGCCAGTACCAGGCGATGGAGAGGGTGCGGTAGCCGGGCGGGGCGTAGGCGACGACGCAGTAGACGTCGTCGGAGGTGTCGGCGGGGGTGTTGCGGTCGAAGTAGGAGGCGCCAGCGGCCGGCCCGACGCTGCCGTACGCGTAGGTACCGGAGGTGGGAACGGGGACGTTGGTGGTGGGGGGTGAGGAGGGGTCGATGGGGTTGCTGGCGGTGAGGACGAAGCCGAGGGTGCCGATGGTGGCGGCGGTTACGCCGGGGACGTTGACGTCGAGGCAGTAGCCGTTACGGGTGGTGGCGTCGGCGGGGAGGGCATGGGAGTTGGTGCCAGCGAGCAGCTTGGGCGGCTGGAGGACGGGGGCTGGCGAGCCGGAGGTATCGAAGGTGGAGATTGGGTCCCACGCGGGCCCGGCTGGGTCGTAGGCGGCCCGCACCGGGGTTTCGGACAAGGGGAGCTGGCCGACGGAGGCGCCGGCAGCGAGGAGGACGATGGCGGCGAAAACGAGAAACCGCCGGGAGGAACGCACCATGAAGTCCCCCTGGGACTCGTGGGCGCACCCCGCCGGCGCCGTTGGGTTGGGTGGCGATGCCATCGGCGTCTCGACCCACCGATGGCTGCCAGGAAGCTTCTGCTGTTATTGCCGAAGGCAGGCGCTTGCGTCAAGCCTTCGTTCGTAAATTCTCAACGCTGGCGGGCGGTTAAAGATTACCCCGGGTGCGCCGGCCAACTGGCGCACCCGGGGTGCCTCCTGACCGAAGGCTCAAGGGAGGGGGCGGGACCGGCGGCGGGAGAGGAGGAGCATGCCGCTGCCGGAGAGGAGGAGCAGGGAGGCTGCTGCGAGGAGTGCGGGGAGGGGCTGGGTGACGGGTTGGGGGGCGGAGTTGCCGGCGGCCGGGGGAAGCAGGCCGGGGCCGGGCTGGCGCGCACCAGCGACTTGGTTGAAGGGTGGCTCGCTGGGCGCGATGGCGGGTTCGCCGACGATGCCGCCCTCGGGACCGGGGGCGATGGTATCGACGGGGATGAGGATTTCGGGGTCGCGGGGGAGGTCGGGGCAGGGGGCGATGGTGTAGCGGACGGTGGCCTGGCCGCCGGGGGCGATGCTGACGGTAGAGACGGCACCGACGGGTTGGCTGACGGCGTAGAAGATGCCGGTGGCGCAGGCGAGGGCGGTATCGCTTCCGAGGATTTGGCGGATTGCGTAGACGCCGGCGGGGAGTGTGGCGGAGGCGGCCCCGAGTGGTGCGTCGCCGCTGGTGCTGATTTGGAGTTCGGCGACGACGGTGCCGGCGGGGTCGAGGGCCTGGTAGCGCCAGGTGCGGGCGGCGGCTTCGGGGCCGGCTGCGAGGAGGGTCTCGACGCGAATGGTGCCGGTGGCTGTGCCGAACTGGACGGTCGCTCGGGCGAGGACCTGGCCGGCGAAGGAAACGATGAGGGCGCCGCTTCCGGGCGTATCGCGGCGGACGAAGACGGTGCCTTCGGCGACGTTGGCGGCGACTGGGGTGGGGGCGAGGACGCCGAGGAGGGTGGCGCCTTCGACGTCGTAGGTGAAGCTGGGGAGGATGGCGACCTGGCCTTCGATGCGGATGGTGATGGCGGCGGGGCTGCCGGGCTGAGCGGTGGGTGGGGCGGTAACGGTGACGGTGTAGGGCTGTTGCTGGGCGAGGGCGGGCAGGAAGGTGAGGGCGGCGAGGAGGCCGGCGAGGAGGCCCGCGATGGGGAGGGTTTTCATCGGACGACTCCGGCGGGTTGGTGCGCGGCCGGGCTCTCTCCCCGCTGAGCCCGGGGGCCCGTGCGGCCACCCGTTCGATCCGTGCTGTTCACCGCTCGACCACTTCAGTGAACGCATCGTGAAGATACGGCAGGGTGTCAAGGTGGGGCTATTAGAGGGGCGTTAGAAGTTCACTGTGGTGCCACTCGGTGGCACCGTTCTGGCAACGGAGGCGGGCGATGGGTGTCCGGCCCGGCCTGTGCGCGTGGTACAGTTGCGCGGCGATGATCGACGTGGAAGTCGAAGAGAATCGGCTCCTGGCGCGGGCGTCGACGGCGAGCGACCGGGTGCACTTGCGGTACTTTCCGGGGGCGCGTTGGGTGCACGCGCGGGGGCAGTTTTCGCTGCCCCGGCAGATGGCGACCTATTTGCTGTTGCGCGATCTGTTCGGGGAGGAGGGTTGGCGGCCGCCGGCCTCGCTGGCCGCTGAGGTGCGGGCCGCGTTGGAGATGGAGCGGCCGGAGCCAGTCGGCGAGGCGGAGTTGACGGACCTCGGCGACGAGTTCGCGGTGCGGTCGGGCTTCGCGGATCGGGAGCTGGTGAAGCTGGTGCCTGGCTATCGCTGGGTGGCGCAGGAGAAGCGGTGGCGGCTGCCGCGGGTGCCGGAGACGGTCCGTATTCTGGAGAGGGGGTTTGGCGAGCGGCTGCGTGTGGTGGAGGAGGAGCGGGTGCGACGATGGCTCGCGGAGGCGGAGGAGCGGATACGGGCGGAGTTGGCTCGGGCGCAGGATGTGGATGCTGCGCCAGAGCGGGTGGTGGCGGATGGCCTCGGGGGCGGGGAGCGTGAGCGGGCGGAGGGGGAGCGGCGTGGCATGGGGCGGGCGGACGGAGCGGGTGGGGGTGTGCACGCGGAAGAGGTGGGGCTGGCGGGGCTTTTCGAGCGGCTGGAGCGACTCACGGTGGCGCTGGAGCGGCTGGTAGCGGTGTTGGAGAACGGACGACCTGCGGATGGAGGGGTGGAGGGACTTCGTGCGGGATTGCCGCCAGCGGCGGAGGGCGGGGATGGTGTGGGCGCCACCGAGACGGGGATGGACTGGCGGGAGGAGATGGAGCGCATCCGGGCGACGCCGGATGTGGCTGTCCGGCAGATGCTGGAGGGGAAGCTGAGCTCGGTGGAGGGCGGAGACGCGGCGGCGATCCGCTTTTTGCTCGGGTTCTGGTACTTGGCGAACGAGGGGTGGCTGGATGCGGTGCGGTCGTTCCGGCGGGGGTTCGCGCTGGGCGTGGTGCTGGAGGAGGATTTGGAGGCCGAGGCGAAGCGGGGCTATCAGCGAGCGGCGGAGCGCTATTTGTTCGGTCCGATGGGTGGGGAGGCGGAGGATCTGTCGACGGCGACCAAGCTCCTGGCACGCCAACTGTCGCACGAGGGAACGCCGATCTCGACGGAGGCGCTAGAGGAGCTTCGCACGGCGGCGGACGACCTTGCGGCGGATCCGGAGCTGGCGAGACGGGCCCCGGAGCTGCACGCGCTGGCGCGGTTGGTGCAGTTCTTGGCGACCGCTCGCCGCGGGGCGAGGGTCGATGAACAGCGACTCGGTGAGTTCATCCAGGACCGGAACGTGCCCGCGCGGATCCGGGCGCTCGGGATGATGCTGTTGGCGAATGTGTTGACGCAGGCGGACGACGTGTCTGGGTGGCAGATGCGGTGGCCGCGGGACGTGAGCCTGGCCGGTGATTTTTCGTGGGTGGCGGAGGTGGCGCTGGAGGTGCTGTCGAAGGGTGCCGACGAGCTCGGCATTGGGCCGTTCGTGGCGCTGGCGGCGCTGGCGATCGTTGCGGGCGGGCCGCGGGAGTGGGCGACGCTGGATCAGCGGAAGCAGCTGCTTCGCTTCGTGGAGGCGGCCAACCCGCTGCGTGGCTACGCGGAGTTTTTGGCGGCGTTTCGGCTGGCGGCATCGGGCAATGGCAAGGGGCTGGAGCGGGAATTCAAGGGGTACTTCGAGTTTTTGAAGCAGGTGCCGTTGGACGATAGCTGGCCACACCTGAGCGAGGCGCTCTCGATCGATTCGGGGGTGATCACGAACCGCATCGTGGACGAGGTGCTGCCGGCGGCGCTGGAGGCGCGTGGGCTGCGCGAGGTGGAGACGCTGATGGAGGCGGCGGAGTTCGCGGTGACGACGCAGCGTGGCGACAATACGCTGAACCGGATCGCGGATGGGGTGGAGGATGGGAGCATTCTGGGGGCGGAGGCGCTGGATGGGGAGCAGCGGCTGCGGCTCTTCCGCTGGGCGCTGGATGCTGCGCGGAAGAAGACGCACGACCAGGATGCGGACCGGGCGTTCGTTCGGCTGGTGCGCGAGCTGCTGCGGCAGGGGCGTGACGCTGAGATTCCGAACCTCTGCGAGGAATGCCAGGATGCGTTTCCGGCGCTGAAGGAGCGGGCGATGTTGGCGGCGCTGGAGTGGGCGCTGGAATCGGGGGAGGAGTTCGGGAAGTGGCTCGACCGCTTGCCGAACGCGTTCCGGCCGCAGTCGCCGCGGTTGGATGACTTGCGGGCGCTCATGGCGGCGTTCCCGGAGCTGGAGGAGGCGGGGGGTGAGAAGCTGAAACGTCTCGTTGGGTGGCGGCCGCCCGATGCGGGGGAGGCTCGCGACCTAGCGGGGAGGACGGTGCTGGTGGTGGGCGGGCACCCTTCGCTGATGACGAAGGCGATGCCGCAGCTGGGGGAGCTGGGCCTCCAGCCGGAGTGGCTCGATGCGGATTCGGCGAAGCAGGGAGGACGCGCGGTGGGCCGGGCTCAGGGCTCGGTGGACTTGGTGGTGGTCAATGTGGCGTACATCGGGCACGCGGCATCCGAGCGGGTGGTGGAGGCGGCGAAGTCGGCGGGTAATCGGTACCTTGCGCGGGCGTTCACGGGGCCGCGGATGTTGGTGAGTACGGTGAGGCAGGCGCTGAGCGCGGCGGACGAGGACCGGGAGGGGGTGAGGAGTGGAAAGGGAGGGCGGCGGCGCTGAGCGGCGCGGGGCGGCGGCGCGAGGGGCCGGGTGGGGCGGAGGGGGTCGGCGGATGGGGCGCTCCTGGTACACTTGGGGTACATCGCGCGAGCTATGAGACCGATCGCGGCAGGAGCCCTGTGAGTACACCGAAGACGATTATCCAGAAGATCTGGGATGACCATGTTGTGGCGAGCGAGCCGGGGAAACCGGACTTGCTGTTCATCGATCTGCATCTTGTGCACGAGGTGACTTCGCCGCAGGCGTTCGAGGGGCTGCGGCTGGCGGGGCGGAAGGTTCGGCATCCGGAGCTGACGCTGGCGACGGTGGACCACAACGTTCCGACGATCGATCGGGATAAGCCGTGGACGGATCCGCTCTCGGTGCAGCAGGTGGAGGCGCTGCGGCGCAACTGTGAGGAGTTCGGTATTCCGCTGTTCGGGGTTGGCGATGTCCGGCAGGGGATCGTGCACGTGATCGGGCCGGAGCAGGGGCTGACGCAGCCGGGGATGACGATCGTCTGCGGCGACAGTCACACGTCGACGCACGGTGCGTTCGGGGCGCTGGCGTTCGGGATCGGGACGAGCGAAGTGGAGCATGTGCTGGCGACGCAGACGCTTCCGCAGGCGAAGCCGAAGACGATGTCGGTGGAGGTGACGGGGGAGCTCCACCCGGGGGTGACGGCGAAGGACGTGATCCTCGGGATCATCGGGAGGATCGGGGTTTCGGGGGGTGTGGGCCATGTGATCGAGTACCGGGGGGAGGTGATCCGGCGGCTTTCGATGGAGGGGCGGATGACGGTGTGCAACATGTCGATCGAGGGTGGGGCGCGCGCGGGGCTGATCGCGCCGGACGAGACGACGTTCGCCTATTTGGAGGGTCGGCGCTTCGCTCCGAAGGGTGCGGACTGGGAGAAAGCGCTGGACTACTGGCGGTCGCTGCCTTCGGACGAGGGGGCGGTGTTCGATGCGTACGTGACGATCGATGGTTCGGAGATCGAGCCGACGGTGACGTGGGGGACGACGCCTGCGCAGAGTGTGCCGGTGACGGGGCGGGTGCCGGATCCCTCGGAGGCTGCGACGCCGCAGGCGCGCGAGCTGGCGGAGCGGGCGTTGCACTACATGGGGCTGGAGCCGGGGACGCCGATCCAGGAGATTCGGCTGGACCGGGTGTTCATCGGTTCGTGCACGAATAGCCGGATCGAGGACTTGCGCGCGGCGGCCGAGATTGTGCGGGGGAGGAAGGTGGCGCCGCACGTGCGGGCGATGGTGGTGCCGGGTTCGGGGTTGGTGAAGCACCAGGCGGAGGAGGAGGGGTTGGACCGCGTGTTCAAGGAGGCGGGGTTCGAGTGGCGGGAGGCGGGCTGTTCGATGTGCCTGGGGATGAATCCGGATATTTTGCTGCCGGGGGAGCGGTGTGCGAGCACGTCGAACCGGAATTTCGAGGGGCGTCAGGGCCGTGGGGGGCGGACGCATTTGGTGAGCCCGCAGATGGCGGCGGCGGCGGCGATCGCTGGGCACTTTGTCGATATTCGGGAGTGGAAGTAGCGATGAAGAAGTTCGAAACCGTGCGCGGCCGTGTCGTTCCGCTGAATCGGGCGGACGTCGATACCGACCAGATCATTTCGAAGGAGTTCTTGAAGCGCATCGAGCGGACGGGCTTTGGGCCGTTCGCGTTCGATGAGTGGCGGAAGGATCCGGACTTCGTCCTGAACCGGCCGGTGTACCAGGGTGCGCCGATCATGGTGACGGGGCCGAACTTCGGGTGTGGTTCGTCGCGGGAGCACGCGGTGTGGGCGCTCGACGATATGGGGCTGCGGGTGATCATCGCGCCATCGTTCGCGGATATTTTTCGGAACAATTCGTCGAAGGTGGGGCTGCTGACGGTGGTGCTTCCGCAGGAGGATTGCGACTGGCTGATCGCGCGGGCCGAGGAGCTGCCCGAGGCGGAGCTGGTGGTGGACTTGGAGTCGCAGATGGTGGCGACGGCGGACGGGACGTGGAGCCGGCGCTTCGAGGTCGATCCGTTCGTGAAGTACTGTTTGCTGAACGGGCTCGACGACGTTGGGTTGACGCTTCAGCTGGAGGACCGGATTGCGGCCTACGAGCAGCGCCGTCCGGAGTGGCTGCCGAAGACGGAGGCGCTGCTGGCGGGCTGAGGCGGGGCGTCTGCGGTTCTGGCCGGGTGGCGATGCGGAATCCTGGGTGCTTGGCGGGGGACGTGGAGGAGGGCGGGCTGGCGGGGTAGATTGGCACTATGGGGCCGGACGAGCTCGTTGCGCGCATTCGTGAATCGACCCGGGGGCGCTTCTGGGAGCGGGTTGGCATCGAGACGGTGAGCGCGGAGCCGGGGAGGGTGGTGAATCGGGTTCGGCTGGCGGAGCACCACTTCAATTCGAACGACGTGGTCCATGGGGGTGTGATTTCGACGCTGATCGACTCTGCGGCGGGGAGCGCGGTGAGGACGCTCCGGACGGACGCGGAGATCCGGGAGCGGCCCCACGCGACGAGCGATCTGCATGTGTCGTACCTGGCGCCGGCTCGTGGGGCGGAGCTGGTGGCGGAGGCGCGGGTGGCGAAGATGGGACGCACGGCGGTGTTCGTCCAGGTGGAGGTGCGGGACGATGGCGGCCGTTTGGTGGCGTTGGGGATGGCGACGTTGGTGATGGGAGGGCGGCGGGAGGTGTCGGGGTGAGTGAGGAGGCGGGGGAGGTGTGGGGGGATGCGGTGCGGGATTCGCGCGGGCGGCCCTGCCCGGTGGTGCTCGATGTGCGGACCGCGCGGCCGCCGCAGCCGGTAGGGCCTTCGCGGTATCGGATGCCGAACCCGGAGCGGCTGGCGCGGGGCGGGGAGAGTGTCTATTTGACGGGTGGGGATTTTTCGCCGGCGACGGTGATCGATGCCTACCGGGCGGGGTATTTTCCGTGGCCGCGGAGCGAGGAGGATGAGCGGTGGTGGTGCTCGCCGAATCCGCGGGGGGTGCTGCCGCTGGGGGCGTTCACGATCACGCGGCGGCTGGGGCGGACGGTGCGGAGTGGGCGGTTCGGGGTGACGGTGGACGCGGCGTTCGAGGCGGTGATTCGTGCTTGCGCGGAGCGGAGCGAGGGGACGTGGATCACGGCGAATCTGGTCGCGGGGTATGTGGAGCTGGCCCGGCTGGGGTGGGCACACAGTTTCGAGGTTTGGGAAGGGGAAGAGCTGGTGGGCGGGTTGTACGGGGTTGGCGTGGGCGCGATGTTCGGTGCGGAGTCGATGTTTTCGCGGGTGCCGGATGCGTCGAAGGTGGCGATGGTGGCGATGGTGCAGCACTGTCGGGCGATCGGGGTGGAGCTTATCGATATTCAGGTGTTGAACGAGCACACGGCACGGATGGGGGGCAGGGAGATTCCGCGCGCGGTGTACCTCGCCCGCCTCGCGCGGGCGCTGCGGGGCGAGGCGGCGTGGTGCGCGGGCGAAGCTGCCGTCGCTCGGGGTGGTTGAACGGGGACCTCGGACCGAGACGAGCGGGGGAAAAAGGGGCAGACTTGGTGCGAGGATCTGAAGGAGGGTCAGGATGACCGAAAGCCGTCCCATTCCGGTTGGGCTGTACCATCTGCTGACCGATTACGAGTGCCCGGCGGCGAGCGTGCGGGTGCTCCGGATGAGCGACGAGGGGGATGCGGTGGGGTCGCACGTGCATCGGCGCTCGATGCAGCTCTATGTTGCGATCGAGGGGAGGGTGGCGGTGGAGGTGGACGGGGTGGAGTCGGTGTTGCAGCCGTACGAGGTGCTGGCGGTGTGGCCCGGGAGCGTGCATCGGGCGAGTCCGGTGGGCGGGCCGGCGGTGGTGGCGAACATTTCGATTCCGCCGCTCGGGGCCGACGACCAGGTGCCGGCGGCGGAGCCGAGCGGTGCGGGAACGATGCGGCCTGCAGGTGGGAAGGGCGCGTAAGGGCGAGGAGTGACGGGGGCGTTCGACCGAGAGGCGGGCCCCCGGGAGAATACGGGGCCATGGCAAGCTTTCGTATTCTGGTGACGCCGGGCGATGGGATCGGCCCGGAGGTGATGGAAGAGGCGCTGAAGGTGCTGGGCCGCGTGGAGCGGCGCTTCGGGCACGAGTTCGTTTTCGAAGAGGAGACGATCGGCGGGGCGGCGATCGATCGGTATGGGGTTGCGCTACGCCCGGAGACGGTGGCGAAGGCGAGGGCTTCGCACGCGGTGCTGTTCGGGGCGGTGGGCGGGCCGAAGTGGGACGATCCGCGGGCGGCAGTCCGCCCTGAGGATGCGATTCTGGGGATGCGGAAGCAGCTGGGGCTGTTCGCGAACCTTCGGCCGGTGAGGGTCGCACCGGAGATGATCGAGGGGAGCGCGCTGAAGCCGGAGGTGCTGGAGGGGGTGGACTTGGTGGTGATTCGGGAGCTGACGGGCGGGCTGTACTTCGGGAGGCCGAAGCGGCGGTGGGAGAATGCGGGGGGGCGCCAGGCGGTGGACACGCTGCGCTACAGCGAGCGCGAGGTGGCTCGGGTGTGTCACGTGGCGTTCCAGCTGGCGCGCCAGCGCCGGAAGAAGGTGACGAGCGTGGACAAGGCGAATGTGTTGCGGACGGGGCAGCTTTGGCGGGAGGTAGCGACGGAGGTGGGGCGGCAGTACCCGGACGTGGAGCTGGAACACATTTTGGTGGATGCGTGTGCGATGTACTTGGTGCGGCGTCCGGCGAGCTTCGATGTGATCGTGACGGAGAATATGTTCGGGGACATCTTGACGGACGAGGCGGCGATGTTGGCGGGGTCGATGGGGATGATGCCCTCGGCGAGCTTGGGAAGGCGGCGGAAGGATGGGACGGGCATCGGGCTCTACGAGCCGATCCATGGGAGTGCGCCGGACATTGCGGGGCAGGGGAAGGCGAATCCGCTCGCGATGATCTCGAGCGCGGCGATGATGCTGCGGCTCTCGCTGGGGTTGGAGGCGGAGGCGAAGGCGGTGGAGGAGGCGGTGGATGCGGTCATCCGGGAGGGGCTCCGGACGCCGGACATCGCGGGGCCAGGGACGAGGGTGGTGGATACGCGGACGATGGGGAGCGCGGTAGCGGAGCGGATTCGATGACCGGGTAGCTCGGGATGGCGGGCGTGCGGGCCGGCGCGAGGATGGGGGTTCGGGGGACGGGCGGCGGCAGGCGCTGGTAGGATCGGGGGCCGGGCCTGCCGCCGGGCGGGGCCTTTCGATGAAGGAGGACGGCGATGCCGGTTTCGAAGACGTGCGTGAAGGCGGGCGAGGGGCAGGTGGCGATGGCGGAGATTCCCTACCCGGATGAGCCGGGGCCAGGCCAGGCGCTGATTCGCACGCGGCTCTCGACGATTTGCGGGAGCGACGTGCATGTGGTGGACCACCTGCCGGTGCCGGCGGGGATGCCGATGGGGCACGAGGCGGTGGGGACGGTGGAGGCGGTGGGGGCCGGGGTGACGGCATTTCGGCCGGGTGACCGAGTGGTGGTGAGCTGTTTGCTCTGCTGCGGCACGTGCCGGCGGTGCATGGAGGGCGATCACCAGGTGTGCGAGACGTTCAACGCGCCGGCGAACCTGCTCTTCGGGGCGCAGGGGGAGTTCTTCGTGGTGAACGGGGCGCAGACGTCGATGGCGAAGGTGCCGGATGGGCTGGAGGACGAGCAGGTGCTGTTCGTGACCGACATCATGTCGACCGGATTCGCGGCGATCGAGCGGGCCGAACTGCGGGCGGGGGATTCGGTGGCGATTTTCGCACAAGGGCCCGTTGGGCTCTGCGCGACGGCGGGTGCACGGACGTACGGTGCGGGGCTGATTATCGCGGTGGAGGGGATCCCGGAGCGGGCGGCGATGGCGAAGCGGCTGGGTGCGGATGTGGTGGTGGAGCCGTCGAACGCGGTGGCGGAGATCATGCGCTTGACGGGGAATCGTGGGGTGGATGTGGCGGTGGAGGCGCTGGGGCACGAGGTGACGTTCCAGAATGCGTGCGCGGTGGTGCGAAATGGGGGGACGGTGAGCTCGGTGGGGGTGTACGGCGGGTATTCGGAGCTGCGGCTGCCGTTGGGGGGCTCGTTCATGCATCGGAAGATCGTGACGACGCTCTGTCCGGTGGGGACGGCGCGGATGGAGCGGTTGATGGCGCTGGTGGGGGGCGGGAAGGTGGATCTGCGACCTCTGCTGACGCATTCGCTGAAGCTGAGCGAGACGCCGGCGGGCTACGAGATGTTCCGGAGGCGCGAGGGCGGTGTCTTGAAGATCGCGCTGCGGCCGTGAGTGAGGCGTCGGTGCGGCGGCTGGTGTTCGTGTGTCGGCCGCCGCGGGAATTCGTTGCGTGGGAGCTGCCGGGCTGGGTAGCGGAGGAGCTGGGGGATGCGAATGGGGTGGTGGAGGTGGAGGTGCGCCACCCGGACCCGGAGATGGACGGCTCGTGCCGGTGGTGTGGGGCGCGTGGGGGCGAGGTGGTGCGGTTGGTGGACGGGCGGCTCGCCTGATGCGGGGCGGCTGTGGTTGAATGCTCGACGTGTTCGAGGCGGTGCTGGTGGCGAACCGGGGCGAAATCGCGGTGCGGGTGCTGCGGACGCTGAGGCGGCTCGGGGTGCGCGGGGTGTTGGCAGCTTCGCCGGCGGATCGGTGTTCGCTGGCGGCTCGGGAGGCCGACGCGGTGGCGGTGCTGCGGGGCTCGCCGGCGGCGGAGAGCTATCTGGACGGGGAGCAGCTGATCGCGGCGGCGCGGGCGCACGGCTGTGCGGCCATCCATCCTGGCTACGGGTTCTTGGCGGAGTCGGCGGCGTTCGCGCGGGCGTGCGCCGAGGCCGGGGTGGTGTTCATCGGCCCCCCGCCGGAGGCGATGGAGTTGCTCGGCGACAAGGCACGGGCGAGGCAGTTCGCGCTGGGCTTGGGTATCCCGGTGGTGCCTGGATACGACGGGCGGGACGATGACGAGGCGCTGGTGGCGGCGGCGGAGGGTATCGGCTTCCCGGTGTTGGTGAAGGCGCGGGCCGGGGGCGGCGGCCGGGGTATGCGCGTGGCCCGGGGGGTGGAGGAGCTTCGGGCTGTGGTAGCGGAGGCGCGGCGCGAGGCGGCGGCAGCCTTCGGGGATGGGAGCCTGCTGCTCGAACGGCTGGTGGAGCGGCCGCGGCACATCGAGGTACAGGTGTTGGCCGACGGGCACGGGGCGGTGGTGCATCTGGGCGAGCGGGAGTGTTCGGTGCAACGGCGGCGCCAGAAGCTGGTGGAGGAGGCGCCGAGTGCGGCTATCGACGATGCGCTGCGTGCCGAGTTGACGGGGGCGGCGATACGCCTGGCGCGGGCTGCGGGTTACGTCAACGCTGGGACGGTGGAGTTCCTGGTGGGTGAAGGGGAGGGGGGTGAACGCGCCTGGTATTTCCTGGAGGTGAATCCGCGGCTGCAGGTGGAGCACCCGGTGACCGAGGCGGTGACGGGACTGGATTTGGTGGAGCTGCAGCTTCGCGTGGCGGCGGGAGAGCGACTGCCGTTCGCGCAGGAGGAAGTTCGGCTGGCGGGCCACGCGATCGAGTTCCGTATCAATGCGGAGGACCCGCTGGAGGGGTTCCGACCGACGGGTGGCGAGGTGCGCTGGTGGGCGGGGGCATTCTCGGCCGGCTGGCGGGTGGATATGGGATATGCGGATGGTGACGGGGTGCCGGGCTTCTACGACTCGTTGCTGGCGAAGGTGATCGTGGTCGGGGCGACGCGGGAGGAAGCGCTCCGGGCGGCGCGGGGCATTCCGCCCGGGGTGGTAGAGGTGCCTCGCACGACGGCGCCTCTGGTACAGGCGCTGGCAGACGATCCGGAGTTCGCGCGGGGGGCGATCCACGTGGGGTGGCTGGAACCGCGGCTGCCGGTGCTGCTGGAGCATGCCGGCGCGCCGGCGGGTGCGTGGGCAGCGGCTGCGAAGGTGGCGGGCGGGCTGAGCCAGGGTGCGGGCGCGTTCGCGGGCCCCGGGTGGATCGGGGCGGGGACGCCGCGGCTATGGTTGACCGACGGGTGGGGGACGGCCGACGCGCTGGAGCTGGAGGCCGAGGGGCCCGGTTTCGGCGCCCGGGTGGAGGACGGGCGGGTGGTGGTGGAGGACGGGGATGGAGGCCGCTGGACGTTTCGGCCGGCGTGGCCGCCGGCGCCGGTGCGGGCGCGGGACGAGGAGGGGGGCGAAGTGGGGCAGGCGGCGGTCGCTCCGCTGGCGGGGACGGTGGCGGTGGTTGCGGTTTCGCAAGGGCAGGCGGTGCTGCGGGAGACCTCTTGGCGGTGATCCACGCGATGAAGATGGAGCACCCGGTGCGGGCGGATGCCGCGGGCGTTGTGGTGGATGTTCGCGTTTCCGCCGGGGCGGCGGTCGCGGCGGGCGAGGTGTTGGTGCGGGTGGCTCCGCGAGAAACGTGAGCGGGGCCGCCCGGATGGGCGGCCCCGCGGTGGGGTTGCGGCTGGGTCAGTTGGCCGGCTCTGGGGGGACGGGACGGGGTGGCACGGCGCCCCCGGGCCCACCATCGCTTTTCACTTCGATGATCTTGGTGATGTCGAATTCAGGGTCGAGGCTCTTGGCGATTGCGACGTAGTCGGCGAGGGGGGCGGTGGGGACGATGTTTTTGGAGGAGCCGGAGATGCTGTAGGTGGTGCCATCGTCGGTGGTCCAACTGAGCATGCCACCGCTGAACTGGCCGGAGAAGCCTTGGCCGGCGGTGGCGCCCGGGGTGGAGTTGATGTGGACCCAGATGCTGTCGGTGCCGTTTTCGAGGGTCCAGTAGAGTGAGTAGCTCGCGAAGAAGCCTTCGGGCCTTGGGCAGCCGGCGGGGATATCGATGCTGGTCATTCTATTAGGGGCGATGGTGTAGCCTGCGGGCGGCTGCGGGGCGCGGAATCCGAGGGCGCGGAGGTCGGTTTCGGAGAGAGTGCG
>NZ_DAOUBJ010000116.1:0-44421 GCF_034432735.1 Tepidiforma sp. | reverse complement strand
CGGTGCCGGGCGCGGGGCTCGGTGCGGGGGTCTGGCCGCTCTGGCCGGGCTGGGGGGTGCCTTGGCCGGGGCCGGGTGTGGCGCCGGGCGAGGGGGTCTGGCCGGGGGCTGGTTGGGGGCTGCCGGTGCCCGGGCTGGGGGTCGGGGATGGGGTTGGCGAGGGTGCTGGTGTTTCGGTGGGTTCGAGGAGCCTGAGGATGACTTCGAAGTCGTGGCGGGAGGCATCGTCGGTGGGGTCGATGATGAGTGCGTCGCGGAAGGCGGAGAGGGCTTCGGGGAGGCGCCCAGCTTCGAACTGGTGGTGGCCGATGCTGGCGAAGGCGCGCGCCCGGATGGCGGGGTCGTTGGATTCGAGGGCGCGGCGGGCTGCGCGGATGGCTTCTTCGTAGCGGCCGGCGGCGTGGTAGGCCGCGGCGAGGTTGAGGGTGATGATTGGGTCTTGTGGCCGTTGGACCTGGGCCTGGAGGAATGCGTCGATGGCGGCGGCGGTGTCGCCGCGGGCGAGGGCTTGGCGGCCGCGTTCGTTCGCTTGGTAGGCAGGGGATGCGCAGCCGACGAGGAGGAGGGCGAGGGCAGCGGCCACGAGGGCTGGGTGGCCCCGCGGGCGGAGGCGTTCCCAGGCGGCGCCGGCGACGAGGGCGGCGAGGGCGGCGGTGGCGAAGAGGGGGTATCGTTCGATGGGAAGGGTGGTGGTCCGTTCGTCGAGGCGGGCGCGCTCGAGGGCGCGGACGCGGCCTTCGACGACGCCCGGGACGAGGGCGAGGTCGGTGCCGAGGTAGCGGCCGCCGGATGCGGCGGCGAGTGCGCGGAGGTAGGGTTCGTCGAGGCGAGAGAGGATGGGGCGACCGTCGGCACCGAGCCGTGGGGAGACGCGGCCGGTGATGGGGTCGATGGCGGGGACGGTGCCACCTTCGGGGGTGCCGACGCCGGCGACGAGGAGTTCGACGCTGGACTGCCGGTAGCGTTCGGCGACGCTGGCGACGTCGCCGCCGAGGTTTTCGCCATCGGTGAGGAGGAGGACGAGGCGGCCGGCAGCTGTGTCGTCGGTGAGGAGGTCGAGGGCGAGTTGGAGGCCGCGGGCGACGTCGGTGCCGCCTTCGACGAGGACGACCCCGGTTTCGAGGCCGGCGATGACGCGGGCGGCAGCTGCGGTGTCGGTGGTGAGGGGGAAGCGGATGCGTGCGCTGCCGGCGAAGATGACGAGTCCCACGCGGTCGCCGGCGAGGCGCTGGAGCGAGGAGATGGCGGCGTTTTTGGCTGCGGCGAGTCGGGAGGGTGGGACATCGGGGACATCCATGCTGCGGGAGATGTCCATGACGATGACGAGGTCGGCGCCGGTGCGGGGAACCTGTGAGACGCGGGTGCCCCAGCGAGGCTGGGCGGCAGCGACGATGGCGAGGGCAGCGGCGAGGGTGTAGCAGAAGGCGGCGGCGACGGAGGGCCCCGGTGGGATGCGGCGACTGAGGCGCCGGGCGGCGTGGCGGCCCCGGACTCGGCCGATCGTCCAGGCGAGGAAGGCGGCGGCGGGGAGGACGAGGAAGGGGAGGAGCCAGGGATGGGCGAACGAGATGTCGCTCATGCGGGGAGCCTCCGGAGGATGGTTCCGGCGAGGAGGAGTTGGAGGGCGAGGAGGCCGGCTGCGGTGGCAGCGAACCAGGGTGCGTACTCTTTGTAGGCGTCGAACGTTTCGCGGGCGATGCGGGAGCGTTCGAGGGCTCCGATTTCTTCGTAGACGGCGGAGAGCTGGGACGGGTCGCTGGCGACGAAGTATCGGCCGTCGGTTTCTTGGGCGATGGCCTGGAGGAGGCGTTCGTCGATTTCGCGGGTGCCGGGGAGGGTGGGCTCGCTGACGACGCCGATGGTGTACACGCGGATGTTGAGCGCGGCGGCGAGGTCGGCGGCGGCTTCTGGGCGGATGGAGGGGGCGTTGTGTTCGCCGTCGGTGAGGAGGATGACGACGCGCGAGGCGGCGGTGGATTCCTGGAGCATGGTGAGGGCGGCGGCGAGTCCGACGCCGATGCCGGTGCCGTCGGGGAGGAGGCCGGATTCGAGGTCGGCGACCATCCGGTCGAGGGCGGTGTAGTCGGTGGTCGGGGGTGAAAGGGGGAGGGCGTCTTGCTGGAAGACGACGAGGCCGACGCGGTCGTTCTGGCGGGACTGGATGAATTGGCGGACGACGTCTTTGGTGACGGCGAGGCGGGTGGAATCGCCGAAGCGTTGCAGCATGGAGCTGGAGAGGTCGAGGGCGAGGACGATATCGACGCCTTCGCCGGGGAGGAGGGTCCGGGCATCGCCGCGGCGCGGGCCGGCGATGGCGACGGCGAGGAGGACGACGGCGACGATGCGGAAGAGGGGGAGGAGCCGCGCGAGGCGGAGGCGGATGGTGGGGCGGGCGGCGGCGAGGGCGGCTGCGGTGGGGAGCGGCAGGGCGGGGGGGCGGCGCTGGGCGGCGAGGGCGAGGGGGAGCGCGAGGAGCGCGAGCAGAAGGGCAGCGGGGGTGGCGAACTCGAGCTGGTCGATCATGGTTCGCCTACCAATTCGTAGGCCATGGCGAGGTCGGCGCGGCGGCGCTCGGGTGCGGGGCGATAGCCGGCGTAGACGACGGCGTCGCACTCTTCGAGGAGGCCCCCTGCGAGGCGTGCGACCCAACGATCGGCGCCGATGGCTTCGAGGCGTGCGCGCAGCTCGGTGGCGGTGAGGGCGGTGGCGGGGATGCCGAAGCGTTGGGCGAGCTCGGCACGGACGGCGGCGGCGAGGGCGCGGTAGGCCGCGACGGGGTCGGTATCGATGGTCGATTCTGCGAGGAGAAGGCCGGGAAGGGCGGGCTCGGCCGGGGGGAGCGGCATCGGGACGGGCGCGGGGGGCTGCGGCGAGCGGCGGCGGATGGCGAGGATGATGACAGCGGTGAGCAGGAGGGCGAGGAGGGCGGCTCCGGAGGCGAGGGCGGGCCGCAGGAAGGGGGAGCCGGCGCCCTGGATGGCAGCCGGCGGGGGGAGGGGGCTCAGTTCGAGGGGGGCATCGGGCAGGAGGGTGGGGAGCACGGTGATGGTGATGGGCGGCGGATCGAGGGTATGGACGTCGGAGCCGCTGACGATAGCGATGGTGGGGGTGAAGGTGCGTTGTCCAAGGGCGAAGGGGGCGACGGTGGCTCGGAGAAGCCACTCTTGCCCGGCCTGGCGGGGCGGTTCGAGGCTGACGAGTTCGACGGCGCCCCAGCCGGGGGTGCCGGGGGCGAGTTCGGGGGTCTGACCAGGCGGGAGGGTGAGCCGGATGGTGAGCTGGAGGTGGTCGCCGATGCGGGCGGTGGTGGGCTGGAGGGTGGTTTCGATGCGGTCTGGCTCTTGGCCGCTGGCGGGTGTGCCGACAAGGGCGAGGAGGAGGGCACCGAGGGCGAGGCGCTTCATGCGGCGGCTCCCCGGCGGCGGAAGAAGCGGAGGAGGGCGGGGACGTAGTCTTTGCCGGTGAGGGCGCGGATTTCGTCGATGCGGAGTTCGCCGAAGAGGGCTCGGCGCGCGGCATCGAGGGTGTGGATGCGGCGGGCGTAGGCGTCGCGGATGGCGGGGCTGGAGGTGTCGATTTGGTAGGCGGCACCGGTTTCGGCATCGGCGACGGTGACGATGCCGGCGTTGGGGAGGGCTTCGTCGACGGGGTCGCGGATGGTGATGGCGATGACGTCGTGACGGTTGGCGGCGGCGCGGAGGCGGGCTGGGTCGATCGGGGCGAGGAAGTCGGAGAGGAGGAAGACGGTAGCGCGGCGTCGCTGGACGCCGACGAGGTATTGGAGTGCGGCGGCGAGGTCGGTCCCTGGGGTGGCGGGGCGGGCGCGGAGGATTTCGCGGATGACGCGGAGGACGTGAGTCGGGCCGCCGGCGGGGCGAACGTAGCGTTGGGGTTTGCCGGAGAAGAGGAGGAGGCCGACGCGGTCGTGGTTGCGGATGGCGGCGAGGGCGAGCACGGCGGCGATTTCGGCGGCGAGGGCGGCTTTGGGCTGTTCGGCGGCGCCGGCGAATTGGGAGGCGGAGACGTCGATGAGGAAGAGGACGGTGAGGTCGCGGTCTTCGCGGTAACGGCGGATGAATGGTTCGCCGGTGCGGGCGTAGGCGTTCCAGTCGAGGGTGCGGACGTCGTCGCCGGGGACGTAGGGGCGGAGTTCGTCGAATTCGATGCCGCGGGCCCGGAAGACGGCGTGGTATTCGCCGAGGAAGAGGGTGTTGACGAGGCGGCGGGCGCGGAGTTCGATGGCGCGGACGCGGGCGAGGAGCTCGGGGGTGAGTTCATCGGTGGGGGTCTGGGCGGGGGGCAGGCGGCGATGGTGGGGGAAACGGAGGCGCATGGGCGGCTCCCGTGGTTTGGGCTAGGGGACGTCGACGCCTTCGAGGATGCGATCGATGAGGTTGTCGGTGGTGAGTTCGCGGGCCTCGGCTTCGTAGGTGAGGATGATGCGGTGGCGGAGGGCTTCGTGGGCGACGGCTTTGATGTCGTCGGGGGTGGTGTAGCTGCGGCCGGCGAGGAAGGCATGGGCGCGAGCGGCGAGGGCGATGGCGATGGAGGCGCGGGGTGAGGCGCCGAAGGCGATGAGGGGCTGGAGGTCGGGGAGGCGGTAGGAGGCGGGGTTGCGGGTGGCGGCGACGAGCTGGGTGATGTAATCGCGGATGGTTTCGTCGAGGGTGACTTCGTGGACGGCTGCCCGGGCATCGAGGATAGCTTGTCGCGAGGCGACGACGCCGATGCGGGGTGGTTGGGGGGCGAGGCTCATTTCGAGGACTTGGCGCTCTTCGGCGCGGGAGGGGTAATCGACGCGAATTTTGAGGAGGAAGCGGTCGAGCTGGGCTTCGGGGAGGGGGTAGGTGCCTTCTTGTTCGATGGGGTTTTGGGTGGCGATGACGAGGAAGGGGTCTTCGAGCGGGAAGGTCTGACCGCCGATGCTGACTTGGCGTTCTTGCATGGCTTCGAGGAGGGCGGACTGGACTTTGGCGGGGGCGCGGTTGATTTCGTCGGCGAGGACGAAGTTGGCGAAGATGGGGCCGCGGCGGATGGAGAAGGTGCCGTCGCGGGCGTTGAAGA
Source organism: Tepidiforma sp. (assembly GCF_034432735.1). Lineage (GTDB taxonomy): Bacteria > Chloroflexota > Dehalococcoidia > Tepidiformales > Tepidiformaceae > Tepidiforma. Next base: position 39,357 of record NZ_DAOUBJ010000116.1, on the reverse strand, counting down.
TTTCGGTTCCGATGAGGTCGGCTGGGAGGAGGTCGGGGGTGAATTGGATGCGGACGGCGTGGAGGTCGAGCGCGCGGGCGAGGGTGGAGACGGTGAGGGATTTGGCGAGGCCGGGGACGCCTTCGACGAGGATGTGGCTGTTGCAGAGGAGGCCGATGAGGAGGCGGTCGATGAGGCGTTCTTGTCCGACGATGATGCGGTGGACTTCGGCGCGGACGCGGGCGAGGGTGTCGGCGGCGAGGGTTGCGGCGGGCGAGAGGGCGGAGGCGCCAGGGGGCAATGGGTCCTCCGGGGCAGGAAGGTGCCCGTATTGTAGGGATCGGGAGGGTTAAGGGGTGGTAGGTGTGGATGGGGGTGGTGGGCCTACGGTGTTCTGGCTGGTGAGCTCGAGGCTGGCGCGGGTGACGGCGAGGGCCCAGACTTCGCGGGCGCCGTGGTGGAGGAGGACGCGGGCGCACTCGCGGATGGTGGCGCCGGAGGTGATGACGTCGTCGAGGATGCCGATGGAGAGGTTTTCGAGGGGCGGGCCTTGGACGGTGAAGGCACCGGCGAGGCTGGCTGCGCGCTGGGCGGCGGTGCGGCCGATTTGGCTACCGGTGTTGCGGGTGCGGTGGAGTGTGACGGGGGCGGGAGGGAGGGCGGCGAGGCGGAGGAGCAGCTCGGCCTGGTTGAAGCCTCGGTGGCGTTGGCGCGATGGGTGAAGGGGGACGGCGACCCAGCCATCGACCGGGAGGTTGGCGGCGGCGGGCGCGAGCCGCTGGGCGAGGAGTGGGGCGAGGGCTCGGTAGCGCTGGTATTTGAGGCGGTGGACGAGGGCGCGGGCAGCGCCTTCGTGTTCGTAGAGGGCGCGAGCGCCGGCGAGTTCGTTCCAGTTGTAGCAGCGGGGGCAGAATTCGGGTCCACTCCAGCGGGCGGTGCAGTTTGCGCAGCGCCCGGGGCCGACGGCTGGGGTGAGGGAGGCTTCGCAGTGGGCGCAGAGCGGGGTGTCGAAGGCGCCGCAGCCGGCGCAGCGCAGGGGAAATATGAGGTCGACGGCGCGGCGGAGGATGGCAGCAGGGTGCACGGGGGGATGGTAGCAATCGGTGGGAATGGGCGGGCTACAATGGATGTGTGGGGACGGTGACGGTTTTGCTGTTCGCGTCGTTGGCGGAGCGCGCTGGGACGCGCCGGCTGGAGGTGCCGGTGAGCGGGGGGGAGCGGGTGCGCGACGTTCGCGACCGGGTGGTGGCGCGGTATCCGCAGCTGGCGCCGGCGGTGCCGACGCTGATGTATGCGCTGGACGAGGTTTATGCGCGGGAGGATGCTCCGGTGGCGGCGGGGAGTACGTTGGCGCTGATTCCGCCGGTATCGGGAGGTTGAGATGTTGATTCGTGTGACGGATGCTCCGCTTTCGGCGGACGAGGCGGCGCGGGCGGTGGCTTCGCCGGCTGCGGGGGCGGTGAATGTGTTTCTTGGGGTGGTGCGGAATTCGAATTTGGGCCGGGCGGTTTCGTATTTGGTCTACGATGCGTACCCGTCGATGGCGGAGCGGGAGATGTTGGCGATTGCGGAGGAGGCGAAGGCGCGGTTCGGGCTGGAGGGTTGTGCGATTTTGCATCGGACGGGGCGGCTGGAGGTCGGTGAGACGAGCCTGGTGGTGGCGGTGAGTTGTGGCCATCGGCGGGAGTCGTACGAGGCGGGGCTTTGGGTGGTGAACGAGGTGAAGCGGCGGGTGCCGGTTTGGAAGAAGGAGGTGTGGGAGGACGGGGAGGAGTGGATCGAGGGCCCGGAGTCGTTGGGGTTGCAGCAGGCGCCGGCGAGTATGGGTCCATGAGTAGCCATCCGCACGCGGCGAGCCGGTTTTGTATGCACTGTGGTCAGCGGTTGACGACGGCGGTGCCGGAGGGGGATACGAAGCGGCGGCTGGTCTGTCTGGATTGTGGGTTCGTGCACTATGTGAATCCGCGGCCGGTGGCGGGGGTGATTCCGGTGCGGGAGGACGGTCGGCTGTTGTTGGTGCGGCGGACGATCGAGCCGCGGGCGGGGGCTTGGGTGTTCCCTGGGGGGTTCATGGATTTGGGGGAGACGGCGGAGGAGGCGGCGGCCCGGGAGACGATGGAGGAGGCTCAGTTGGCGGTGGCTGATCTGCGGTTGGTGGGTGTTTTTACGCGGACTGGTCCGGGCATTGTGGTGATTGTGTACGAGGGGCGGGCGCTGGGGGAGGGTGCGCCGGGGCACGAGACGAGCGAGGTGCGGTGGTTCGCGCCGGGGGAGATCCCGTGGGAGGAGTTGGCGTTCGATAGTACGGTGGCGGCGTTGCGGACGTGGGCGGCGCAGCGGGGCTTGGGGGTTTGAGGTTGGCTGCTTCAGGTGTGGGGGGTAGGGGGAGGCTCGGGTGAGTTGTCGGCGGGGAGGGAGTGGGTGCTGTTGGGCGGGGTGGTGATGGTGATGCGTTCGCCTTCGCGGATGATGAAGGTGGTGGCTCCGGCGGCGAGGATGAGGAGGCCGGTGAGGAGGATGAGGAGGGCGCGCGACCAGGTCATGGGGGTATGGTAGGGGAGGGAGGGGTCAACGGGCGCGGCGGGGGCCGCGGGGGCTGGGTGGGGGGATGCTGCGGCCGAGGTGGTAGTGGGGGGCGAGGATGACGATGATGGCGCCGGCGCGTGGGTCGGCGATGCGGGCGACGATGCGTGGGTTGACTTCTTGGAGTTCGTCGAGGGACCGGTCGGTGGTGACGACGGTGGGGAGGCCGGCGACGTGGCGGTAGTTGACGACTTGGTAGAGTTTTTCTTGTGCCCAGGGGGTGGTGGCCTGGGCGCCGAAGTCGTCGAGGACGAGGAGGTCGGCGTTGCGGACGCGTTCGAAGAGTTCGTCGTAGGGGGTTTCGCGGCCAGGGGCGAAGGAGGCGCGGAGGTGGTCGAGGAGGTCGGGGACGACGGCGAAGAAGACGGAGTGGCCGTCTTGGAGGGCGCGGTTGGCGATGGCGCTGGCGAGGTGGGTTTTGCCGCAGCCGTTGGGGCCTTGGAGGACGAGCCAGCCCTGGGGGGCTTCGGCGAAGCTGCGGGCTGCTTGGAGGGCGGCTTCGAGGGATGCTTGTTCTTCTGGGTGGAGGCCGGGGATGCGGGTCTCGAAGGTGCGGAATTGGAAGGCGGCGAGACGTTGGCGGGACATTCCGCCGACTTCGGTGTATTGGCTGTGTTCGCTGGGTCCGAGGGTGAGGACGCGGGCGAGGGTGGGGTCGAGGAGGCGTGTGCCGAGGCGGGGGTCGAGGGTGGTGGGGGGGGCGGTGGCGGTGACGATGGTGGGGAGTGCGAGGTTGAAGCGGTGGTTGATGACTTGGAGGAGTTTTTCGCGGGCCCAGGCTGTTCCGGATGCGCCATCGAGGTCGTCGAGGACGAGGAGGGGGGCGTTGCGGATGTGTTCGAAGACGCGGTCGAAGGCGAGTTCTTGGTCGTCGGTGTCGTAGCCGGCGCGGAGGTGATCGAGGAGGTCGGCGACGACCATGAAGAGGATGGGGTGGCCGAGTTCGATGCGGCGGTTGGCGATGGCGGCGGCGAGGTGGGTTTTGCCGGTGCCGGAGGGGCCGGTGATGACGAGCCAACCGTGTGGGTCTTGGGCGTATTCCTGGGCGATTTGGATGGCGGCTTGGAAGGTGGCATCGTTGCCGGAGCGCCCGCGGGGCTGGAGGGTTTCGAAGGTGAAGCGGGAGAGGGCGCCGATGTTGCTGAGGCGGGTGAGCCGTTGGCGGCGTTGGTCTTCGCGTTCGCGGAGGATGCATTCGCAGGGTTCGGCGCGTCCGAAGCGGGGGTGGTCGATGGGGTAGGGGCGTCGAACGAATCCGGCGCCGCGGCAGATGGGGCAGGTGTCGGGTTGGGTGGGGTCGTCAGCGGTGGCGGGGGATGTGGCCGAGCTTTCCGCCGAGGTAGCGGCGTTTGGTGTCTTCGAGAGGATCTCGTTGAGGTGTTTCATGGGGGCGACCCTCCAGTGCCCAGTTTTCGAGCATGCGCTGGATGTAGCGCCAGTTGCGGACGTTTCGTTCGGCGGCTTCGCGGAAGGCGTCGTGGATCCAGTCTGGGGGATAGGTTGCCTCGGCCTCAATGAGTTTTTCGGCGATGAGGGGGGTGATGGTGCCGATGTGTTCTTCGTAGAGTTGGAAGATTCCGGGGCGTGTTGGGGTGGCGTGGAGGGGGGCGATGGATGCGCCTGGGCGGAGTTGGAGCTGGCCGGCGCGGGCGCGGGCGATGGTGCGGCGGGAGGCGGGGGTGTTGAGGAAGTAGAGGGTTTCGCTGGTGGTTGGGGTGTGGGCGTGGACGGCGATGAGGGCGCCGAGCTGGAGGCAGTGTTGGAGGCCGGCGTCGAGGGAGGGGCGGCCGGCGGCGAGGGTTTGGAAGCTGATGCGGGCGGCTTCGTGTTCCCAGATTTGGTCGGCGGTGACGCAACCTGGTTGGGCGGGGTGCTCCTGGGCGAGGCGAGCGACCCAGAGGAAGGTGAGGAGGTCGCCGGGGTGCTGGAGGCGGGGCAGGATGGCGGTGTAGAAGAGGTTGGGGATGGCGGTCGCTTTGCCGATGCCGGGGAAGCCAGGGAAGGTGCCGGGCTGGTCAGCTGGCATGGTCGTCTGTCCGGAGGGCCCAGTCTTCGAAGCGGGCGAAGCGTTCGCGGAAGCGGAGTTCGACGGTGCCGATTGGCCCGTGGCGGTTTTTGGCGACGATGACTTGGGCGACGCCTTTGGGGTAGGCGGATTCGGGGAGGTCGGGGTGCTGCTGCATCCACTGCTCGAGGGTGATGTAGAGCTCTTCGCGGCTGAGGAAGATGACGATGTCGGCGTCTTGTTCGATGGAGCCGGAATCGCGGAGGTCGGAGAGCATGGGGATGCGGGGGTGGCGTGCTTCGATGGCGCGGGAGAGTTGGGCGAGGGCGACGATGGGGACGTCGAGTTCGCGGGCGAGGCTTTTGAGGGTGCGGGAGATGTAGCTGATTTCTTGGACGCGGTTTTCGCGGTTTCTGGGGTTGTCTCCGTGCATGAGCTGGAGGTAGTCGATGACGATGAGGTCGAGGCCGCCGGCTTGTCCGGCGAGGCGGCGGGCGCGTGCGCGGAGTTCGGCGACGGTGAGGAAGGGGGAGTCGTCGAACCAGATGTTGGCTTCGGAGAGGCGGGCGGCAGCGTCGATGACTTTGCGTTCTTCGAATTCGGTGTTTTGGCCGAGGCGGAGGCGGTTGGCTTCGACGCTGGCTTCGGCGCTGAGGAGGCGAACGGCGAGCTGTTCGGCGGACATTTCGAGGGAGAAGACGGCGACGTTGGCGTGTTGGTGGATGGCGGCGTTGCGGGCGATGGCGAGGGCGAAGGCGGATTTGCCGACGCTGGGGCGTGCGCCGATGACGACGAGGTCGGAGCGTTTGAAGCCGGCGAGGAGGGTATCGAGGTCGGTGAAGCCGGTGCGGATGGCGGTGAGCTTTAAGCGTTCGACTTCGGCCGGGTCCTGTTCGAGGTAGGCATCGAGGACCTGGCGGATGTGGAGGAAGTCGCGGAAGGATTCGCCGCTGCGGATGCGGTGGATGAGGGATTCGGCCCGGGAGAAGACGTTGTCGATCTCGGCGGGGGCTTCGTAGGCCATCTGCATGATGGCGGCGGCGGCCTGGATGAGGGCGCGGTAGGTGGCGTCGCGTTTGACGATGCGGGCGTAGAATTCGACGCCGATGGAGGTTGGGAGGCGACGGATGATTTCGGCGAGGTAGGTTTGGCCGCCGACGGCTTGGAGCTGGTCGCGGGTGGCGAGTTCGTGGGCGACGGTGATTTGGTTGATGACTTCGTCGCGGTTCCAGAGGGCGAGGCAGGCGTCGTAGATCCAGCCGTTGGCTTCGCGGAAGAAGTCGCTGGGCTCGAGGATGTTGACGACGGCGAGCATGGCATCGGGGTCGACCATGAGGGAGGCGATGACGGCCTCCTCGGCCTCGATGTCGTGCGGGGGTAGGCGCTCGAGGGGGGCGAGGGTCATGGGTTGAGGAGGGACGGGGATGCGCTGGGTGGCTGCGGCGGGGTGCGCGTGCTGTCCCTACGGCCCTCCTTTCTGGCGGGTTATTCGGCCTGGGTGGCGGGGGGCTGGGCCTCTGGGGCCGCTGGGGCGGGGGTTTGGGGTGTGCGGGCGGCCTGGAGCCGGTCGGCGATTGGTTTGGAGGCTGCGTCGGGGACGACGTCGACGGTGACGGTGGCGCTGACGTTGCGGGTGAAGCGGATGTCGACGGTGCGCTGGCCGAGTTCGCGGATGGGCTCGGGGAGGAGGACTTGCTGGTGTTCGAGCTCGACGCCGGTTGCGGTTTGGATGGCGGCGGCGATGTCGCGGTTGGTGACGGAGCCGAAGAGGCGGCCGGTTTCGCCGATGCGGGCTTGGATGCTGACGGTGAGGTTTTCGAGTTTTGCGGCGAGGAGGCGGGCTTCGGCGTCGAGTTTTTCTTGGCGCCGGGCTTCGCGTTGGGCGAGGGCGTTGGCGCGCTGGAGGTTTTCGCGGGTGGTGGGGCCGGCGAGGCCGCGGGGGAGGAGGTAGTTGCGGGCGTAGCCGTTTTTGACTTCTTTGATTTCGCCGACTTGGGCGGTGCCTTCGACGTCTTCGAAAAAGACGACTTTCATGGTGACCTCTGGGTGTGCGGGATGGCCCGGCGGGCCCCGGCGGGGTGTGGTACCCGCCCGGGACGATCCCGTGGGCAGGGTAGAGAGGTGAGGATATCGCTTCCAGCGATTATGGTCAGGTGTGCGGAGTCTTGACGGGACGTTCACGTTTTTTGTGGTGCTTATGCTTACTGTCTCGACGCGACAACTCTTGTCGGGGTGGGGCGGGGGTGGGGCGATTCGCGGGAAGGGGTTGCGCGCCCTACGCTTTGGGCTATGGGCTATGAGCAGCCGGTTTTGGTGATTTTTCATGGGGGGACGGGCGAGGGGCAGGCGGAGCGGCTGATGGCGCGGGCGCGTGTGGCGGCGGCGCGGGCGTCGGCGCGGGCGGCGCTGGATGCGGGTTTCGAGGCGGTGATCGTGGTGACGGACGACCCGGGGGCGTTCGATGGGTGCCCGGCTGGGGTGCTGGTCGATGTGGACCCGCCGGGGGGACGGTTCGTGTACCAGGAGCGTTTGGGGCGGTTGATCGAGCGGTACGGGCTGGAGCGGCCGGCGGTGATGGGTTCGGGGTCGGTGCCGTTGCTGGGGGCGGATGAGTTCGCGTTGGTGGTGGAGCAGCTGCAGGCGCGCGATGCACGATTCGTGACGAACAATTTTTTCTCGGCGGATTTGACGGGCTGGACACCGGGGTCGGCATTCGGTCGGCTTTCGCGGGTGCCGCGGGACAATTTGTTGCCGCGGTTGTTGCGGGACGAGGCGGGCCTGGCGCCGGTGATTTTGCCGCGGACGACGGCGACGCAGTTCGATCTGGATACGCCGACGGATTTGGCGGTGCTGGGGCTGGTGCGGGGCATCGACCCTGCGTTGGCGCTGGTAGCGGAGGAGGTGTCGGCGCTGACGGTTCGGCTGCGGGCGTTGCTGCCGCTTTTGTGCGATCGCTCGGCGGAGCTGGTGGTGGCGGGGCGGGTGGGGAGCCAGGCGTGGCAGTATCTGGAGCGCGAGACGGCCTGTCGGGTGCGGATGTTCAGTGAGGAGCGGGGGCTGGCGACGGCGCCGGCGGGCCACCGGCCGCGGAGTTTGTTGGGGTTTTTGCTGGAGGAGGTGGGCGCTGAGCGGTTTTTCCAGCGGTTGGGGGAGCTTGGCGATGCGGTGGTGCTGGATACGCGGGTGATCGAGGCGCACTTGGGCCTAGAGCCGACGCGGGAGGATCGGTTCGAGAGCGATCTGGGGGCGTGGGAGCGGGTGGGTGAGCCGGTTCTGCGGCGGCTGACGAAGGCGGCGTTGGAGGCGCCTGTCCCGGTGATCTTGGGTGGCCATTCGATGGTTTCGGGCGGGCTGATGGCGCTGAACGATGCGGCTTGGGAGGGGAGGTAGGGGAAGCTCCGGGAGGGGGCGTGAGGGAGGGGGCGTTATTTGTGGTGGGATTCGTAGACGGTGGCCATGCCTTCGAGGATGACGTCGGCGAGGGAGAGGACGTTTTCGATGGCGTCGACGGCTTCTTCGGCGGAGAGGCCTGCTTCGGTGGCGATTTGGGCGGCGGTCTCTTCGAGGGAGCGGCGGAGGGCGTTGAAGGTTGCGACGGCGGTGGTGAGGCTGATGTGTTCGGTGACGAGGGTCCGGCCGTATTCGCGGCCGATGGAGCGGGCGTCTTCGATGGCGCGTTCGCGACGGGCTTCGCCGGCGATGATGCGGGAGAAGAGGTCGACGACTTGTCGGCCGAGGAGGCGGAGGCGTTCGATGGCGTCGGGGCTGAGCTGGTCGAGGGCGGGGGCGGTGTGGGCGGCGCGGCCGCGAGGGTGGAGGCGGCGGCGGACGCGTGCGGTCGCGAGGTCGCTGATGCGCTCGGCGTTGCGGGCTGCTTGTTGGGGTGCGATGGCGGCGACGATGTGTTTGAGGTCTTCGGCGAGGATGCGGCGGTGGCCGCCGCTGGTGCGGTAGGAGCGGATTTCGCCGGCGTCGGCCCAGCGGCGGATGGTGGATTCGCTGACGCCGAGGAGTTTGCTGGCTGCCCCGAGGGTGAGCCAGCGTTGGTCGGGGAGGTCGAAGGGAGGGGGAGATTGGTCAAATCCGTCCAAAGTGTGCCAATTCTTTCTCCGATTGCGGGGGCTGTCAATACGGGGATGTGGTGGGGAGGCTCGGGGGTCATGGCTGCTGGGGAGGGGGTGGTGGGAGCTCGGCGGCGCGGCGGATGGTGTGTTCGCCGAATCGTTGGCGAAGGGCGATGATGGTTTGCTGGAGTGCGGCCGGGGCGACGGTTTCGCCGAGGGCGAGCTGACGGGCGCGTTCGGTGAGGCCGGTGACGCCGAGGCCGATGAGCCGGACGGGTTGGCGACCGTGTTCGTTCCAGGCGGCTTCGAAGAGGGTGACGGCGGCGGTGTAGAGGTCTTGGGGAAGGATGAGCTGACGGCCGGGCGTGATGGAGCGGGTGAGGGTTTCGAAGGGCGGGAAGCGCAGTTTGAGGATGACGGTGCGAGCGGATCGCTCTTGGCGGGCGAGGTCTTCTGCGATGTGCTCGGCCTGACGGTGGAGGGTGGCGAGGAGGCGTTCGCGGGAGGGTTCGTCGCGTTGGTAGGTGTGTTCGCGGGAGATGGAGCGGCGGCCTGGGGGGTGGGCGATGACGCCGCCGGGTGCGATGCCTCGGGCGCGCTGCTGGAGTTCGCGTCCGTGGCGTCCGAGCTTGGCTTCGAGGATGGTGGCCGGGAGGGCGGCGAGCTCGCCGATGGTGGCGATGCCGAGTCCGTGGAGGATTTCGGCGGTGCGGCGGCCGACGCCGGGTAGGTCGCGGAGGGGGCGAGGGGCGAGGAAGGCTGCCTCTTGGCCGGGCGGGATGTGGAGGAGGCCATCGGGCTTGGCTGCGTCGCTGGCGACTTTGGCGACGAGGCGGTTGGTGGCGATGCCGACGGATGCGGTGATACCGATCTGGTCCCGGATGCGGCTGCGGATGGTGGCGGCGATGGCGGCGGGCGGACCGAAGAGGGGCTCGCAGCCGGCGACATCGAGGTAGGCTTCGTCGATGCTGACGGTTTCGACTGCTGGGGTGAATTCTCGGAGGATGGCGTGGAAGCGGCGGGAGGCGGGGGCGTAGTAGGTGAAGTCGGGCGGGAGGAAGATGGCTGTGGGGCAGAGGCGACGGGCGCGGAGGGTGGGCATGGCGGAGTGGATGCCGTAGCGCCGGGCTTCGTAGCTTGCGGTGGCGACGACGCCCCGCGGGCCGAGGTAGCCGACGACGACGGGGAGGCCGCGGAGCTCGGGGCGTCGGAGGAGCTCCATGGCGACGAAGAAGGCGTCGAGGTCGATGTGGAGGATGGTGGCGGAGTCGACCATTTGTTCGGATGTTAGCAGGCCCGCCCGCCGACCGGGCGGGGTTGGGGTGTATGCTTTGGGCATGGAGTATTTGCGGCTGGAGTCGTTTCCGGAGCTGCGGTCGCCGGTGTTGATTTGTGCGTTCGCGGGCTGGAACGATGCGGCCGGGGCGGCGACGGGCGCTGCTCGGTTCGTGGTGCAGCGATTCGGGGCGCGGCGTTTCGGGGGGTTCGATCCGGAGCTGTTTTTCGATTTTCGGGAGGTGCGGCCGTTGGTTCGGCTGACGGTTCGGGGGGAGCGGGAGATCAGCTGGCCGCAGAACGATGTGTTCTTCGCGCGGAATCCGACGGGGCCGCACGATGTGGCGGTGTTGCTGGGGACGGAGCCGAATTTGCGCTGGCGGACGTTCGCGGGGGAGGTGGCGGAGTTGGCGGAGCGGCTGGGTGTGGAGTTGGTGGTTTCGCTGGGGGCGCTCTTGGCGGATGTGCCGCATACGCGGCCGGTGCGGGTGACGGGGAGTGCGCTGGACGCGGCGGTGGCGGAGCGGCTGGGCCTGCAACCGTCGCGGTACGAGGGGCCGACGGGCATCGTGGGGGTGTTGCACACGTTGTTGCGGGAGCGGGGTATTCCGGGTGCGACGCTCTGGGCGAATGTGCCGCATTATTTGACTTCGAGTCAGAACCCTGGGGCGACAGCGGCGCTGTTGCGGCGGGTGTCGGAGCTGCTGGAGGTGGAGTTCGACCTCCGGGAGCTGGATGCGGCGGCGCTTCGTTTCGTGGCCGAGGTGGAGGGGGCGCTGCAGGCGAATCCGGAGGCGCAGGAGTATGTGCGTCGGCTGGAGGCTGCGTACGAGGAGGGGGGACAGGAGCAGCCGCAGCTGCCACGGGGGGAGGACTTGGTTCTGGATATCGAGCGGTTCCTGCGTGAGCAGCGTGAAGGGGGTAACGCGGGCTGAGGTGGCTGTCAGGCGGCGGTGCGCCGGGGAGGTTGTTCGGGGAGGAGGAGGGCATCGAGGGCGAGGTAGAGGGCGACGAGGACGAGGGTGACGGTGGCGATCCGGACGAGGCTGCGGAGCAGCCGGCGGGGGCGGGCGAAGAGGGTGGCCATGGTGGTTACTCCCTGCTGACCTTGGTGATGACGTCTTCGTTGAAGCGATCGAGGGTGGCGAGTTTTTCGTCGAGGGTGCGGCCGAGGTTGAATCCGGGGACGATGAGTTCGTTGACGCCGGCTTCGGCGTATTGCTCGACGATGGCGCGGAGTTGGGCGGCGGACCCGCCCATGACGGGGCGCCCGGTGGCGCGGACGCGTTCGACGAGGGCGGGGTCCTCGGACATGACGAGGAGGGCTTGGGCGGAGCGGCGGATGGTGCGGGGGTCGCGTCCGATGGTTTCGCAGTGGTGTTCGAGGATGCGGCCTTTGTGGGCGAGGACCTGGGGGGTGCCCCAGGTGTTCCATTCGGTGGCGAAGCGGGCGGCGATGCGGAGCGTTCGCTGTTCGCCGCCGCCGCCGATGAGGAGGGGCACGGGCGTTTGGATGGGCTTCGGTTCGAGGGGGGCATCGGTGAGCTGGTAGTAGCGGCCGGCGAAGGTGGTTCGGCGGTTGGCGAAGAGGCTGGTGATGATGTGGCAGGCTTCTTCGAGGCGGTCGAGGCGGCCGCGGAGGGTGGAGAATTCGATGCCGTAGGCGCGGTGTTCGTTTTCTTGCCAGCCGGCACCGAGTCCGAGGACGAGGCGGCCGCCGCTGACGATGTCGACGGTGGCGGCCATTTTGGCGAGGACGGCGGGGTGGCGGTAGGTGTTGCCGCTGACGAGCGGGCCGATGCGGACGCGGGGGACGGCGGCGGCGAGGGCGGCGAGGGTGGTCCAGCACTCTCCGACGGGCCCGGAGACATCGGCGGAGTTCGGCATGAAGTGGTCGGCGTAGTAGATGCCGTCCCAGCCGGTGGCTTCGGCGTGCCGGGCGATGGCGAGGGTTTCGTGCCAGGGGTCGTTCATGCTGGGCCAGACGGCGAATTTCACGCGGTGGTCTCCGGGGATGTGGTGGGTGGTGCGTGGGCATGGTAGCGGACGGGGCGATTGTGGATGCGGGCGGCTACTGGGGGCGCCGGGGGAGGCGATGGTAAAGGGTGGCGTACCAGGGAGGGGGCGGGGCGGGGTCGAGCGCGTTGGGGCCGTGGACGCGGAGGCGCCGCGCGGCTTCGTCGGAGGTAAGGCCGAGTGGGCCGGTGCCGAGGTGTGCGGCGACGTTCTCCGGGGGGAGGGTGAGGGCTGGTGGGTGGGGCGGCAGGCTCGCCATGGGGCGCTCAGGGCGACGACCGGGCGAGGATGAGGGGCACGGGGCTGGCGCGGAGCAGTGACTCGGCGACGGAGCCGAGCAGGAAGCGTAGTGCCCGCCCGCGGCCGTGGGTGGCGAGGGCGATGTGGGTGGCGCCGGTCTCTTGGGCGACGCGGAGGACGGCTGCGGCGACGGCCTCGAAGGCGCGCGCCGGTTCGATGCTGCGGTGGACGATGGTCACTTGGGGCATGGCGGCTGCGAGGGTTTCGAGACCGGTGGCGAGCTCGAGGTCGCGTTGGGCGGGGTGTTCTCCGAGGACGGGGATTTCGATGGCGAGGAGCTGGACGGGCACGTCGGTTCCCGCGAGGAGTCCTGCGAGCGCGGGGCCGATGGTGGCGGCGTCGGGGCTGCCATCGGTAAGGGCGATGACGCGGGGCGAGCTTGGTGCGGGTTGGCGCAGGCGCGGCCCTGCGGCGAGGACGGGGACGGGTGCTGTGCGGACGATTTGGCCGAGGGCGGTGAGGCCGGGCCCTTCGCGGGCATCGATGGCGAGCAGGCGCGCACCGGTGGCGATGGCGAGGCGAACGGGCGGCGCCCATGGTGGTTCGCCGTTGAGGCGGAGTGCGAGGCCGGCGGACTGGACGCCTGGCGGGAGGGTCGCAGCGAGGGCCTCGGTGGCGGCCCGCCTGGCGGATTCGACGTCGGCCGGGCGTTCGGGGTCGGATTGTGCGGCTGCATCGAAGAGGAGGGTGGCTGCGAGCGGCAGGCGAAGGGCGCCGGCGAGCGGGGCGGTGGCGGCGAGGAGGGTGGCAACGTCGGAGGGCGATGGGACGCAAAGTATGGTCATGGGGCGAGTATGCCAGCCGGGGGGACCGGGGTGACGGCCGAACGGGTGGGAAGGTGGCAGACCTTCGGGCGAACTGGTGACATGGAGGCGCTCTTTTTTGCTGGCGGGGCGGTGCTAGGGTGGAGGGGCTGTGGGTGCGCCTTCGGGGCCGGAACTCACGCCGATGTATGGGCCGGGGGGGCGTGTCTCGCGCTACCGGGTCGAGCTGCCCCGCGCGGGCATCGTGGAGACGTCGGCGGGGCGTTACGAGGCTACACCCTACGCGGAGCGGCGGCGGGGACTGGGGGGCTTCGCGCTCGATCTGAAGGACCTGGTAATTGGCCGCTCGATGGCGAACGCGCGGTTGGCCCACGAGCGGCTGAGCAAGAAGGTCGCGCTGGCTGTGTTTTCGTCGGACGCGATCTCGTCGACGGCGTACGGGCCGCAGGAGGTGTTGCTGATTCTGGTGTTGGCGGGGGCGGGGGCGCTGACCTACAGCCTGCCGATCGTGCTCGCCATCGTGGGCCTTCTGGCGGTGGTGGTGGTGTCGTACAGCCAGACGATCCGGGCGTATCCGCATGGTGGCGGGGCGTATACGGTGGCGCTGGAGAACCTTGGACGGGGGGCGGGGTTGGTCGCCGCGGCGGCGCTCCTGATCGACTACACGCTGACGGTCTCGGTGTCGGTGGCGGCATCGGTGGAGGCGATCGTGGCGGCTTTCCCCGCCATGCAGGGGACGTCCGTGTTGTTGGCAGCGGCGATGGTGGCACTCATTGCAACGATGAACCTCCGCGGGGTTCGGGAGTCGGGCACGGTGTTCGCTATCCCGACGTACGGGTTCATCGTGGTGCTGGGAACGACGATCGTGGTGGGCATCGGGAAAGTCCTGCTGAGCGACTCGCCGAACCTGTTCGCAGCGGGTGTGCCGGACCGACCGTTGCCGGAGCAGACGGAGGCGCTCTCGCTGTTTCTTGTGCTGAGGGCGTTCGCGGCGGGTTGCTCGGCGCTGACGGGCGTGGAAGCGGTGTCGAATGGGGTGCAGGCGTTTCGGCCGCCGGAGTGGCGGAATGCGATTCAGACGATGGTGACGATGGCGATCATCCTTGGGTCGCTGTTGCTGGGGACGACGCTGCTGGCGCGGCATTTCGGGGTGGTGTACTTGGAGGGCGATCATGCGACGGTGCTGGCGCAGCTCGGCGAGCGGGTGTTCGGTCGGGGTGCGATGTTCTACGCGCTCCAAGGGTTCACGGCTGGGATCTTGTTCCTGGCTGCGAACACGTCGTTCGCGGATTATCCGCGGTTGGCGGCGATATTGGCGCGGGACTCGTATCTGCCGCGGGTGTTCCGGCAGCGTGGCAACCGGCTGGTATTCAGCTATGGGATTCTGGCGCTCGCGACGATGTCGATCGTCCTGTTGGTGCTGTTCGGGGCGAAGACGACGCGGCTGATCCCGCTGTATGCCTTCGGGGTATTCCTCTCGTTCACGCTTTCGCAGGCGGGGATGGTGGTGCACTGGTACCGGCTGCGGGAGCGAGGTTGGCGGGCTTCGATGGTGGTGAATGGGTTCGGGGCGGTGGTGACGGCGGTGGTCACGGGCATCGTGGTGGTGACCAAGTTCCACGAGGGGGGGTGGATGGTGGTGGTGGCTGTGCCTGCGGGGGCGCTGGGGCTGTGGTTGGTGGGTCGCTACTATGCGAGGTTGCGGCGGCTTTTGCATGTGCCGGCGGAGGCGGTGTTCGATATGGCGCCGAGGGGAGCGGGGCCGGAGACGGTGCTGGTGCCGGTGCAGGAGGTGAATCTCGCGCTGGTGATGGCGCTGGGGGCGGCGTGCGAGCGTTCGAGGTCGGTGGAGGGGGTGCACGTGGTGGTGGACCCGGACCAGCCGGATGACTTGGACGAGCAGTGGGCGAAACAGTTTCCGCATATTCCGCTGGTGGTGATCGATTCGCCGTATCGGAACGTGGCGGATCCGTTCCTTCGCTATGTGGAGGACCGGCTTCGGGAGCCGCCTTACCGGTTGGTGGTGATGCTTCCGGAGATCGAGACGCGGCACCGGTTCGAGCGGCTGTTGGTGAACCGGAGCTCGGAGGCGATCGCGAAGCGGTTGCGGGGTCAACGGCGCGTGGCAGTGGAGCGGTACTGGTTCCACCCTGGCGGGACGGGGCGGCAGGAGGGGTGGCGGCGCAAATTCAGGATGTTCCCCTAGGTTCGGCCGGCGGCCCCTCGGGTAGGATTCGGGGCGGTGAGAGGGGAGCCAGGGTGCGTATCGCGCTGATTGCCGCCGATGAGATGACCCGGGCGCGCGTGGCGTCGGTGCTGGCGGCGGCTGGTCACGAGGTGCTCGGGGCGAGCGATCCGGCGGCAGAGGTGGCGGTCATCGATGGGGTTGCGGGCGCGGAGGTGGCGACTCGGGCCGAGGGGCTCGAGCGTGGCCAGGAAATCCGGTTGGTGGCTGGCCTTGCGGATGGGGCGGCTGGGGCTGGTGCGGCCCTGCGCGGCGGAGCCGACATGGTGTACCCGGCGGGAGATGTGGACGCGCTGCTCTTGCTGCTCGCGATGATGGAAGCGCAGGGGTGGGAGGGTGAGCGTGCCGATGCGCTGGTCGATCACGTCAACGATGCGATGTATCGGGTCGGTTTCGACGGGCGGGTGATGTGGGCCAACGCGGCGGCGGAGCGGCTGACGGGCTACCCGCGGGCTCGGCTGGTGGGGATGCATTATTCGGAACTCCTGCGGGAGCCGAGGGACCTGGAGCGGGCTGCGATGGAGCTCCAGGCGAAGGCAGAGGGACGGGCTGAAGAATCGATCTTCGAGGCTCGATTGACGACGGCGAACGGAGAAGAAGTGCCCGTCGAAATCAGCAGTCGGCTGGTGCTGCGGGACGGTCGACCGTGGGCGGTACAAGGGGTGGCGCGGGATCTGCGACCGCGGCTACGGCTGGTGGAGCAGCTGCGGCGGGAGGCGGAGCTCTTCGCTCAGCTCGGGGTGGCGGCGGGCGCTCTGGACGCCGAGGGGCGGAATTTGACCTGGAACCGTGCGGCGGAGGCGCTCTTCGGGGCGAGCGCCGATGAGGTCGCGGGGCAATCGGTGTCGTGGATTTTGCCGGAGGAAGGGCCGATGAGCGGGAGGACGATTCTCGAACGGGTGCTGGCGGGCGAGACGGTCAGCCTCGAGGGGAGGTTCCGACGGGCGGATGGGACGACGTTTCCGGGGCTACTGAGCGCTGCGCCATTGCGCGACGAGCAGGGGCGGGCTGTCGGGGGTGTGGGGGTGGTGTTCGACCTGACGGTGGAGCGGGAGCGGCAGGAACGCCTGGAGCGGCTCGCGGCTGTGGTGGCCTCGAGCGAGGATGCGGTGACGATCTACGACGTGGAGGGGCGCATCACGGAATGGAACGCGGCGGCGGAGCGGATTTACGGGCGGAAGAGGGAGGAGGTACTCGGCCTGTACGCGTGGGAGCTGGCGCCCGAGGACGAGCGGAGCGAACGGCGACGGTTCGTGGAGCGGGTGCTGGCCGGGGAGGGTGTGAGTGGGCTGGTGGTGCGGAGGGACGGGCCGCCGGGTATGGTCGGCTGGTTGAGCCTTTCGGCCTTCCCGCTGCGCGATGCGACGGGTCGGGTGGTAGGTGCGGCGGCGGTGGCGAGAGACGTGACGGCGCTGGTGGAGGCGCAGCGGGAGTTGAGCTGGTTGGCCGCCATCGTTGGCTGGGCGGAGGACGCGGTGATCGGTCGGGACAATGAAGGGCGGATCACGAGCTGGAATGCAGCGGCAGAGCGGATGTTCGGCTATTCGGCGGAGGAGATGATTGGGACGTTCGGGGAGGCGACGGTTCCGGCGGAATGGCTCGATGCGTACTGGGGGCGACTCGGGGAGGTGACGGGCGACCGACGGGTGACGGCCGAGGTGATACGGAAGGATCGCACGGGCCGCGTTTTCCCAGTGCGGGCGACAACCTTCCCAGTGTACGACCGCGAGGGCCGGCGACTGGGAGCGGCTTCGTTTCTTCGAGACATCAGCGATGAGCGAGCGGTGCGAGAGGCGCTCGAGGAGCGCGAGCGTTTGCTCCGGGCGGTGTTCGAGAGCGCGGGGGAATCGCTGGTCATCGTGGGGCGGGACGGTCGCATCCGCTGGCTGAACCAGTTCGCGGCCGAGCTCGGGGAGCAGGTGTTCGGGAAGCGGCCCGGGCCGGGCGACGACATTCGGGGCTGGGTGGCCCCGGGCGACAAGGATGCCTGGGAGGCGGGATTCGCGGCGGCGCTTGGGGGTGATGAGGCCGTTCTGGCCGGGCGGTTGCAGCGGCTCGATGGCGGGCGGATGTGGTACGAAATGTCCTTCCGGCCGGTCCGGAGCGGGGGAAGGGAGGTGGATGGGGTGGCACTGGTGGGGCGGGACGTGACGGACCGTGTCGAGGCGGAGCGGGCGGTGCGGGCGCGGGAGGCGACGCTGCGGAGCATCTTCGAGAGCACCCAGGACCACCTGTGGTTGCTGGACCGCGACGGCTACCTTTTGACCTGCAACGCTGCGGCGGCGGAGTTTGCGGAGCGACGGTTCGGACAGCGGCCGGCGCCGGGCTCTCGGATGACGGACTTTGCCGACCCCGCGGGGCGCGCGCTGCTGGAGGATACTATGGCGCGGGCACTGGCGGGGGAGACGGTCGCGGGGGAGCTGGCGGTGGGGGAGCCGGACGGGTCGAAGCGGTACTTCAATATCCAGCTGAACCCGGTTCGGGATGGACAGGGGAGGGTGACGGGGATCGTGGTAGCAGCCCGGGATGTGACGGAGGAGGCCCGCAGCCGGCGCGAGCTGCGGCGCGCACGGGAGACGCTCGCGGAGGAGTACGCGAAGCTTTCGACCATCATCGAGAACTCGGACGAGGGAATCGTTCTGCTGGACCGAGCGTGTCGGCTGGTCGCCTTCAACTCGGTGTTCGCGGAGGGTACGCGAGCGCGGAGGGGTGTGGAGCCGAAGCCGGGGATGGCGTTCGTGGAGACGGTGTCGCGGGAGAGTGCGCCGTTCCTTTTGGAGCGGGTACAGGAGGCGCTCGCGGGCCAGCGGGTTGCGTTCGAGGTGGAGTCGCAGTCGCCCGGGGAGCGCCACTGGTTCGAGGTCCGGATTCGGCCGGTGCTGTCGCGGGAGGGCGAGGTGGCTGGGGTGGTCTACACGGGAAGAGACGTGACGGAGCGGAAGCGGCTGGAACAGGAGCGGGAGCGTGCGCTGGCGGAGGCGCGGAGGCTGGCTGCGGTGGTGGAGAGCTCGACGGAGGCGGTCGTGGCGATCGATCGGGACGGGAGGGTGGCCGGGTGGAACCGGGCGGCCGAGGAACTGTACGGCTGGAGCGCGGCGGAGGCTACCGGCCAGCCGTTCAGCATCATCCTGCCGCCGGAGGATGTGGAAGCGGCCACCCGGCTCTTCGGACGCCTACTGGCGGGGGAGACGTACCGCGGGGAGATGGCGCGGCTGACGCGCGACGGACGTCGGCTGGTGGTGGATTCGGCGTATTTCCCGCTGCGCGATGGGGAGGGGAAGGTGGTCGGCGTGGGGTGCGTTTCTCACGATGTGACGCGGGAGCGGGAGATGGAACGCCGCATCGCGGAGACGGCGGCGGACCTCTCGGCGACGCTGGCGGCGATTCACGAGGGGGTGGCGCTGTTGGGGGCGGACGGGGTGGTTCTTGCGGCGAACCCGGCGGTGGTGGTGCTGGTGGAGGATCTTTTTGGGCGCCGGCTCGCGCCGGGGATGTCGTGGCGGGCGGTGTTACCGGAGGAGCTGCACGAGGCGTTCGCCGAGGTGACCGCGAATACGCTCGCCGGGGAGACATCGAATTTCGAGCGACAGGTGGTGGACCGTGAGGGTGCGGAGCGGTGGCTGGAGCTATCGTTCGGGCGGGTGGTGTTGGACGACGGGACAGTTCGAGGCATTGCCTTGAGCGTGCGGGAGGTGACGGAACGGAAGCGGACGGAGGAACGGCTGCTGCAAGCGCAGAAGGCGGAGTCGCTCGCGGTGTTGGCGGGCGGCATTGCCCATGATTTCAACAATTTGTTGGTGGGGATCCTCGGGAACGCGGGGCTGGCGTTGGCCGAGCTTCCGCTCGAATCGCCGGTCCGGCCGATCGTGGAGGATATCGAGCTTGCGGGCCGCCGGGCGGCCGACCTCGCGCGGCAGATTCTGACGTACTCGGGTAGGGGGAAGTTCGTCGTGCAGCCGCTGAGCATGAATAGTCTGGTCGAGGAGATGACGCATTTGCTGCGGACGTCGGTCGGGGCGGGGGTGCACCTGGTGCTCGACCTCGACCCGGAGGCGCCGTCGGTGGTGGGAGATGCGACGCAGCTACGGCAGGTGCTCATGAACCTGGTCATCAATGCGTCGGATGCGATCGGGTCGAAGGAGGGGACGGTTCGCATCCGGACGTCGACGGCGGTGGGCGGAACGAGGCTGTTCGAACGGGCAGTGATGAGGCCGGAGGAGCTGGCCGAGCGCTACGTGGTATTGGAGGTGGCGGATACCGGGGCGGGGATGGACGAGGCGACGCTGGCGCGAATCTTCGACCCCTTTTTTACGACGAAGTTCACGGGGAGGGGGCTCGGGCTGGCCGCGGTGCTCGGCATCGTGCGGGGCCACGGAGGGGGGATCGTGGTGGAGAGCGAAGTCGGACGCGGAACGCGCTTCCGGGTGATGCTCCCGGTGGCGGGAGAATCCCGCCTCGAGACGGAGAAGGGGGGTGGGGCGAGCGAATGGTGGGGCAGCGGGGCGGTGATCGTTGCGGACGACGAGCCGAGTGTGCGTGCGGTAACGGCGCGGGCGCTCCGGGCGATGGGGTTCGAGGTGTTGGAGGCTGCCGACGGGGAGGAGGCGGTACAACGGTTCGCGGAGGCGCGGGAACGGGTGCGATTGGTGCTGCTAGACATGACGATGCCGCGGATGAACGGGGAGGCGGCTTTTCGTGCGATCCGCAAGCTCGATCCGGGGGCGAAAGTCGTGCTGATGAGCGGCTACGCGGAGCAGGATGCGGCGGAACAGGTTGGCGGGGGCTTGGCCGGGTTCGTGCAGAAGCCGTACGAGCTCGGGGCGCTGCAGGAGCTGGTGCGGCGGGTGTTGGAAGGCCCGGCGCGCTAGAACATCTGTGCGCTATACTGCGCGGGTGACCGAGGAACGGCTAGTGGCGCCACAGGCGCAGGCAGACGAGGCCGAGGTGGAGCGTTCGCTTCGGCCGCGTCGGCTGGACGAGTTCCCTGGGCAGGAGCGGACGAAGCGGAATCTGGCGATTGCGATCGAGGCGGCGAAGCAGCGGGGCGATGCGCTCGACCACGTGCTGCTGTACGGGCCGCCTGGGCTGGGCAAGACGACGCTCGCGAACATCATCGCCCACGAGATGGGGGTTTCCATCCGGACGACGAGCGGGCCGGCATTCGAACGGCCGGGCGACCTGGCGGCGGTGCTCACGAATCTGAGGGAGCACGACATTCTTTTCATCGACGAGATCCACCGGCTTTCGAGCGCGGTGGAGGAGATTCTCTACCCGGCGATGGAGGATTTTGCGCTAGACCTGGTGATCGGGAAGGGAGCGGGGGCGCGTTCGGTGCGGCTGGCGATGCCGAAGTTCACGCTGATCGGCGCGACGACGCGGTATGCGATGGTGAGCGCTCCGCTGCGCGATCGCTTCGGCTCGGTGTACCGGCTGGATTTTTACGAGCCGGAGACGCTGGCGGTGATCGTGCGGCGGTCGGCGGCGATTCTGGGGGTGGAGGTTCCGGGCGAGGCGGCGATGGAGATTGCGCGGCGCTCGCGAGGGACGCCGCGCATCGCGAACCGGCTACTCCGTCGGGTGCGGGATTATGCGGCGGTGCGGAACGGCGGGGTGGTGACGTTGGCTTCGGTGCGGGAGGCGCTGGCGATGCTCGATGTGGACGAGTTGGGGCTGGACGACGCGGACCGCGCCGTGTTGCGGGCGATCTGTGAGAAGTTCGGCGGCGGGCCGGTGGGGCTGGAGACGATCGCGGCGGCGATTTCGGAGGAGGCGGACACGATCATGGACGTGTACGAGCCGTTCCTCCTGAAGTGCGGGTTTTTGAATCGGACGCCGCGTGGCCGGGTGGCTACGGAGGCTGCGTACCGCCACCTCGGGCTGGAACCGCCGCGGGAACGGCCCGCCCAACCGAGCCTTTGGGACGGGCCGCCGGGGTGACGGGGTGTTACCTAGCTCAGGCGGGAGCCGGGGCTTCCTGGGTAATGACGGCTTCGTAGACGGAGAGACGGGGCGGGGCGGCGAGGACACCGGTGAGGGGCGCCTGGCCGTGGGCCCGTCGGAACGCTTCGGAGCGGGTCCAGGCTTCGAAGGCGGCGCGTGACTCCCACGTGGAATGGGAGATGTATTCGCCGGGTTCGTCGCCCTTGAGGAGGGCGAAGCGGACGAAGCCGGGAACGTCTTCGAGGTAGGACTCGCGGGTGCGCCAGGCGGCTTCGAAGGCGGCTTCTTGGCCTGCGTTGATGGTGAATCGATTCATGGCGATGAACATGGGGCCCTCCAGGGCGGTGGATTCGCGCGCCGGTGCTGACAACGATAGGAGCAACGGGCGTGCGTTACAAGTTAGTCCGATCTCTTGCCATTAGGCAAGACTAATGATAGATCTTGGGCTCGTCCCGCTTCTGGGATGAGGAGGTGATTCATGTTTCGATGGAAATTTGCGGGGGCGCTGGCGCTCCTCTTGGCGGCCGGGTTCGCGGCGGGGACGGTGGGCTGTGGCGGCGACGATGACGATGACGGCGCGCAACCGATGCCGGCGACGACCGCGACGGCGGTCGCGAGCCCGTCGCCGACCGCGACGCCAGCGCTCCAGGCCGAGGCGAAGCCGGTTCTGCCGGCGAAGGTGAGGGATAAGGATGGCCAGGAGGTTACCGTGAGCGATGTGAGCCGCATCGTGGTGCTGAACGGGGACCTGACGGAGGTGGTGTACGCGCTGGGGCTGGGCGAGAACGTGGTCGGGGTCGATACGTCGGCGACGTATCCGCCGGAGGCGCAGGCGAAGCCGAAGATCGGCTACCAGCGGTCGCTGAACGCGGAGGGGATTTTGAGTCTGCAGCCGACGGTGATCATCGGCAGCGAGGTGGCGGGGCCGCCGGCGGTGATCGAGCAGATCAAGGGTGCGGGCGTGCCGGTGGTGCTCTTCGAGGCGGTGAGCTCGCTGGACGATGTGGGGAGGAAGATCGAGAACGTGGCGGCGGCGCTCGGTGTGCCGAATCGTGGCAAGCTGCTGGCTGAGCGAACGCAGCAGGAGATCGACGAGGCGCGGGCGCTGGCCGCGAAGGCGACGACGAAGCCGCGAGTGGTGTTTCTTTACCTTCGCGGTTCGACGACGCAGGTGATTGCGGGGAAGGGTTCGGGTGGCGATGCGCTGATCACGGCGGCGGGCGGGATCGATGCGGGGGCGGAGGCCGGAATCGTTGGGAGCAAGCCTTTGACGCCGGAGGCGCTCGTGGCGGCTGCGCCGGACGTGATTCTGGTGTTGACGGCTGGTCTGCAATCGGTTGGCGGCGTGGATGGGCTGTTGAAAATTCCGGGGGTCGGGCAGACGCCTGCGGGGCAGCAGCGGCGGGTGGTGGATTTCGATGATCAGTACTTGCTCGGATTCGGCCCGCGTGCGGGGCAGGCGCTCGAGGAGCTCGTCCGGGCGCTGCACCCGGAGCTGAGGGGCTGAGGCGAGGGCAGTTCGATTGGAGCCGGGAGCGGACGGTGTCGCTGGCCGGTCCGCCCGGGGTAGGGCCCCGGGTGGGCCGGCCGAACCAGGCGAAGGAGTCGTGGTGTGACGATCGCGGTGGGCACGTTGGTACGGAGGGTTGGCGGTGTGCGGCTTCGGTGGGGGCTCGCGGCTCTACCGACGCTGGGGTTGTTTCTGGCGGGGGCGGTGCTGCTCAACTTGGTGATCGGCGCGGTGCGGGTACCGCCGGGGGCGGTGCTGGGGATTCTGCTGGACCATGCGGGGATTTCGACGGGGCTCGACTTCACGCGGCAGCAGGATGCGGTGGTGTGGAACATCCGGGTTCCGCGGACGCTGTTGGCGCTGGTGGTGGGTGCGGGGTTGGCGACGGCGGGGTGCGCGTTGCAGGGGATTTTTCGGAATCCGTTGGCGGATCCGGGGATCATCGGGGTTTCGAGCGGGGCGGCGCTGGGTGCGGTGGGGATCATCATCGTGGGGGTTGCCCCGCTGGGGGTATGGAGCACGCCGGCGGCGGCGTTCGCGGGGGGCCTGGCGCTGACGCTGATGGTGTACGTGCTCTCTCGGCGGGACGGGCGTACGGAGGTGGTGACGCTGGTGTTGACGGGGGTGGCGTTGAACGCGGTGGCGGGGGGCCTCATTGGCTTCGCGCTGTTCTTCGCGACGGATGCGCAGCTTCGGAATGTGGTGTTCTGGCAGCTCGGGAGTGTTGGCGGGGCGACGTGGTCGGGCGTGCGTCCGGCGATGCTGTTGGCCGTTGTGGCGATCGTTCCGTTGCTGCGCTATGGCCATCGGCTGAACCTGCTGGCGCTCGGTGAGCGGGAGGCCTACCACCTCGGGGTGGATACGGAGCGGATGCGGTTGGAGGTGATCGCTTTGGCGGCGTTGGCGACTGCGGCGGGGGTGAGTTTCGCTGGGATCGTTTCGTTCGTGGGGCTGGTGGTGCCGCACATGCTGCGGCTGATGTTGGGCCCCGACCATCGGCGCCTGCTGCCGGCATCGGCGCTGCTGGGGGCGGCGGCGATCGCCTTGGCCGATCTGGCTGCGCGGACGATCGTTGCGCCGGCGGAGATGCCGCTCGGGGTGGTGACCGCGTTGGTGGGCGGGCCGTATTTTCTGTGGCTGATTCACCGCACACGGCGGGCGCAGGGGGGTTGGGGGTGAGGCTGGAGGGGCGCGGTGTTGGCTTCCGGGTGGGCCGGTTCTCTCTGGTGGCGGGGGTCAACTTGGGTGTCGGTCCGGGGGAGTTGGTCGCGATCGTGGGGGCGAACGGGGCTGGGAAGTCGACGCTGATCCGGCTGCTGGCTGGCGACCTCCGCCCGACGGAGGGGGAGGTATTGCTGGATGGGCGGCCGCTGAGGAGCTACGACGCCGGGACGTTGGCCCGTTTGCGTTCGGTGTTGCCGCAGCAGTCGCGGATCGAGTTCGCGTTTACGGTGAGGCAGGTGGTGGAGATGGGGAGGAGCCCGTACCGCTCGTCGAGGCGGGATCCCGCCGGGGAGGATCGGGTGGTGGAAGGGGCGATGCGTGCGGCGGATGTGGCGGCGCTGGCCGAGCGGGCGTACCCGGGGCTCTCTGGGGGTGAGCAATCGCGTACGTGTTTGGCCCGGGTGCTGGCGCAGGATACGCCGGTGATGCTGCTCGACGAACCGACGGCGGCGCTGGATATCCGACACCAGCATCAGGTGCTCGGGGTGGTGCGAGGGCTGGCGGAGGCCGGCAAGGCGGTGGTGGCGGTGCTTCACGATCTGAACCTGGCGGCGGCTTATGCGACGCGGGTGGTGGCGATGCACCGGGGGATGGTGGCGGCGGAGGGTGCGCCGGAGGAGGTGCTGACGTCGGGAGTGTTGAGCCGCATCTACGAGCACCCGGTGGAGGTGGTTCGGGCGGGATCGCCGGAGCGGATCGTGGTGTTGCCGCGGCACGAGCTCCCGGGGCGAACGGAGGGGCCGACGGCCGAGCGGTGCGGAACCGGGTAGAGTGACAGGGAAGTCCTCTCACTGGAGGTGGTTCGCATGGTGTGGGTCGTGAGTGTGTTCCTCGCGGTGATTCTCTGCGGGGGGGCGCTGCTCATTGGGCGGGCCGCCCGGGCTGCTGCCGAGCCGGGGACGCCGGAGCGGATGCGGGGCGGGATCGTGATCGGGGCGGCGGTTGCGGTGTTCGTGGCGTGGGTCGGGGTGCACACGGCGCTCCGATCGGTCAAGCCGATCGAGGCGGGGCATGTGGGGGTGGTCTACCAGTTCGGCGAGATCGTGGGGCAGAAGGGCGAAGGGCTGCAGTTCATCTGGCCGTGGCAGGATTTGCGGGTCGAAAGCGTGCAGGTGCAACGCCATCGCTTCGAGAATGTGACGGCTTTTTCGCAGGAGACGCAGGATGTGTTTTTCATCGCGACGTTGAACTATTCGGTTTCACCGGCTGCGGTGCAGACGCTGTATCGGACGGTGGGGCCGAACTGGTTCGACCGGCTGATCGAGCCGCGCGTCCTGAACTTCTTCAAGGAGGAGACGGTGAAGTACGAGACGGTCGCGGTGGGGCCGAACCGGGAGAACATTCGGCGGGCCGTTCGGGAGCGGCTGTCGAGCGAGCTGGCTCCGTTTTCGATCGAGATCAACGACTTGCTGATCGACAATATCGAGTTCAGCGCGGAGTTCAAGGCGGCGATCGAGCAGAAGCAGATCGCGACGCAGGATGCGCTGCGGGAGCAGGAGCGTGTTCGGCAGCGACAGTTCGAGGCGCAGCAGCAGATCGAGTTGGCGCGGGGTGAGGCGGAGTCGATTCGTGTGCGGGCGGAGGGGCAGGCGGAGGCAAACCGGCTGCTGGCGGCATCGCTGACGCCGGAGGTGATCCAGTTCCAGGCGCTGCAGCAGTTGGGCGATAACATTCAGATTGCGCTGATTCCTGCTGGGCAAGGGATCATCATCGACCCGGCGGCGCTGTTGGGGCAGGGGAGCACGAATCGGGCGCCGTGAGCGGAGGCGCCGCGTCCGCGGTGCCGGCTCCTGGTAGGCTGGTTGGATGTCCGGCGAGGTTGCGCGGCGGAACGTTCGGCTGCTGTCGTTGTTCTGGTTTTTGCGGGAGTTCCAGCTCTGGATTCCTGTCTGGATTGTGTATCTGACGCTGGAGCGTGGGTTTTCGTTCAGCCAGGTGACGGCGGCAGAGGCGCTGTTCTTGATCGGGGTGTTGGTGCTCGAGGTTCCGACGGGGGCGGTGGCGGACCGGTATGGACGACGGGTGTCGCTGGCGCTGGGTGCGGCGAGCCTGGCTTCGTCGGTGACGATTTTTGCGTTCACGACGTCGCCGGTGGTGCTGTTCGCTTCGTTCGCGTGGTGGGCGGTGGCGACGACGTTGATGTCGGGTGCGGATCTGGCGCTGTTGTTCGATACGTTGAAGGCGGCAGGGCGGGAGGCGGAGTACGAGCGGCTGGCGGGCCGAGGGCAGGCAATTGCGTGGGCAGGGGTGGGACTGGCGACGCTGTTCGGGGGACCGGTGGCGGCGGTGTTGGACATCCGGGCGACGATCCTCTTCGGTGCTACGACCTGCGTGGTGGCGAGCGTGACGGCGTTTCTGCTGGTGGAGCCGCCGCGGATGGCGGAACGGCGGGATGGGCTGCGGGGCTACGCGGCGTCGATGGGGGAGGCGTTTCGGGAGGCCTGGTCGCGCTCGGCGGTACGCTATTTGTTGCTGTTTTTCGGGGTGACGGTGGCGGGGATCGAGACGGTCCACTACCTGGTGCAGCCGTATTTGGTGGAGAACGGTATCGAAGTGGGGCCGCTCTTTTCGCTGCTGCAGGTTCCGTTGTTCGCTGCGGGGATGGGCGGGGCGCTGGTGGCGGCGCCGCTGGAGCGGCGATTCGGGGCGATGCGCGGGCTAGTTGGGCTGAGCGTCGGGGGATTGGCGATGCTGGCGGGGCTGGCGCTCTCGCCGACGCTCTGGCTTTACGGCGGGCTGCCGCTGCTGATGGCGGTGAATTCGTGTGCGTGGCCCCTGGTGACCGGTGCGGTGAACCGACAGGTGAGTTCGGAACGACGGGCGACGGTGCTTTCGATCGGGAGCATGGTGTTGAGTGTTTCGATGGCGGTACTGGTGCCATTCATCGGCTGGGCGGTGGATGTTCGTGGTGTGGGGGCCGCGTTTGCGCTCGGCGCGGTGGTGACCGCGAGCGGGATGCTGGTCTTCGGGCCGGCAGCTCTGGGGGCGTGGCGGAACCGGCCGGAGACGGCTTTGGCGGCTGGGCGAACGTAAGCGCGGGAGCCGGGAGAATGGGCAGCGCCCCTCGCCAAGGATCGATGCTACGGAGGCTGTGAACGATGACGGGACTTTTCGATATTTCGGGGAAGGTGGCGCTGGTGACGGGTGGTTCGCGCGGTATCGGTTTGATGATCGCGCGCGGCTTGGTGGAGGCTGGTGCGAAGACGTACATCTCGTCGCGCAAGGCGGATGTGTGCGAGGAGGTGGCGACGGAGCTTTCGCGGGTGGGGACCTGCATCGCGATTCCGGCGGATTTGGGGACGGAGGCGGGCTGCCGTTTTCTCGCGGAGGAGTTCGCGAAGCGGGAGGAGCGGCTGCACATTCTGGTGAACAACGCGGGGGCGAACTGGAATGCGCCGCTGGCGGAGTTTCCGGACGAGGCGTGGGACAAGGTGATGAACTTGAACGTGAAGGGGGTGTTTCACCTGACGCGGTTTCTGGTGCCGCTGCTGGAGCGGGCGGCGACGGAGGAGGACCCTGCGCGGGTGATCAATATCGGGTCGATCGATGGGTTGCAGGCGCCGGGGTTCGATACGTATGCGTATTCGTCGAGCAAGGCGGCGGTTCACCACCTGACGCGGCACCTGGCGCAGAAGCTTGCACCGAGCCGGATCACGGTGAATGCGATCGCGCCCGGGCCGTTCGAGAGCAAGATGATGGCGGAGACGCTGCGGCGGTTCGGGGAGAGCATTCGGGCGAGCGTTCCGCTGGGGCGGATTGGGGTGCCCGAGGATATGGCGGGGACGGCGATCTTTTTGAGTTCGAAGGCCGGGGCATACGTGACGGGGGTCGTCTTGCCGGTGGATGGGGGGATGTCGACGCGGCACCAGTGAGCCCGGCGGGGGCTCAGAAGGCGAAGGGGTCGGAGCGGGCCTTTCGGCCGGCGCGGTCGGCGAAGAAGACGAGGGCGAGGAGGAGGATGATGACGGCGGCGATGATGCTGCCGGCGGTGGCGAAGGCCCACGCGGGCGGGCGGAAGTCGGCGGGGGTATCGCGGAAGGCGATGATGGCGCCGAGCACGATGGCGACGCCGCCGGCGGCGCCGAGGATGCCGCTGGTGACGAAGAGTTCGGCGGCGACGAGGCCGAGGCCGAGGGCGATGAGGACGAGCCCGGCGGTATCGACGGGGAGGAGGCCGAAGCCGAGGAACCCGAGGATGATGGCGATGGCGCCGGCGACGCCGGGGACACCGAGGCCGGGCGCGTAGAGCTCGATGAGGAGGGCGAGGAAGCCGAGGGAGAGGAGCAGTGAGGCGACGGTGGGGTCGGCGAGGAAGGCGAGGAGGCGCTCCCAGATGGTCATTTCGAGGCGCACCCGGGGGGCGTCGGCGAGGCCGGTGAGGGTGGCGGTGACGCCGGGCCTGAGGAGGACGGTGCGTCCTTCGGCCTGGCGGAGGAGGTCGTCGAGGTCGGTTGCGACGAAATCGATGACGTCGAGGCGGGCGGCTTCGTTTTCATTGACGGCGACGGCTTCGCGGACGGCCTGTTCGGCCCAGTCGGCGTTTCGGCCGCGGAGCTCGGCGATGCCGCGGATGTAGGCGACGGCATCGTTTTCGATTTTCTTTCCGAGGGTGCCTTCGATGTCGGAGCCGTCGGCGTTGATGGCAGCGGCTGCGCCGATGGCGGTGTTGGGGGCCATGGCGGCGATGTGGCCGGCCATAGTGATGAAGGTGCCGGCGCTGGCGGCGCGAGCGCCGATGGGTGCGACGTAGACGGCGACGGGGACATCGGCGCGGCCGAGGCGCTGGACGATTTTGCGCATGGAGGAGTCGAGGCCGCCGGGCGTATCGAGTTGGAGGACGACGAGACGGGCGCGGCGATCTTCGGCGTCGGTGAGGATGCGGTCGATGTACCGCTCCATGATTGGCCCGACGACGCCATCGACGCGAGCGACGACGACGCCGCCTTCTGGGGTGTCGTTGGTGTTGCAGGCGGCGAGGAGGCCGAGGGCGGCGATGGCGAGGCCTGCGATTCGTCGCATCATGGTTCGAGTATAGCTGCGATTGGCGGGCGACTTCTCCGGCAGGGGCAAGCGGGCGATACTGGGCGGCATGACGACCATGGCGTTGGCGCGACCTGGGGGCCGCCGGAGCCTGCGGAATGCGTTCGAACTGGTGACGGCGCTGACGACGCGGGATCTGCGGCTGCGCTATCAGGGGAGCGTTTTGGGGTGGGCGTGGTCGCTGGCGCGGCCGCTGGCGCTGGGGGCGGTGCTGGCGTTCGCGCTGGGGCGGGTGTTGGGGACGGGGATCACGGCGGAGTTTTTGTTGGCGGGGTTGTTCCCGTGGTTCTGGTTCCAGGGCGGGGTGCAGGGGGCGGCGGGGAGCTTCGTCGGCAATGGGGGGCTGTTGAAGAAGGTGCGGTTTCCGCGGGCTGCCTTGCCGTTGAGCGTGGTGTTGGGGGCGACGCTGCAGTTTCTGTTTTCGCTGCCGGTGTTGATTGGGTTCGTGATGGCGGCGGGCAATGAGCCCGGCGTGGCGTGGCTGGCGTTGCCGTTGGTGTTCGGGCTGCAGCTGGGGCTGATGGCTGGGTTGGGGCTCTTCGTGGCGAGCGTGACCGTCTATTTTCGGGATTTGGAGCACATTACGGACGTGCTGTTGACGCTGCTTTTCTACGCGACGCCGATCATCTACGCGGCGGACCGGATTCCAGCGGGGTACCGGTGGCTGACGTATGTGAATCCGCTGGCTCCGATCATGGAGGGGTGGCGCTCGGTGTTGCTGGAGGGGGAGCTGCCTGCGGTGAGCCATCTCGGGGCTTCGGCGGGGCTGACGGTGCTGGCGCTGGCGGTCGGGTGGGCGGTCTTTCGGCGGTTGGAGGATGGCTTTGCGGATGCTATCTGAGGCCGAGGTGGTGCTTTCGGTTCGCGGGGTGTCGCGCCGCTATCCGCTGGTGGTGCCGGGGCAGGCGCTGAAGACGACGCTGCTCCACCCGGGGCAGGCATTCGGGGCGTGGCGACGGCGCGGACGCCGAGAGCTGTGGGCGGTTCGGGATGTGTCGTTCGAGGTGCGGCGGGGGGAGTTTTTCTCCATCGTGGGAGCGAATGGGAGCGGGAAGAGCACGCTGCTTCGGCTGCTGGCGGGGCTTTCCCGGCCGACGCGGGGCTCGGTGGAGGCGCGGGGGCGGGTGAGCACGTTGCTGGAGCTGGGCAGCGGCTTTCACCCGCAGGTGAGTGGGCGTGACAACGTGATCATGAACGGCCTGCTGATGGGGCGAACGAGGCGGGAGATGGAAGCGCTCTTGCCGCGAATTGTGGAGTTCGCCGGGCTGCGCGAGTTCATCGACCAGCCGATGCGGACGTATTCGACGGGGATGTACGTGCGGCTCGGCTTTGCGATCGCGGCGTTCATGGATCCGGAGATTTTGCTGGTGGACGAGGTGCTGGCGGTGGGCGATGCGCGCTTTCAGGAGAAGTGTTACGAGCACATCGCGGGGTTGCAGCGGCGGGGAGTGACGATCGTGATGGTGTCGCACGACTTGGCTGCGGTGGAGCGTTTTTCGGACCGGGCGGCGCTGATGGAGCGTGGCCGGATGGTGGCGATCGGGCCGCCGGGGAAGATCGTTGGCCTGCACCTCGAGCGGCTGGCGGAGACGTCGCCGGAGATTCGGCAGGCGATCGAGGAGGGGATGGCCGCGGACGAGGAGGGGGTGCGGAAGCGGCTGGAGGAGGATCCGGAGTGGGCGGCGGCCTTCGCGGCAGCGCTGGAGCGGAACCCGGCGTTCCACGAGAAGTTGCGGCAGGATACCGAACGGGGGGCTGGTGAACATGCGCGGCCGGATTGAGCGTCTGGCGGCGGCGTGGCGGGAGTTGCGGGCCTTGCTGCGAGAGGACATCGAGCTGTACGCGGCTTGGCCGCGGACGTTCGGCTTGATTCGGCGGGACCGACCGACGTGGTTCACGTTTTTTTATCTGCTTTTCGCGATCCACATGTTTCCTGCGGTGGTGCTCTACCGGTTGCAGGTGTTTTTGTACGAGGGGGGGTTCCCGCGGCTGGCGACGGTGGTTTCGCGGCTGAATTCGTTGCTGTTCGACGTGACGATCGGGAACCATGTGCGGGCGGGCGGTGGGCTGTTGATCGCGCACGGGCACGTGGTGCTGGACGGGTGGACGACGATTGGGCGGCGGGTGGAGATCAATCCGTTCGTGACGCTGGGGATTGGCAACAGTTCGCGGCGGCCGTTCGAACTTTGGGGCCCGGAGATTGGCGACGATGTGAATATCGGGACGGGGGCGAAGATCATCGGGCGGGTGAAGGTGGGCGAGGGGGTGAAGGTGGGTGCGAACGCGGTGGTGGTGAGCGATATTCCGCCGTTCCACACGGCGGTCGGGGCTCCGGCGCGGGCGATTCCGGGCGGGCGGCGGCGTGAAACGGAGACGTGGGAGCCTCCGAAGGGGTGAGCGCGCCACGGGTGGCGATCCTGACGGTGACGACGAATGCGGCGGCGCATTTGCCGGCCTATCTGGTGGCGCTCAAGGGGGTGACCTACCCGGAATGGGAGCTCTGGGTGGCGGACAATGGCTCGTGCGACGGCTCGGCGGCGCTGGTGCGCGGGGCTTTTCGGGATGCGACGGTGCTGGAGAACGGGGAAAACTTGGGGTTCACGGGGGCGTGCAATCGGGCGCTGCGGGCCCTGCTGGAGCGGGATGACATCGACTACGTGCTCTTTTTGAACGATGACACGGTGGTGACGCCGGGGTTTTTGGAGCCGCTGGTGGCGTTGGCGGATCGGCGGACGTTGGTGGCGCCGAAGACGTACCTGGCGGGGCAGCCGGGCATTCTCGACGATGCGGTGGGGGAGTTCGACTGGTGGAGGGGGACGTGGCGGCGCCGGGTGCTCGGTCGGCGGGAGGGGCCCGGGGATGCCTATCCGCACGCTATCGAGACGGCGAATCTTTCCTGTCTGCTGGTGCCGCTGGGGGCGTTTCGCGAGGTGGGGCTGCTCGACGATGCGTTTTTCGTGTACTACGACGATACGGATTTCTGCCGGCGCGCGCGGGTGGCGGGTTATCGCATTTTTTTCGAGCCGCGGTCGGTGGTGTACCACCGCAAGGGGGCGACGCTGGGCGGGCAGGCGAGTGCTTTTGGCTGTTACTACCTGGCGCGGAATCGGCCCTACCTGATTCGGAAGCACCGCCATTGGGCGCAGTTCGGGCTATTTTTGATGTACTACGTGGCGACGCGAGGCGCTCGGATGGCGATATGGGCGAGGCGGAGGCGGTGGGATTTGGTCCGCGCGACGGCGGCGGGGATGCGCGATTTTGGGCTGGGGCGGATGGGGCCGCGGCGCTGAGTGCGGGGGTCAGAGGTCGAGGAGTTCGGTTTCGACGCCGAGGAGTTCGGCATCGAGGCGCCAGGCGGCGACGGTATCGGCGATGGCGCTGAGCTGTTCGTTGGCGTGGCGATGGTCGTTGGAGATAACGGCTGCTGCGATAACCGCTCCGGCGGGATTCTCGAGGCTTTCGATTTCGGCGATTGCGGCGTTGAAGCGGTTGCGGAGGCGTTCGACGATGGGGCGGACGATGGCGCGTTTTTCTTTGAGGGAGCGGGAGGGAAGGCGGAGGCTGAGTCGGACGACGCCGAGGACCATGGAGCCAGTTTAGGGGGCGCGGGGGAGCTGGGGGGCTCAGTGGTGGGGGCCTTCGTTGCGGTGGGTGCCGAGAAGAAGGGTGAGGATGACGAGGAGGGCGGCGGCGAATATGAGGCCGGCGAGCCAGTAGGGGGATGTATCGGCGGGCGGGAGGGTGGCGGTCTGGAGGTTCACGCTATGGGAGACGTGCGTTGGCTGGCGGGAGTTCCCGCCGGGGTGGCATCGAGGTCGAGCAGGAGGCGGGCGACCTGTGCCATGTCGGCCGGGTGGCGGAGGATGAACCATTCTTCGCGGAGCAGGGCGGGGACGATTCCCGGGGGGAAGATGGCTTGGGGGTCGCCGCCCGGGAGCTGGGAACGGTGGGCGGCGATGGCGGCGAGCTTCTGTCGGGCGACGGGCGCGATGGGGATGCGAACGTCGGGGGTTTCGGTGCCGAGGTCGGCGGGGTGGAGTGCGGGTGGGTCGCCGAGGAGGGGACGACAGCGTTCGTATTGGGGTGCGAAGAGGCCGCGGGGGAAGGCGGCGAAGAGCAGGGCGGGCGGCGCCTGCCGGGTTGCGATGGCTTCGACGACGGCGTGGTGGAGGGCGAGGTGGTCGGGGTGGCCGTAGGCGCCGTCGGGGCCGAGGGTTGCGACGATATCGGGCGCGACGGCCTGGAGGCAGGCTTGGATGGCTGGGCGGAGGGCAGGGTGGCCGGCGAGGGCGCCGTCGGGTAGGCGGGGTGAGGCGCCGACGGTGACGCCAAGGGCGCGGCAGGCGGCGGCGAGCTCGGCGAGGCGGATGTCGGCGAGCTCTTCGGGTGTGGTGGCTTGGCCGGTGTGGCATTGGCCGCGGTCGCCGGCGGAGATGGCGATGACGGTGACGTCCCAACCGGCTGCGGCGGCGAGGGCGAGGGTGCCGCCGATGCTGTAGGCCTCATCGTCGGGATGGGGCACGAGGGCGAGGAGCCGGCGCATGTGGTGATCGTAGCGGGCGATCGGGGATTGGTGCTGGGGCGAAGGACAGGCGGCGCTGGAGGTGGTAGAGTCTCGGCCGGCCGCCGGGCACGCCGGCGGCGAAGCACGATTCTTGCACGAGGTATCGAGGGAAGATGCCTGGGAGACTGGAAGGGAAGGTCGCAATCGTGACGGGCGCCGGGCGCGGCATTGGCCGGGCCGAGGCGCTGGCGCTGGCCCGCGAGGGGTGCCGTGTCATCGTGAACGATGTGGGCGGGAGCGCTGCGGGGGAGGGAAGGGACACGACGCCGGCGGAGGAGGTGGTTGCTGAGATTCGGAAGATGGGCGGCGAGGCGGTACCGAACTTCGGCGACGTGACGTCGATGGCGGACGGCGAGGCGATCGTGAAGCAGGCGCTGGACACGTGGGGCCGGCTCGACATTCTGGTGAACAATGCCGGGATTCTGCGAGACCGGATCATTTTCAATATGACCGAGGCGGAGTGGGACGCGGTGATCGCTGTCCACTTGAAGGGGCACTTCACGATCACGAAGCATGCGGCGATGGTGTTCCGGCAGCAGCGGAGCGGGCGGATCGTGAATACGAGTTCGGAATCGGGCCTGGGGAATCTTGGGCAGGCGAACTATGCGGCTGCCAAGGAGGGGATCGTGGGGTTGACGCGGACGCTGGCGCTCGATCTTGGGAAGTACGGGGTGACGGCGAATGCGATCCGGCCGCGGGCGGCGACGCGGCTGACGCTGAGCCCGGAGATGGAGGCGGCGCGGGCGCGGCGGGCACAGTTGGCGGCGCAGGGGGAAGCGCCGGCGATGCCGACGACTGCGGCGGAGGAGGCGATTGCGCGGATTTCGGCGATGGCGCCGGAGCTGGTTGCGCCGCTGGTGGTGTACCTCTGCCTGCCGGAGGCGGCGAATGTGAACGGGCGGGACTTCATCGTGGGTGGGGACGAGATCAGTTTGATGAGTCTACCGACGCGGGAGAAGACGATTTACAAGAAGGGTGGGTGGGACCTGGAATCGCTGATCGAGGTATTTCCGGGCACGTTGGGCGCGGGGTTGGTGAACCCGCGGCCGCCGGAGCAGGGCTGATGGGGGTCGGGAGGTTCGAGGGCCGCGTCGCCTTCGTGACGGGGGCGGGGTCGGGTATCGGGGAGGCGGCGGCCCTCCGCTTCGCGGCGGAGGGAGCAGCGGTCGCTTGTGCGGATGTGAACGCCGGCGGGGCCGAGCGGGTGGCGGCGGAGATTGCGGAACACGGGGGGCGAAGCCTGGCGATTGGGCTGGATGTGACCGACGAGCGGGCGTTCGCGGCGGCGCTGGAGGAGGCGGCACGGGAGCTGGGCGGGCTGGATGTGGTGTTCAACAACGCGGGCATCGGGGGGCGGGGGTATTCGTGGGAGGCGACCATCGCGGTGAATCTGACGGGGGTGTATTACGGCTGCTTCTATGGGTGTGCGAAGCTCGCCGAGCTCGGCGGTGGGGCGGTGGTGAATACGGCGTCGGTGGCGGGGCTGAATGGGCTGGTGGGGCCGCCGCTGCCGGGCGCGGAGCGATCGCCGGTGCTGCCGGGTGCGGGCGCCTATACGGCGGCGAAGCATGGGGTGGTGGGGTTGACGCGGCAGTTCGCGATCATTTACGGGCCGAGGGGTGTGCGGGTGAATGCGGTGGCGCCGGGCTACATCGTGACGCCGATGACGGCAGAGATTCGCGGTGTGGAGGGTGCGGATGCGTTTCTCCGGGGGTTGCACCCGATGGGCCGGCTGGGTCGGCCGGAGGAGGTGGCTGCGGCGGTGGCGTTCCTGGCGAGCGACGATGCCTCGTTCGTGACGGGGGCGGTGTTGCCGGTGGACGGTGGATACGATGCGCGCTGAGCGGCGAGGGCCGTGGGGAGGGGCCGGCAGGTAGAATCGGGGATATGGTGCCGCGCCCCGGTGATTTCGAGCGATGGCTGACCCGTTTGGCGGGCTTCGAGGAGGCGCGGGTGGTGTCGATCACGCCGGTGGAGGGCGGGGCATCGAACGTGACGTGTCGGGTGGAGTTGCTTTCTGGCGGTGCGCGGGCGGTCTGTCTGCGGCTCCAGCGCGAGCGGGGCATCTTCGAGCCGTACGACGTGATCCGGGAGGGGAGGGTGATCGCGGCGCTGGCAGGGACGGACGTTCCGGTACCGCGGCTCATCGGGATGGAGCCGAGCTCCGATGCGCTCGGGGCGCCGTTCATCGTGCTGGAGTGGGTGGAGGCTCCGCACATGGGGCAGGCGCCGGACGCTGATTTCGAGGCGTTCACGCGGATGGTGGCGCGGATTCACGCG
Organism: Tepidiforma sp.; assembly: GCF_034432735.1. Taxonomy (GTDB): domain Bacteria; phylum Chloroflexota; class Dehalococcoidia; order Tepidiformales; family Tepidiformaceae; genus Tepidiforma. Next base: position 3,568 of record NZ_DAOUBJ010000116.1, on the reverse strand, counting down.
GTGGACTGGGAGGCGGCGGGGTTGGGGTTCCTCGGGGTGCCGGAGCGTGTGGAGGCGGCGTTGGGTGCGGAGCTGGATGCGGTGGAGCGGCGGATGGAGGGGTTCGGTTGTGCGGGGGAGCCGCTGCTTCGGGACGCGCTGGCGTGCCTTCGGGGGACGGTGCCGAGGTCGGGGCGGCTCGCGCTCTGTCAGGGCGATGTGAACGTGTTCAACTATCTGTTCCGGGATGGGAAGGTGGTGGCGGTGGTCGATTGGGAGCAGGCGAGGATCTCGGACCCGCGGATGGATGTTGGGCAGCTGCTGGCGTTGTCGCTCCTGAAGGGGGCACCGTTCGGCCCGGCGGAGGGGATGCCGTTCGCGCGGCGGTATGCGGCCGCGGCGGGGGGCGACCCGGGCGATTTGCGTTGGTTCCGGGCGGTGTGGCTTTGGCAGCTGGCGGTGATTCATTTTGGTTGGCGCCGGTATGGGAATGGCAGTGAGCCGTGGTATTCGTTGGAGTTGGCTGGCGAGCTGCTGGCGATGGCGCTGGCCGAGCTGGACTGATGGACTGGCGCGAGCGGCTGGCTGGGTACTTGGCGGCTCGGCTGCCGGCGGCAGAGCGGGTGGTGGTGGCGAACCCGCACGCGATGCCGGCAGGGGCGAGCAACGAGACAGTGGGGTTCGACCTGCGGGTGACGGTGGAAGGTCGGGAGTGGTCGTTGCCGATGGTGCTCCGTCCGCAGCGGGAGGAGGGGGTGTTGGCGCCGTACGATGTGAGCCGGCAGTTCCGGGTGATGCGGGCGTTGGCGGCGACGGAGGTGCCGGTCCCGGCGGTAGCTTGGCTGGAGCCGACGGGGGAGGTGTTGGGGACGCCGTTTTTCGTGATGGTCCGGGTTCGGGGCGAGACGTTGCCGCTGTTTTGGTACGGGCGTTCGGCGAGGCTGATGGCCGCGGCAGGGGCGTTGGCGAAGGTGCACGCGGTGGACTGGGAGGGTGCGGGGCTGGGGTTTCTGGGGGAGGGGGAGTTGGAGGACCCGCTGGAGGCGGAGCTGGGGCCGTGGCGGGCGCGGGCGGAGCGGCTCCGCATCGGCCGGGCGCCTCTCCTGGTTGCGCTGGTGGAGTGGTTGCGAGCGAATCAGCCGGGGGACGCGCGGATGGCGCTGCTCCACGGCGATCCGAACCCGGGCAATTATCTCTTCGCGGGGGAACGGGTGGTGGCGGTGTTGGATTGGGAGCTTGCGGGGCTGGGCGACCCGCGCTCGGATTTGGGGTTCTATGCTGCGTTGCAGACGGTGTTCGGTGGGATGGGTGGGCCGCATGGGGAGACGCTCCTTTCGGAGGCGTACGAGGCGGTGACGGGTCGGCGGCTCGGGGACTTGGCGTATTACGAGGCGCTGGGGCTCTACCGGATGGCGGTGGTGATGGCTGGGTGGGCGGGGAGGTTCGGGGCGATGTCGACTGGGCATACGCTGGAGGTCATCGCGCGGCGGCTCGGGGTGTTGCTCGGCCCTGGATGGGCAGGGTGAAGACGAAGGTGGTGCCGCGACCGAGCTCGCTGGTGGCCCAGATTTCGCCGCCGTGGGCTCGGACGATTTCACGGGCGATGGCGAGGCCGAGCCCGTGCCCTTTGCGGCCGTTGTTGGCTTCGCTGGTGCGGGTGCTCCGGTAGAAGCGTTCGAAGAGGTGGGGGAGGTCTTCTTGGGGGATGCCGGGGCCGGTGTCGCTGACGGCGATTTGGAGGGTGCCGGGCTGGAGGTCGCGGCAGGTGATGCGGACGGTGCCGCCCGGCGGGGTGTAGCGGAGGGCGTTGTCGAGGAGGTTGTTCATGACCTGTTCGAGGCGTTCGAAATCTCCGCGGACTCTGGCGGTGCCGGTGGTGGTGAATTCGAGGCGAACGGACTGTTCTTCGGCGCGGAGGCTGAAGACGTCGGCGAGGTGTGCGAAGAGTTCGGCGAGGTCGACTTCTTCTTGTTGCATGGGGACTTGGCCGGATTCGATGCGGGAGAGGTCGAGGAGTTCCTGGACGAGGCGGAGGACGCGGGCGGATTCGTCGCTGATGATTCGGGCGGAGCGTTGGATGCCGGTGGGGTCGTCGATGGTGCCGTCGAGGATGGCTTCGCTGAAGCCGCGGATGGAGGTGAGCGGGGTTTTGAGTTCGTGGGAGATGTTGGCGAGGAAATCGCGGAGGGTTTGTTGGGAGCGCTGGACTTCTTCGGTCATGCGGTTGAAGTTGGCGGCGAGGTCGCGGACTTCGCGGGGGCCGGTGGCGGGGACGCGCTGGCGGTAGTTGCCGCGGGCGACGGAGCGGGCGGCGCGGGCGATGTTGCGGAGGGGGGCGGCGACGCTTTGGCTGAAGGCGAATCCGAGGACGAGTGCGGCGGCGACGCCGATGAGGCCGGAGAAGAGGAGCCGGGGCATGAGGTCGCCGACGATTTCGCCGAGGCTGGCGGCGGGGCGGGCGACGACGATGGCGGTGGCGCCGGTTTCGGCGAGGGCTGCGAGGACTTCGGGTTCGAGCGCCATGGAGACGCAGAGGAGGGGTTGGCGGCCGGGGATGTCGAGGCGGCAGCGGCGGGGCTCGAGGGCGGCGGGGGTGCCGGGCTGGGGGGCTGGCTCGCTGACGAGCTGGCGGACGATGGCGTCATCGAGGGCGAGGTCGGCCGGGGTGGAGGTGAGGCCGGGGATGACGCGGCCGTTGGCATCGACGAGGGCGAGGGCTGTTTCGGCAGAGACGCGGTTGGGCCGGCCGAGGAAGCTGCGGAGGGTGAGGAGGAGGTCGTTGGTGGTGGGGATGGGGTCGCCGGGGGCGGTTTCGAGGCGGGCTTGGAGTTCGGCGTTGGCCTGGGCGTTGATGAGGCGGCCGAGGTCCTCGAGGTTGCCGTAGGAGATGTCGTCGCGGTAGCCGCCGATTTGGAGGAAGAGGGAGAGGGCAGCGAGGAAGAGGGTGACGGCGATGATGAAGAGGTAGGTGAAGAGGAGGCGGACCTGGAGGCTACCCATGGTGGTGTGGGGAGGAGGGGGCCGGCGGGGTCATGGTGGGCCGGCTCCTGGGGAGGGAGGTGGCGGCCGTGTCATTCGGGTTCGACGAGTTTGTAGCCGACGCCGCGGAGTGTCTCGATTTGCACGGTCGCATTTGCCAGTTTAGAGCGGAGATGCTGGACGTGGACATCGACGGTGCGGGTTTCGCCGGCGAAGTCGTAGCCCCAGACGGAGCCGAGGAGCTGGTCGCGGGTGAGGGCGATGCCGGGGTTTTCGACGAAGGCGACGAGGAGGTCGAATTCTTTGGTGCGGAGGTCGATGAGCTGGCCATCGACGCGGGCTTCGCGGCGGGCTTTGTCGACGGTGAGGTTGCCGAGGGCGATGGTGTTCTGGGGTTTGCGGCCGCCTTCGACGCGGTGGAGGATGCGTTTGACGCGGGCGACGAGTTCGCGGGGGTTGAAGGGTTTGGCCATGTAGTCGTCGGCGCCGAGTTCGAGGCCGACGATTTTGTCGATGTCGTCGCTGCGGGCGGTGAGCATGATGACGGGGACGTCGCTTTCGCGGCGGAGTTCGCGGAGGACTTCGAAGCCATCGAGGCCGGGCATCATGA
>NZ_DAOUBJ010000115.1:0-14642 GCF_034432735.1 Tepidiforma sp. | reverse complement strand
GGAAGGTGCCGGCGCCGCCGCTGCGATCGAAAATAGTGAACCCACCGTCGACCCCGACCCAGAGGAAGTCGTCGTTCCCCGGGTCGGTGGGCAGGCCGTTGGTGCTCGTGCCACTGCCCGTGTAGCTGCTGCGGGGGATGACCTTGTTGGTGCCTTTGGGGATACCCCCATCGGTGAAATCGTCGGGTGGCGGGTCGCTGGAGCTGTTCGCCCAGCTCGCCTGATAGGCGACGCCGTTGATCACCACGTCCCTGATGAGGACGAGCTTGCGGCTGTTCCCGCCGACGTAGGTCGACTTCGCCGTCCAGCTCCCATCGCACTGGCGGGAGGCCGTGTAGGTGTTGTGGTGCGCGAAGGCGCTGGTCGCGGCGCCGAGGGCGCCGATGGTGGCGATGATGACGGCGAAGAGCGCGGCTGCCAGGAGCGCGCTCTGCCGTCGCTTGCTCTTTCCGTAAAGTGCGAGTGTCATGATTCCTCCGTCCTCGCTGTGCCGGCTGTCCCTGGCCGGCGGTTCGAACTTGGGCGAACGCAGATTCCTCCCCGGCGTTCTCGTCCCCGTGGTTCCCTATCTGCTGGTCTCTGCGCTGCCTCCTGGGGTTTCCTGGCGCCGCCCACGCCACGGGGTGAGAACGGCTGCTTTCCCGAACGGTCACTGCGCGGCAACCCGGCCGCCGCGCTCGTGTCACTCTTCCCCACGATAGGGGAACCGTAAGTGAACACCACGGGGAGAATACGGGAAACCCCTGATGTATGTCAGTAGGAATTTTGTTAGAGGCTCGGGCGCGTTGGCGGGTCGGGGCTTCGGGGCACGCCGCGGGGAAGGCCCGCCAGCAGCCGACTAGGCGCCGCCCGGGAGGCCCCGGGCGACGCGCGGGCCGGGGAGGGCGGCGGCCGCGTGGAGGGCGAGGGCGAGGGCCGCGACGTAGTCGTCGTGTTCGCCGGTGGGCGCTTCCCAGTGGAGGATGCCGCCGATCCGTAGCGCCCGCCGGCAGGCCCGAAGCTGGCGCTGGCACTCCAGCCACTCGGGCGGGGCGTCGCGCCGGGCCGGGAGCAGAAGCCGCCCCGTTTCGCACGCGGCGACGAGCTCCCAGCCGAGGGCGCTCTTCGTTTGGGCGCTGAAGGCGACGGGGAGGAGGGCACGGCCGAGGTGGGGCTCCAAGGCGGCGGCGAGCGGCTGGCCGAGCCCGGTGGCATCGATGGCGAGCCGTTCGAGCCCCCAGCGGTGGGCGATGGCAGCGACCCGCGGGGCGAAACCCGCGAGGTCGCCGCCGGTCCACCGTTCGAAGGCGACGATCTCGAGCCGCCGCCCCGGCTGGAGGCGACCGATGGCCAGGACGGTGGCATCGGCACCCTCGCCGGCCGGGTCGAGCCCGGCGACGTACCGCTCGCCCGCCAGGGGGCCCGAGAGGAGCGGATGGCTGCCCTGGATGCGGGCGAGGGCCTCGTCGCCGAGCAGCCGCGCGCTCGTTCGGGAGGCGATCAGTTCGTATTGCGAGAGGAAGAGCGGGTTGCGGGCGCCGAGGCGCTCCCGTTCGCGTTCGACGTAGTGGCCGTAGATGGGCACTTCGCGGGCAACCTCCTGCCAGGTGACGGTGTAGTGGAGCGGGACGCCGGCAGCCATCCGCCCGGCGTTGCGGGCGACCGCGCGCTCGAGGAGGGACTCCCCATCCCAAGGGGTGCCGAAGAGCAAGGCGGGGGCACCGGTGGAGGCGGCCATCGGGCGAAACTGGCGGTCGAACCAGTCGGCATCGATGTCCTGCGCTTCGTCGGCCAGGAGGGCGATGCTGGCGGTGTGACCGGCCACCTGGGCGTGGCCGGAGGCGGAGAGGAAGATCGCCTCGGCGTTGCCGCAGCGCAGGCGAGATTCGGCGCGCAAGGGCCGCAGCCCGGCCAGGCGGGCCGCCGGCTCGAGGATGGCGCAGGTGCGTTCGAGGCTGATGACGGCTTGCGGGTGGAAGGTCGGCGCACAGACCACGATGCTCCCGCCGCGGCGGGCGTGGGCCAGGAGGAGGGCGGTGACGATGGTGGCGGCGAGCTGGTTCTTGCCCGACTGGCGGGGCATCAGCAGGGTGAACTGCTCGTGCCGGGCGAGCAACAGGCCGCGGCAGAGGGGGAGAAAGACGCGGCGCTGGTAGGCGCGGAGCGGCGGGGCGGCCATGGGGCCAGGGTGCGCCGCCCCCCGCCGAGGGCCAAGCGGGCGCCGTCGCAGCAGGACTCCAGCGGACGCCTCGGTGTGTCGAAAGTTACGGCAGAGGGCGGAGCCTGCGCGCTCCGCCGGGAGGGTAGCGATGCGCACCGGGCGACTCTGGGGGGCGTTCCGCCGCGCCATCGGCTGGCGAGCGGTCCCGTTGGCGGTGGTGGTGCTGGGGCTCACGGGGACGGCGCTGCTGGCTGCCCAGGCGGAGGCGAACGGGGCCGCGCGCAACCGCGAGCACCTCGACGCGGAAGCGAACCACGCCGTGGAACGGCTCGAGGCGCGGCTGGCGGCCTACGAAGATGTATTGCTCGCCGGCGCAGCGCTCTTCGGCACCTCGGAGATGGTCTCGGCCGACGAATGGCGCACCTTCATCCAGGGGATGCGGGTGAGCCAGCGCTACCCGGGCTTCCGCTCCCTCGGCTACGCGCCGGTGGTGCCAGAGGAGGAGCTGCCGGCGTTCGCGGCGAAGGCGGGGCCGGGCGGGCGGCCCGTGCAGGTGAAGGGCGTCGCGGGGCACGTGCCGAACGACGGCGGCGTCGCCTGGGTGGTCCAGTACGTGGAGCCGTTGGAGGGCAATGAGGGTTCGATCGGGCTCCGCTTCGACGGGGCGCCCATCCAACGGCAAGCAGCCCTCGACGCGGCGGCCTCGGGCTGGATGCAGATGACGGCGCCGGTGCCGCTCGTGCGCGACGGGGCGCAGGGGTTCATCCTCTTCGTTCCGGTTTACCGGGAGCGGCCGGCGCCGCTGGAGCCGGAGCGGCGGGTGGCCGCTACCCAGGGATGGGTGTTCGCCGTGTTCGAACAGGCGGCGTTCTATCGTGCCGCCCTCGGGGCGCTCTCGGCGGAAGTGGAGATTACCGTCGTCGATGAATCGTCGCCGGAGAGCCCGGTGCTCTACGCGAGCGGCGGGCAGCCGAAGGGGGAGCTGCGGACGGTACGGCGGGCGGAGCTGGCGGGCCGTGCGGTGCGGATCGAGGTACGCCCGGGGGCCGCCTTCCCGTATTCGAACGCGGCCCTGGCGAACGCGACCCGCCTCGGCGGCGGGGCGCTCACCTTCCTCGCTGCGGCAATGGCGTGGCTGCTCCAGGGCTGGCGGCGGCGCGCGGAGCAGCTCGCCGCCCGGCGCACGGAGGAGCTGGCGGAAACCTTGGCGCTCCAGCGAGCGATCGTCGATGGGGCCGGCCTGGCGATCCTCGCGACCGACAGGGAGGGGCGGATCACCCGGGCGAATCCGGCCGCGGAGGCGATCCTGGGGCGGTCGGAGGCCGAGCTGCAGGCGCTCGGGTCGGTCGAAACGCTCGCCGTCGAAAGCGGGGGGCGGGGGATGGCCGACCTCCTGGAGCGCGTCGCCGCCGAGGGGGTGGTCCAGCGCGAATGGGAATACACCCGGCCGGACGGGAGCCGGGCCTGGATCTGGGTGGCCATCTCGGCGCTGCCCGGACTGGGCGGGGGGAAGGGCGGGTTCGTCTTCGTCGGGCGCGACGTGACCGCGGAGCGCGCCGTCGAGCGAGACCGCGACCGCATCTTCGAGTTTTCCATCGACATGCTGGCGATCGTGACGGCCAAGGGGCGGTTCAAGCGGGTGAGCCCGGCCTGGGAGCGGACGCTCGGGTGGCGGCCGGAGCAGCTACTCGGCGAGAGCCTTTGGCATTTCGTCCACCCCGACGACCGGGTCGAACAGCTTGCGCGGGCGCAAGCCGTCCTGGCGGGCGAGAACGCCTACGACCTGCGGGGGCGGTTCCGGCACGCCGACGGCAGCTGGCGATGGGTCTCCTTCAACGCCTCGGCGGTCACGGACGAGGAGAGCTACATCGTGGCGCGCGACGTCACGGAGCTGATGCTGGCCCAACAGGAGATGGAAGAGACGATGGAAGTGTTGCGCGCCAACGCGATCGCGCTGGAGGAGCAGGCGCAGGAGCTGGACCGCCTGCGGGTGGAGGCCGAATACCTGGCCAACCACGATGCGCTCACGGGCGTGCTGAACCGGCGGGCGTGGTTCCACCAGGCGGCCCTGCACACGCCAACGGCGATCGCGATTTTCGATATCGACTTCTTCAAGAAGATCAACGACACCTACGGGCACCCGGCGGGCGATGTGGTGCTCCGGGAGGTAGCGCGGCGGCTCGATGCCACCGTGGACACGGCGGGGATGGTGGGCCGAATCGGCGGCGAGGAGTTCGCCGTCTTCTTCACGGTGCCCGCCGGCGAGGCGAAGGAGACGGCGCTGCGGTGCATCGGCGAGGTCGCCCGCGAACCGGTCGCCATCGGCGGAGGGCTGGAGCTGCGGGTCACCCTCAGCGGCGGCTTCGCGCCGTGGCAGGACCCACCCGAAGGGCGCCCGCTCGACGCCCTCTCGGCGACGTACGAAGCGGCGGACCGCGCGCTCTACCGGGCCAAGGAGGCGGGGCGGCACCGGCTCGTGGCCTGAGCACCCCGCCTCCTGCGCGGGCTTTTAGGGGCGGACGCCGACCAGTTTCGCGAGCTTCACGGAGTTGAAGAGCGCCAAGCCGGCGTACCACTTCACGCGGATGCGGCTCGCATCCTTGGTTTCCAAGCTCCCGACCCGTTCGACGGTGAGGCCGCCCGGCGCGGTGAGCCCCACAAGGCCACCCTCGCCGAACTGCATGGCGTAGATGGTGCTGCAGTCGCTGCTGGTGCCGAGGGGCTGGTCGTCGGCGATGTAGTCGTTGAGGCCGATGGGGATGCCGTCGTAGTACTGGACCATCCGGCCGAATTCGTCGCGGTCGGCCTCGAGGAAGCCACCGGCGGCGCGGGCGATTTCGTTGAGCGTCCGGCGGGTCCGCCGGCTCATGAGGAGGAGGTCGGGCTTGCCGCCGCGCACGCGGTCGATGAGCTCGTCGAGCTTTTCGAGCGTGAGCGTGCCGCCGTTCGGCCCCATGGAGACGACTTGGGCAGGATCGCAGAGGCGGTCGATGCCATCGAAGCTGCGCGGGTTGGCGGTCGCATCGCCGTTGATGAAGGTGTCATCGAAGAGGGCCTGCACGGCGCGCGCCTTGAGCTGGACGATGGCCGCCTCGAGGTCCTGCAGGTTGGAGCGGGTGGCCTTGAGGAAGTTGTCGATATCGGCATCGCCGCCGAGGATGCGGAGGGTGGCGGTGGCCTGGGTGAAGGTCGGCGTGCTCTCGGCCCAATCGTCGCCGACGTCGTAGAAGTTGGCCGTGGGCGGGACGTTTTCGCGATTGTAGGTGAGGCCGTTGCCGACGATTTCGATGAACGGCAGGCGCTGGAGGACGGGGCTTTCCTGCGCGATCGTCTCGATGACGCCGGCGAGGAGGGTATCGTTGCTGAGCTTCGAGGCTTCGACGAGGGTGAGGGCCACGGGCGGCTGACCTCCGGTACGAGATTGACCGGGCCAGCGTGCGGCCGCGACGGCCTCAGCTCCGAGGGGCACCTGTCACGATGCGCGCGCGAGGGCGTCGGCGGTGCGTTCGTGGTCGGGGGGCGGCAGCTCCGGGTGGTCGATGCTCGCGATGGCGCACTTCGTATGCTCGAAGACGTTTTCCTGCCCGAGGAGGTCGAGGATCCCGAACCGCCCGAGAACGGGGCGAATCTCCGGCTGGATCGCCGTGAGGATGACCCGCCCACCGTGACGCTGGCGATGCTCGATGATGCCCTCGAGGGTGAGGAGGCCGGTGGTATCGATGTGGTGGATGTCCTTCATCCGTAGGATGAGGGGGCGGTGCGCATCGCCCTCGAGCTGGTATTCGAACGAACGCGCACTGTGGAACGAAAGCAAGCCTTGGACGCTGAAAATGTCGATGTCGGGGCGTGAGCGAATGAGGGCAGCGAGGTCGTCGGACACCTGGGCGATACGGCCGTTCGGGTCGGGGAGAAGGGCCGCCGCCGCCGGCATCGTCGAAAGCCGGCGGACGAGCAGTACCGTCGACGCGAGCACGCCGAAGCCGATCGCGTAGGTGAGGTCGAAGAAGAGGGTCATCGCGATGGTGGCCACGAGGACAACGGCATCCTCGCGCGGCGCGCGACGGAGCAGGCGGGTCACCTCCGGCACCTCGGCGATCTTCCAAGCCGTGACGAGCAAAATGGCAGCCAGCGTGGTGAGGGGGATGTGACCCGCGAGCGGACCGAGCGCCACCGTGAGGGCAAGCACAGTCGCCGAATGGACAACGCCAGCAACGCGGGAGGTAGCGCCGGCGCGGATGCTGGCGGCGGTTCGGGCGATGGCGGCCGTGGCCGGGATGCCGCCGAAGATGGGGCTGACGAGATTGGCGATGCCCTGGGCGCGCAGTTCCCTATCCGCATCGTGGCGGATGCGCTGGCCGGCCATCCCATCGGCGACGACGGCGGAGAGCAGCGACTCGACGCCGCCGAGGATGGCCACGGCAATGGCCGGCTGGATGAGGTCCACCACGAGGCCGGTGTCGAAGAAAGCGAGCGACGGCCGGGGCAGTTGGAGCGGCAGTTCGCCGTACTTGCTGGCGATGGTCGGGGTTTCGAGGCCGAGTGACCAGGCCGCCGCCGTCACCGCGACCACGGCAACGAGCGGTGCAGGGATGCGACCATCGATGCGCGGCCAGGCGATCAGGATGGCGAGCGAAGCGAAACCGACGAGCGGCGTGGTCCAGCCGACCGTTCCGAGGTGGCGAAGCGTATCGAAGGTGCGCTCGTGGAAGTGCTCGGCTGCGGGGTTCGTCCCCGTGACGCCCAGCAGGGCGTTGAGCTGGCCAAAGGCGATGGAAAGCGCGATCCCCGCGGTAAAGCCAACGATGACGGTGCCCGGCATGTAGCGCACGAGGCGTCCGAAGCGCAGCAGCCCCATCACGATGAGGATCGTTCCCGCCATCAGCCCCACCATGGGCAGCGCTCCCGCCCCATGGGTAAGAACGACGTGGCTGAGCAGCGGCACGAGCGCTGCCGTCGGCCCGGTGATGTTGTAGCGAGAGCCGCCAAAGATGCTCGCCGCTGCCCCCGCGAAGACGGCCGTATAGAGGCCGGCAATGGGCGGGACGCCCACCGCTACGGCCAGTGCAATCGAAAGCGGGAGGGCAATGATGCCGGCCACGACACCGGCGACGAGGTTGGAGCGAAGTTCGGCGGGCGCCAGGCCTCGAGGGCGCCACACGGCACGAAGCGGCACAGGCAGTACTCCAGCGGTTCGCTTCCCGGGCCTGCGGGGTGAGCTGGCGGGTTCGGGCGGAAGCACCCGTCCTCAGTCGTGGAGGATTCACCCTGAAAGGGCGGTTCCCCCGCTCCGCACTGCGGATTCGGCCTCCTGTCGATGCACGACAGGCTCGTGGCCTGATTGTCGAATTCGCGCCGATTACGCTCTAGAGAACCCCAAATACCGATATCGCTTACTGAACTCAGCATTCACGTCACATTTGTCCTCGGTTGGCCCCGCCCGGGAGTGGCCGCTCGGAGCGGGCAGCGGCAGAATGGGCGGTGAGAGAGCAGCCGATCGCGCCGATGCGCAGGAACAGCGAGGCCCAGGGGAGTGCGTGGTTGCCGGTGGGCGAAGAGCCCCAACCGGCCGGCTCGATCACCGATTGCGTCATCCTCCGCAACGAGGGCATCTCGCTCGTGGCGCTCGCGGGCGGCGACATCGATGCCGCCCAGCACGAAGCGACGGGCCTCTACCGCTGCGACACGCGCCACCTCTCGCGCCTCCGCCTCACCCTCGGCGGGCTCGCGCCGATCCTGCTCGATGCGAGCCAAGACGGAGCCGTCTTCTCGGCCGTGTTCACCAACCCGGCGATGGCCGAGCCCGGCGGACCCGTCGTGCCGGCGCGGGCGCTCCTCATCCGCCGGCGGCGCGTCCTCGGCCGTGGGCTGGTCGAAAGCCTCACCATCTCGAATTACCACCCCGAGCCGCAGGCCATCGACCTGCGGCTCGACGTGGAGGCCGACTTCCGCGATATCTTCGAGGTCCGAGGCTTCGAGCGGCGCTCGCCCCGGCCGCGGGGAGAGGTGGTCATCGGGCGCGCCGGTGTGCGCTACCGGGCGACGGGCGCCGACGGGGTCACCCGGCAGACGACCGTGCGCTTCGACCCACCGCCGACGCGAATGGGGCCGGGGGGCGCCGTCTATCGGCTCACGCTCGAACCACGCCAAACGGTGGTGCTCGACCTCCGCGTGAACCCGGGCGAGGCCGTCGAGCGCCAGCCGCTGCCACAGGTGATCGCCCGTGTCCAGCGAGAGGAACGCGCCTTCCTCGCCGAAGCGACCGCCTTCCAGTGCGATTACGAGCCCTTGAACTACGCCGTCGAACAGGCGCTGCGCGATATCCGCGCGTTGCGCACCTCGGTCGATGGGGTCGAGTTCATCGCTGCCGGGGTGCCGTGGTTCGACACGCTCTTCGGGCGCGACAGCCTGATCGCGGGGATGTTCCTCGCGCCCTGGGCGCCGCGATTGTTGCGCGGCGGGCTGGAAGTGCTCGCCCGCTACCAGGCCGACCGACACGACCCAGCGAGCGATGCAGCCCCCGGCAAGATTCCGCACGAGCTGCGCTGGGGCGAGCTGGCGGCCATCGGCGAGGTGCCCTTCGGCAAGTACTACGGCAGCGTCGATGCGACGCCGCTCTTCATCGTGGCGGCCGAGGAGTACTTCGCCTGGACCGGCGACCGCGAGGCGGTGCGAAGCCTCTGGCCAGCCCTCCAGGCCGCAGCCGGCTGGTGCCTCGGTGAGCTCGAACGCCACGGCGGCGTCATCGCCTACGCCCGCGAATCGGCGGCCGGGCTCGAGAACCAAGGCTGGAAGGATTCCCACGACGCTATCCGCTGGCCTGACGGCCGGCTCGTCGAACCGCCGATCGCCCTCGTCGAAGTGCAGGCCTACACCTGGGCCGCGCTGCGCGCCTACGCCCGGCTGGCGAGCGTTTGCGGCGAGACCGCCGAGGGCGCGGAGGCCGCCGCCGAGCGGGTCGCCGCCATCCTCGAGGAACGCTTCGCCGATGCGACGCTCGGCTATGCCCTCTGCCTCGAACGGGCGCGCGTGCCCGTCCCCACGCCGGCTTCGAATGCGGGCCACGTGCTCTGGCTGGGCGATCCGGCGCCGGCGCACGCCGCGGCCTTCGCCGACCGCGCCTTCCAGTCGGACCTCTTCACGGGCTGGGGGGTGCGGACGCTCGCGCTTTCCGTCCCCGGCTACAACCCGCTCGGCTACCATACCGGCTCCGTTTGGCCCCACGACAATGCCATCCTCCTCGCGGGGCTCCGGCGGCTCGGCTTCGACGACCTCGCGCGCACGCTCGGGACGGCGTTCATCGAGGCCGCGCTCGCCTTCCCCGCCTCCCGCATCCCCGAGCTGTATTGCGGCGACCCGCGGGAGCTGCGCCTCGTGCCGACCCCTTACCCGGTGGCCTCGCGGCCACAGGCCTGGTCGGCAGCGAGCCTGCCGTTCGTCCTTTCGACGCTCCTCGGCCTGCGGCCGGCGGGGCCGGCCACGCTCGCCATCACGCGGCCCATCCTCCCCGGGATGGTGGAGTGGGTGCGGCTGCGCAATCTCCGCTTCGCCGGCGCGGCCGTCGACCTCGCCTTCCGCCGGGGCGCCGCCGGCGTGGCCGTCGAAGTGGAGGATGTGCGGGGCGACATCGCCATCGTCCTCACCGATCGCTGGCCCCGCTGAAGCACTGCGAGGGGGCTCTGTCGCTCTTGACGTGCATCCGATGCCGTCGAAAGAATGTCGGCAGGCGCCTTCCGAGCGGTAGGCGCTGCTTTTGCCTTCGAACCGGGAGCGTAAACGATGGAGACGATGCGGATTGCGATCGTTGCGCCGCCGTGGTTCGCGGTCCCGCCGACGGGCTACGGCGGCATCGAGCTGGTGGTGAGCTACCTCGCCGATGGGCTCGCCCGGCGCGGCCACGCGGTGACGCTCTTCGCGGCCGGTGGCTCGCGCACCGAGGCGCAGCTCGTCGCCACCTTCGCCGAACCGCCTTCGGCGCTGCTCGGGAGCGTCACCGTCGAAGCGCAGCACATCCTCGCTGCCTACGACCGCTGGCGGGAGTTCGACCTGATCCACGACCACACCTTCCTCGGGCCGGTCGTGGGCGCGGCGCTGCCCGTGCCCGTGGTCCATACGCTCCACGGGCCGGTGACGGCCGAGAATCGCGACCTGATCCACGCCTTGGGCCAGCGGGTCCAGCTCGTGGCGATCAGCCACCACCAGCGGTCGACGCTCCCCGCCGGCGTCCGCGCGACGGTCATCCACAATGGGGTCGACCCGGCCGCCTTCCCGTTCCGCGAGAGCCCGGGCGACTACCTGCTCTTCTGCGGGCGGATCAACCCAGAGAAAGGCCCCGTGCAGGCGATCGAGATCGCCCGCCGGGCGGGGCTCCCCCTGCTCATGGTGGTGAAGATCAACGAACAGCTGGAGCGGGAGTACTGGGAAGCGGAGGTCCGCCCGCGCCTGCGCGGCCTCGATGTCGAGGTGAAAGAGCAGCCCCCCACGGAGGAGAAGCTGCGCGCCTACCGCGATGCGCTCGCCACGCTCTTCCCCATCCAGTGGCCCGAGCCGTTCGGCTTGGTGATGATCGAATCGATGGCGACGGGCACGCCGGTCATCGCCTTCCGGAACGGGTCGGTGCCTGAAGTGGTTCAGGACGGGGTGACCGGCATCATCTGCGGGGGTGTGGAGGAGGCGGCTGAGGCCGCCTGGCGAGCGAAGGAGCTCGACCGGCGCGAGTGCCGCCGGCGCGTCGAGCGCCATTTCAGCGCGGCGCTCAATGTGCTCCGCCACGAGCAGCTCTACCGCGCGGTGCTCGCCGAAGGCGCGCGCCGCGAGGGCGCGGCCCAGCTTCCGCTCCGCCTCGATCCGGCCCCGGGCGCGGTCGACGGCGCCAGCCCGGCCTGAGCGCGGGGGCGATCGCTCGGCCTAGGCGAAGGGGTCGCACGGGGCCCTGTACGCTGCCTGCGCGGCCTCGAAGCCCCCGGCCCGTTCGAGGAGGTTCGCCGCGCCGCCCTGCCGTTCGAGCAGCGTCAGGCCGAAACGGCCGTACTCGTCCCGTACCCACTTCTCGAGGAAGTAGCGGTCGCGCTGCGAGCGGGCCGCCTCGTCGTGGACCGTGCGGTGTTCGACGAGGTCATCGAGGACGTCATCCAGCCCCTCACCGGAGATGGCGCTGGTGCGGAAGACCGGCGGCGGCGCGGGTTCGCCGGGGCGCGCGAAATCGATGCTCGCGCGGAGGGCGTGGTAGCTCCGCCGGGCGGCAGCGCCCACGTCGCACTTATTGAGAATGAAGGCGTGGGGCACCTCCATGATGCCCGCCTTCATGAACTGGATTTGGTCGCCGCCCAGCGGTTGGAGCACAAGGTAGACCCGGTCGGCCAGCCGTTCGATTTCGATTTCGCTCTGGCCGATGCCGACCGTCTCGACGAAGACGATGTCGAACAGCCGCTCCAGCAACCGAACGACGGGATAGGTCGCCCGACCCATGCCGCCGAGCTCCCGGTCGGAAGGCTGGCTGCGAAAGTAGAGGCGGCGCTCGCCGATGGGGAAGTGGACGCGCGTCCGGTCGCCGAGGATGGAGCCACCGCTGCGGTGGCTCGATGGGTCGATCGCGAGGACGGCGACGGTGGCGGCGGGGTCGCGGGCGATGAGCCGCGCGGCGAGCTCGCCGACGAGCGTCGATTTGCCGCTCCCGGGGGTGCCCGTGAAGCCAGCGACCATGGCGCGGGGCCGGGCGCCACGTGCCTCGAGGGCGGCGATGGCAGCCGCCTTCTCCGCGACGGCCTCGGGGCGCGGATCCTCGAACCGCCGGACGAGCTGGGCGAGCGGCCACTTTTCGAGCGCGATGGCGCCCGCGACGAGCGATGCGATGTCCCCGGCGGCGTCGCTCACCGGGCGCGAACGCCCGCCTGTTCTTCGACGACGTCCATGATCCGGCTCATCACATCGGCGAGGTCGAAGTCGGCAGGGGTGAAGATCTGGCGCGCGCCGAGGGCGCGGAGCGCCTCGTGGTCGTCCTTCGGGATGATGCCACCGACGATGACGGGGATGGCATCGCCCGCCCCGGCCGCGCGCAGCCCGTCGATCACCTGACGCGTGAGGTCGAGGTGGCTCCCGGAGAGGATGGAGAGGCCGATGACATCGGCGGCCTCTTCGATGGCGCTCTGGACGATCTCCTCCGGCGTGAGGCGGATGCCCGAGTAAACGACATCGAACCCACAGTGGCGAGCAGCCACGGCGATCACCTCCGCACCGTTGGAGTGGCCATCGAGCCCCGGCTTGCCGACCACGATCCGCGGGCGATGGCCCGTTCGGCGCACGAACTCCTCGGCCCGGCGGCGAACGTCGGCCACACGGTCGCTATCGACGAACAGGCGCTGGCCTTCGACGCCCGTCGGCGGGCGGTATTCCCCGAAGACGCGGCGCAGGGTATCGGCCCACTCGCCGGTCGTCACCCGGGCGAGTGCGCAGGCGATCGAGGGCTCCATCATGTTGCGACCCTCCCGAGCGGCCGCTTCGAGCGCGGCGAGCGCCGCCGCTACCTGCGCCTGGTCGCGCTTCGCCTTCACGGCAGCGAGCGATTCCAGCGTCCGGCGCGTCTCGGCTTCGTCGACGCGGAAGATGCCGCCATCTTCGCCCGTGGTCAGCGGCGAGGGGAGGCCATCGGTCCAGCGGTTGACGCCGACGATGACGAGTTCGCCCGAGTTGATCTTGCTGACCCGTTCCGACATCGAGCGGACGAGTTGCGATTTGAGGTAGCCGGATTCGACGGCGGCGCGGATGCCCCCCATCGCTTCGATGCGGGCGATCTCTTCTCGCGCCTCGCGCTTCAGCTCTTCGACTTTGGATTCGATGACGACGGAGCCATCGAAGAGGTCCGGGTATTCGAGCAGGTCCGTCTCGTAGGCGAGGATCTGCTGCAGGCGGAGCGACCACTGCTGATCCCACGGCCGGGGAAGGGAGAGGGCCTCGTTCCAAGCGGGGAGCTGCAGCGCGCGGCAGCGGGCCTTGCGCGAGAGGGTGACGCCCAACGCCTCGATCAGGATTCGCCAGGCGTTGTTTTCCGGCTGTTGTTCGGTGAGGCCGAGCGAGTTGACCTGCACCCCGTAGCGGAAGAGCCGTTGCTTCGGATCCTGGACGCCGTAGCGTTCGCGGGTGATCTCGTCCCAGAGCTCGACGAAGGCGCGCATCTTGCACATCTCTTCGATGAAGCGGATCCCGGAGTTCACGAAGAACGAGATGCGCCCGACGATCTCGGGGAACCGATCGGCGGGGACGACCCTGCGCTCGCGGATGGTATCGAGCACGCCGATGGCGTTGGCGAGCGCGAAGGCGAGCTCCTGGACGGGGGTGGCCCCGGCCTCCTGCAGGTGGTAGCTACAGATGTTGGAGGCGTTCCACTTGGGCAGGTTGTCGAGGCAGTATTCGTACATCTCGGCGATGAGCCGGAGGCTCGCCTCCGGCGGGAAGATGTACGTGCCCCGGGCGAGGTACTCCTTGATGATGTCGTTCTGGGTGGTGCCCTGGAGCTTCCGAACGTCTTCGCCCCGCTCGCGGGCGACGCCGATGTAGAGCGCGAGCAGCCACATCGCCGTGGCGTTGATCGTCATCGAGGTATTCATCTCCGCAAGGGGAATGCCCTCGAAGAGCTGGTGCATGTCGTCGATCGTGTTGATGGGCACCCCGACCTTGCCGACTTCCGGGAGCGCGAGCGGGTGGTCGGAGGAGTAGCCTGTCTGGGTGGGGAGGTCGAAGGCGACCGAGAGCCCCGTCTGGCCCGCGGCGAGGTTCTTCCGGTAGAGGGCGTTCGAAGCGGCCGCGCTCGAGTGGCCGGCGTAGGTGCGAAAGATCCAGGGGCGATCCTTCGTCACGTTGCCCTCGGCGTCGTAGAGGCGGTGTGGCAGGCGCTCGGCGGGGGCCTGCCCAGGGTCGTTGGATGAGCTCACGCCACCCCTCCGGGTTCGAGATGGGTCGCAACCGGCGCGCGGACGGGGATCGGTGCCGGCGATGTACCACGTATGGTACAGGTCCGACGAGGCAACGTTCGAACGCGCCCGTTGGGCCACGGGCGCTTCGCCGCTAGCGAAGCGCCCTGCGCGTGGCCGCCAAAGAAGCCGGCGGGGGCGAGAGGACACGGCCCCCGCCCCCGGCGGCTTCGATGTGCTCGGTGCTCCCGCTACTGGAGCTTCTTGATCTCCTCGATGATCGCCGGGACGACTTTGCGGTAGTCCTCGATGATGGCGTACTTGGCCACTTTGACCATGTTGGCGTCCGGGTCCTTGTTGATCGCGACGATGTTCTTGGAGCCGGACATCCCGGCCATGTGCTGGCTGGCGCCGGAGATGGCGACGGCGATGTAGAGATTGGGGGAGACGACCTTGCCGGTCAGCCCGACTTGCTGGCTGGGTGGGTACCAGCCGAGGTCGCAGGCGGCCCGGCTCGCCCCTGTTGCGCCCTTCAACAGCGCGGCGAGCTCTTCGAGCATCTTGAACGCGGAGGGGTCGCCGAGGCCGCGGCCGCCCGA
>NZ_DAOUBJ010000114.1:0-1654 GCF_034432735.1 Tepidiforma sp. | reverse complement strand
ATGGCCATCGATGCCGACCTCAACGCCGGCCTGATCAACGAAGCCGAAGCCCGCGAGCGCCGCAAAGCCATCGGCCAGGAGGCCGACTTCTACGGGGCGATGGACGGCGCCTCCAAGTTCGTTAAAGGCGACGCCATCGCCGGCATCGTCATCATCCTCGTCAACATCATCGGCGGCCTCTCCATCGGCATCCTCCAGCAGGGCGTCGGCCCCGCCGAAGCCCTCGACCTCTACGCCAAGCTCACCGTCGGCGATGGCCTCGTCTCCCAGCTCCCCGCCCTCCTCATCTCCACCGCCACCGGCATCATCGTCACCCGCGCCGCCGGCGAGACCAACCTCGGCTCACAAGTCTTCAGCCAGATCACCATGCAGTCGCGTCCCATGTACGTCGCGGCCGCCATGCTCGCCCTCTTCGCCGCCCTCCCCGGCCTCCCCCACCTCCCCTTCCTGCTCGTCGCAGCCGCCATCGGCACCGGCGGCTACCTCATCGACCGCTCCAAGCGCCAAGCCGAACTCGCCGCCATCGCCGCTCGCCCCCAACCCCTCCCCGAACCCGAACAGCTCGGCCCCCAACAAGTCATCCAGATGATGAGCGTCGACCCCCTCGAAATCGAAGTCGGCTACGGCCTCATCCCCATCGTCGACGAACAAGCCGGCGGCACCCTCCTCCGCCGCATCACCCAGATCCGCCGCCAGCTCGCCCTCGAGCTCGGCCTCGTCCTCCCCACCGTCCGCGTGCGCGACAACCTCGGCCTCGCCCCAAACGCCTACGTCGTCAAGCTCCGCGGCGTCGAAATCGCCCGCGGCACCCTCCAGCCCGGCCACTACCTCGCCATGGACCCCGGCACCGCCGAAGGCGACGTGCCCGGCATCGAAACCATCGAGCCAGCCTTCGGCCTCCCCGCACGCTGGATCACCCCCGCCTACCGCGAACGCGCCGAACTCCTCGGCTACACCGTCGTCGATGCCGAATCCGTCCTCGCCACCCACCTCACCGAACTCGTACGCCGCTTCGCCCCCGACCTCCTCAGCCGCCAGGACACCCAAGACCTCCTCGAAAACCTCCGCAAAGAATACCCCGCCCTCGTCGACGACCTCATCCCCTCCACCCTCACCGTCGGCGAAGTCCAAGAAGTCCTCCAAAACCTCCTCGCCGAACGCGTCTCCATCCGCGACCTCGTCACCATCTGCGAAACCCTCGCCACCCACGGCCGCCTCACCCGCGACATCGACATCCTCACCGAATACGCCCGCGCCGCCCTCGCCCGCCAGATCAGCCGCCAGTACGCCGACGAAAGCGGCACCATCCGCGTCATCACCGTCGGCCCCCGCACAGAAGAAGAGATCGCCGCCAGCATCCAGCAAACCGACCGCGGCAGCCAAGTCGCCATGCCACCCTGGCAAGTCCAACGCCTCGTCGGCGTCGTCGCCGCCGAAGTCGAGCGCATCGCCGCATCCGGCCGCGAACCCATCATCCTCTGCTCCTCCCGCATTCGGCTCGCCCTCCGGCGCCTCCTCGAGCGCCGCCTACCGAACGTCGTCGTCCTCTCCTTCGCCGAGATCACCCCCCAAACCCACATCGAAGCCATCGGCAACATCGAGGTGAACGTTGGAAACGAAGCGCTTCATCGGTAACGACACCACGCGCCTCTTC
>NZ_DAOUBJ010000113.1:0-4991 GCF_034432735.1 Tepidiforma sp. | reverse complement strand
ACCGAAGTCGCCAGCGAGGAGCATCTCGCTGAGGCGGTCTTCGATGTTGTCCTGGATGACGCGGCGGAGCGGGCGTGCGCCGAAGACTGGGTCGTAGCCTTTTTCGCCGAGCCAGTCTTTGCCGGCGTCGGTGACTTCGAGGCGGACGCCTTTTTGGTTGAGGGTTTTTTCGACTTTTTTGAGTTCGTTGTCGACGATGCGCCGGATGTCTTCTTTGGTGAGTGATCGGAAGACGACGGTGCTATCGATGCGGTTGAGGAATTCTGGTTTGAAGACGTTTTTGAGTTCGGTGAGGACTTTGTCTTTCATGCGCTGGTAGCGCTCTTCGTGGGTTTTGATTTCGTCGGTGGTGGTGGCGAAGCCGAGGGAGCTGTCTTTTTTGATGAGGTCGGACCCGACGTTGGAGGTCATGATGATGATGGTGTTGCGGAAGTCGACTTTGCGCCCTTTGGCGTCGGTGAGGCGGCCTTCGTCGAAGATTTGGAGGAGGAGGTTGAAGACTTCGGGGTGGGCTTTTTCGATTTCGTCGAGGAGGATGAGGCAGTAGCTTTTGCGCCGGACGGTATCGGTGAGCTGGCCGCCGTCGTCGTAGCCGACGTAGCCTGGTGGGGCGCCGACGAGCCGGGAGACGGTGTGTTTTTCGCTGAATTCGCTCATGTCGAGCTTTATCATGTTGTCTTGTGAGCCGAACATGAATTCGGCGAGGGCGCGGGCGAGTTCGGTTTTGCCGACGCCGGTGGGGCCGCAAAAGAGGAAGACGCCGATGGGGCGGCGCGGGTCTTTGAGGCCGGCGCGGGCGCGGCGGACGGCGCGGGCGATGGTTTCGATGGCTTCGTCCTGGCCGATGATGCGGCTGCGAAGGGCTTCTTCCATGCGGAGGAGGCGGGCGCTTTCTTCGCTGGCGATGCGGGCGACGGGGATGCCTGTCCACATGGAGACGACTTCGGCGATGTCTTCTTCGGTGACGACGGGGGTGGCGATTCCTGCTTCGCCTTCTTCCCATTCGCCCATTTCGCGGATTTTGTCTTGGAGTTTGACTTCGCGGTCGCGGAGTTCGGCGGCGTATTCGTATTGTTGGGCGGCGATGGCTTGTTCTTTTTCGCGCCGGAGGCTTTCGAGGCCTTTCATGGCTTCTTTGAGGGAGGGCGGGGTGGCGGCGCGGCGGATGCGAACGCGGCTGGCGGCTTCGTCGATGAGGTCGATGGCTTTGTCGGGGAGGTAGCGGTCGCTGACGTAGCGGGCGGAGAGCTCGGCGGCGGCGACGAGGGCGGCATCGCTGATTTTGAGTTTGTGGTGTTCTTCGTAGCGGGGGCGGATGCCTTTGAGGATTTCGATGGCTTCTTCGACGGTGGGTTCTTCGACCATGACGGGTTGGAAGCGGCGTTCGAGGGCGGCGTCGCGTTCGATGTGTTTGCGGTATTCGTCGAGGGTGGTGGCGCCGATGCACTGGAGTTCGCCGCGGGCGAGGGACGGTTTGAGGATGTTGGCGGCATCGACGGCGCCTTCGGCGGCGCCGGCTCCGACGAGCATGTGGAGTTCGTCGATGAAGAGGATGCAGTTGCCGGCGGCTTTGATTTCTTCGATGACTTTTTTGAGGCGTTCTTCGAATTCGCCGCGGTATTTGGTGCCGGCGACGAGGGAGCCGATGTCGAGGGTGAGGAGGCGTTTGTTCTGGAGGGTTTCGGGGACGTCTCCGGAGACGATGCGTTGGGCGAGAAGTTCGGCGATGGCGGTTTTGCCGACGCCTGGTTCGCCGATGAGGACGGGGTTGTTTTTGGTGCGCCGGGAGAGGATCTGGACGACGCGTTCGAGTTCGTTGGAGCGGCCGATGACGGGGTCGAGTTGGCCGTTGCGGGCGGCGGCGGTGAGGTCGATGCCGAGCTGGTCGACGGTTGGGGTGCGGCTGGCTTGGCGGGCGCCGGAGGCGGCGGCCTGTGGGGCGCTCTGGCTGAGGATGCGGGTGGTTTCGGCGCGGACGCGTTCGAGGTTGACGCCGAGGCTTTCGAGGACGCCTGCGGCGATACCTTCGCCTTCGCGGACGAGGCCGAGGAGGAGGTGTTCGGTGCCGATGTAGCTGTGGTTGAGGCGGCGGGCTTCGTCGACGGCGAGTTCGATGACTTTTTTGGCGCGGGGGGTGAGGCCGATTTCGCCGAGGACGGTGCGGTCGCCGCGGCCGATGATGAATTCGACGGCGGAGCGGACTTTGTTGAGTTCGACGCCGAGGTTGGCGAGGACTTTGGCGGCGACGCCGTCGCCTTCGCGGACGAGGCCGAGGAGGATGTGTTCGGTGCCGATGTAGTTATGGTTGAATCGATGGGCTTCTTCCTGGGCGAGGGTGAGGACTCGCCGGGCCCGTTCGGTGAATTTGTCGAACCTGTCAGCCCTCTCGGCCATTGGTGTACCACCTTCCTCTGGGTGCGCCCAAGTTGCGACTAGGAGCCGTCAGCAGTTTCCTCCTCTGTTGCGGCTGGTGCTTGGGTGGGGGCCGTTTCGGTCCCCTCACTAGTATTTTGCGGCATTGCGTCGGGTGTCGTCGCCCCCGTGGAAACCCGATTTTGCTGTTCGGTGATCCCGGACTGGGCGGGTTCTGTGGCTGGGGCTTCGGACGCGGGGCCGGTGTTTTCGGGTGCTTCTGTCTCGGCAGTGATGGATGCCGGTTCTTCGGCCGTGATTGATGCCGGTTCCTCGGCGGCGGGTGGTGCCGGTTCGTCTTTGGGGGCGAGGCCGGCGACTTGGGCGACGGTATCGGCGAGGCCGTTGCCGGCTTCGGCGTTTTCGAGTGCTTGTGCGAATGCGGCGGCGAATGCGGAGATGGGCTCGGGGTCGCGCGAGACGGCCTGTTCGATGGCTTCTTGGGTGGTGCGGGGTTCGCGGCGGGGGGGCTGGGTGGTGGTGTCGCGTGGGGGGAGGCCGAATTGTTCGCGGACGTCGTCGGGGTAGTCGATGACGGATCCGTTGGCGTCGAAGAGGAAGCCCATGGCTTCGGCGTCGTTTCGTGCTTGGCGGAGGCTGAGGCCGAGCCGGTGGCGGTCTTTTTCGATGCGGACGAGTTTGACGGGGACGACGTCGCCTTCTTTGACGATCTCTTTGGGGTGCTGGATGCGCCGGTTGGAGAGTTCCGAGATGTGGATGAGGCCTTCGACGGGGCCCTCGAGGCGTACGAAGGCGCCGAAGGGCATGAGTTTGGTGATGCGGCCGATGAGGATTTGGCCGATGACGAAGCGGTCGACGGTGGTGTCCCAGCGCTCGGGCTGGGCGCGTTTGATGGAGAGGGAGATTTTTTTGTTTTCGCGGTCGATTTTGAGGATGTAGGCCTGGACTTCGTCGCCGACTTGGAAGAGGTCGCGGGCTTTTTTGCCGCGCTCCCAGGTGAGCTCGGTCATGTGGGCGAGGCCGTCGGCTCCGCCGAGGTCGATGAAGACGCCGAAGTCGGTGATGGAGGAGATGCGTCCGGTGCGGATCTGGCCTTCTTGGAGTTCGTCGAGGACGCGTTCTTTTTGTTCTTTGCGGACTTCGGCCATGGCGGCGCGTTCGGAGAGGATGACGCGATTCCGTTTTCGGTTGAGTTCGATGACTTTGAGCTTGATGGGCTGTCCGACGAGGTTGGCGAGTTGTGCGGGGGCGTCGGGGTCGTCGCGGCGTACGGATTCGACTTGGGAGAGGGGGACGAAGGCGTTGACGCCGTCGACGTTGACGAGGAGGCCGCCGCGGTTGTGGCCGGTGACTTGGGCTTCGAAAATTTCGCCGGTTTGGAATCGGCGCTGGAGGGTTTCCCAGCCTTCTTCGCCGCGGGCACGGTCGAGGGAGACGATGGCGTGGCCTTCGGCGGTGGAGGGCTGAAGGACCATGACGCGGACGGTGTCGCCGGTTTTGAGTTTGCTGGCGCCGTCGACGCCGAGGGAGAGCATTTCGTTTTGGGGGATGACGGCTTCGGTTTTGGTGCCGACGTCGACGATGAGGCCGTCGGGGGAGGCGCCCATGACCATGCCCTCGATGATTTCGCCGCGCCGGAGTTGTCCTCCGGCTTGGGAGGCTTCGAGGTCGAGGAGGGCCCCCATGTCCATTTCGGCTTCTGGGGGGGTGGTTGGCTGGGCGGTGTCTGCTGACAAGTGCGGCTCCGTCTGGGGGCACGACGCCCTTCTGGTGGGTGTACGTGCCCGGGTGAATTGAGGGATCTCGATTTCGATTCTACCAGCGGCCGATCGTTGGAGGAAACCGGACGCGGGGCCCTGGCGAGCGGCGCCGGGGCTATGGGTGAGAACGCTGGGACGATACCGGTGGTTACCGCGGCGGGAGCCCTATTCTGCTCTGGCCCCCGGGGCTTCGGGCGGGATGGTCGAAAATGGAAGAAACCGCCTTGCGGCGGTTTGCTCGGTACCCGGCGGCGGCCTATTTTCCCACCCGGTTGCCCGGGCAGTATCGTCAGCGCTGAGGCGTTTCACTTCCGTGTTCGGGATGGGAACGGGTGGGTCCACCTCGCTCTAGCCACCAGATACTTGCAGTATGGGGTGTTGGTAGCGTTGGTGCAAGGGGTTGGGTTGCGGGCGAGCGGTGAAGGGGGCACGCTCGGCGCTATGCGGGTTTTGTGGGTGTTCGTCGCGGGGGTATTGGCGGGCGCGATGCTGATGGTGCTTTGGCTGACGCTGGACCCGGACTGGGATGGGAGGTCGGGTGCTGTGGGGGGTGGTGGAAACATTACGGTGGTGTTGGATGAGCGGGCGCTTGCGGCGATGGTGGCGGCTGAGCTGCCTGTGTTGGGCGGTGTGAGCGGCTCGCCGGCGGTGGATGTGGATGTGCTGAGGGAGGGGCTGGTGGTGGTTTCGATTTTGTCGGGGGCGTCGGGCACGGGGCCGCGTGCGTCGGTGATGCTGGACCCGGATGTGGTGGAGGGTAGGTTGCGCTTGCGGGTGGGGGAGGGCTCGTTGGGGGGGCTCGGGGCGCCGGAGGTGTTCGCGGAGCTGCTGGAAGAGGAGATAGGTGGGAGGCTGGAC
>NZ_DAOUBJ010000112.1:0-2567 GCF_034432735.1 Tepidiforma sp. | reverse complement strand
TCATCCGGCGGGGCGGGGGGAGTATGGTGTTCAGCGGTGGGTCGGGGGGTTGCCAGCGGGGGAGATCGCGTTGGTGGCGGAGCTGCCGCGGGATGTGCGGCTGGCGGGTGAGGGGGCAGGGGCTTTCGGGGGGGTGGAGGTGGGCCCGCGGGAGCGGGTGATGGCGCTGCTGGAGCGGCTGGCGCCGCGCGCCCGGGCGGGTGAGCTCGCGGCGGGTGCCGAGCCGTTCTATCTGCGTGAGCCGGCGATTACGATTTCTCGGCGCCAGCGGGCGACCGGTTAGCGAGGAGGGTTTCTTGGCGAACGTGGAACGGACGCTGTTTCTGGTGAAGCCGGACGCGATGCAGCGTGGGCTCGCGGGGGAGATTATCGGGCGGCTGGAGCGCCGGGGGCTGAAGATGGTGGGGGTGAAGCTTTTGCGCGTGACGCGGGAGCTGGCGGAGCGGCACTATGCGGAGCACGTCGGGAAGCCGTTTTTCCCGGGGTTGGTGGAGTTCATCACGAGTGCGCCGGTGCTCGCGATCGCGTGGGAGGGGGTGGACGCGATTCGGGTGGTGCGGGCGACGATCGGGGCGACGAATCCGGTAGAGGCGGCCCCGGGGACGGTCCGAGCGGACTTTGGCATCGACAAGGGGCGGAATTTGGTGCACGCCAGCGATGGTCCGGAGAGTGCTGCGAGGGAGTTGGGGATTTTCTTCGCGCCGGAGGAGCTGGTGAGCTGGGAACGGGATGTTGACCGGTGGGTCGCTGAGTAGCGGCGACGCGGAGCTGACGGTTGCGGTGTTCTGCGGTTCGCAGGCGGGGATTCGTCGCCGCTATCTGGAGGCGGCGAGGGAGGCGGGGAGGGCGCTCGCTGAGCGGGGTGTGCGGGTGGTGTACGGGGGTGCGACGGTCGGCTCGATGGGGGCGCTGGCGGATGCGTGCTTGGCCGCTGGGGGCCGGGTGATTGGGGTGATTCCACGTTTTTTGGTGGATTTGGAGCTTGCCCATGCGGGCGTCTCGGAGCTGCGGGTGGTGGAGACGATGGCGGAGCGGAAGGCGGTGATGGCTTCGCTGGCGCAGGGGTTCATGGTGCTGCCGGGGGCGTACGGGACGCTGGACGAGGCCTTCGAGATGGTGACGTGGCGGCAGCTGGGGCTGCATGGGGGGCCGCTGGTGTTCGCGAATGTGGATGGGTTTTTCGATGGGCTGGAGCGATTCTTGGACCGGGCGAGGGAGGACGGTCTGCTCTCGGCGCGGAACCGGGCGCTCGCGGTGTTCGAGCCGGGGGTCGGTCCGGCTATCGAGCGTCTGCTGAGGGAGCTGGGGGTTCGGGGTGGAGGAAGTGTTGGATGATGCGGGCTGCGAATTCGACGCCGAGGGGGAGGGCGGCTTCGTCGATGATGAATCCGGGGTCGTGGTGGCGGCCGGCGATGCCGATGGCTTCGTTACGGGCGCCGAGCCAGAAGTAGCATCCGGGGCGGGCTTCGAGGAAGAGTGACATGTCTTCGGCGCCCATGGTAGGGACGCCGACGATGCGGCCGGGGCCGAAGAAGGTCTGGGCGTGTTGGAGGACTTGGGCGGTGACGGCTGGGTCGTTGACGAGTGGTGGGCAGGAGGTTTCGTGGGCGAGCTGGAAGGTGGCGCCGAAGGCGGCGCAGACGCCGGTGGCGATTTCTTCGACGCGGCGGAGGATGAGGTCGCGGACGGGGGAGGTGTAGGTGCGGATGGTGCCGGAGAGGGTGGCGGATTCGGCGATGACGTTGCCGCGGAAGCCGGCCTCGACTTTGCCGACGGTGAGGACGGCCTGTTCGGTGGGGG
The DNA here is from genome assembly GCF_034432735.1 of Tepidiforma sp. GTDB lineage: Bacteria > Chloroflexota > Dehalococcoidia > Tepidiformales > Tepidiformaceae > Tepidiforma. Next base: position 767 of record NZ_DAOUBJ010000112.1, on the reverse strand, counting down.
GGATGGCGCGCGAGACGATGGTTTGGAGGGCGGTGATGAGGTGGGCCGCGACGACGACGGCGTCGACGGCTTGGTGGGGGGCGGCGGCGTGTCCGCCGCGGCCGGTGATTTCGATGCGGAAGGCTGTAGGGGCCGCGAAGAAGGGGCCAGGGGCGAGGTTGATCATGCCGAGGGGGATGTCGGCGGAGATGTGGAGGCCGAGGGCGATTTCGACGTGGGGATGTTCGAGGACGCCATCGGCGATGCAGGCGGCGGCGCCGCCGGAGGCTTCTTCGGCTGGCTGGAAGACGAACCGGATGGCGCCGGGGAGCTGGTGGCGATGGGCGATGGCCCAGGCGGCGATCCCGAGGGCGATGGCCATGTGTGCATCGTGGCCGCAGGCGTGCATGACGCCGTCGTGGCGGGAGGCGAAGGGGAGTCCGCTCTTTTCGGGCACGGGGAGGGCATCGATATCGGCGCGCCAGAGGACGCAGCGGCCGGGTAGCGCCCCCTGGACGAGGGCGGTGGCGCCGGTCCGGGCGATTGGGCGGACGTCGGCGAGGCCGAGCTGGTGGAGTCGTTCGAGGAGGTACTGCTGCGTTCGGTGTTCCTGCCAGGGGAGCTCGGGGTATTGGTGGAGGTGGCGGCGGTCGGCGATGAGCTGTTGGGTGAGGGCGACGATGGCGGGGCGGACCGGTGGGAGGGCAGAGGCCATGTCGGGAGCTTAGCAGGTTGGGGAGGGCGAGCGGTGCGCTACCGGCCGGCGGCGGCGGTGCCTTGGGAGGGGG
>NZ_DAOUBJ010000111.1:0-3819 GCF_034432735.1 Tepidiforma sp. | reverse complement strand
TGTGGCGCTACCCGGTTTCGCCTACCGCCGCGCGAACGAATTGCCGCCGTGGGCGGCGAATGCGCCGGAGTGGCTCCGCCCAGTGACGTCGCTGCGCGAGGCCGATCTGGCCGGGGCGCTGGCCGTGCTCGCGGAGCCCGGCGCCGAGGATCCCCGGCTGGCGGAACTCCGCGCCTGGCGCGACCGGGTGGAACTGTTCGATGCCTTGGCGTTCACGGGCGACGGGATGGTTTCGGTGACCGCGAAAGGGGTGCACAAGGGAAGCGCGCTGCGCAGGCTCTGCGAGGCGCTCGGCATCGACCCGGCGGAGGCGGTGGCCATCGGTGATTCGGAAGTCGATGTGCCGATGTTCCGCGAGGCCGGGCTCGCCGTGGCCGTCGAAACGGGCACGCCCGGGGCGAAAGCGGCGGCGACCCGGCTCATCCCCGGACCGGCGGACGACGGGCCGGCGCAGTTCATCGAGGAGCTGCTCGGCTGAGAGCGGATCGGCGTGGTCGGCGGCGCGCCAATCGCCTCCGGCCGAGCGGACCGGGCGCGCGGCGGCGGAGCTGTCCTCCGGGTGGACTCAGCGGGCCGAGGCGGGGCCGGACATCGGCGCTGGGGCGCGGGCGGGCGCGGGCACGGTCCGGGGGCGAATGAGGGCCGCAGCCGCGATGGCGAGGGCACAAATGCCGATGCCGACGACGGCGAGCAGAACGTAGGCATCGACGATGGCGGCCGAAGTCACGCTGGCCGCCGGCTCGCCAGCAGCGGGGAGGAAGTGGGTAGACCGTTCGACCAGTCCGGCCGAGGTTGCGGGTTCGATACCGGCCTCCGCGAGCCGCGGCGGGAGGAGGTGTTCGACCGCACGAAGGTAGGCGGCTCCGAAGATGGCGACGCCGGCCGAGGTCCCGATGTTCCGCGCCATCGTCAGCGCACCGGAGGCGAGCCCCGACTTGGCCAAGGGCATGGCGCTCACCACCGCGTAGGAGGTGGCCGAGATGACGAGGCCGATGCCAAGCCCGCGCAAGATGAAGGCGGGGAGGAGGCCATCGAGATAGCCGCTCGCGGGTTCGAGGCGGAGGAGGTAGACGAACGATAGCCCGACGGAGATGGAGCCCGCGGCGATGATGATCCGGATGCGATGGCCGAGGCGCTGGCCGACGATGCCAGAGACCGGCATCAGCAGGGCGACCAGCCCTGTGGCCGGGAGGAAGGCGAGCCCCCCTTGGAGTGGCGAAAAGCCGAGGTAGTTCTGCATGAAAAGGCTGGCGTACGGTTGCGAACCGAAGACAGCGGCGGAGAAGAGGAAGGCGCTCAGCGAAGCCATGACGAACGGCATGCTGCGGAAGAGGGAGAGGTCCACGAGTGGGGCGCGCGCGCGGCGTTCGACCAAGGGGAAGAGCGTCAGGAGCAGGGCCCCGGCGGCGAAGCAGCCCACGATGACGGGAGATGCCCAGCCGAGCTCGTTGCCGCGGTTGACGCCGAAGAGCACGAACAGCAGGCCGCCCGAGAGCACGACGAGCCCCGGCCAATCGATGGTACGGGGTGCGGAAGGGTCGCGGGTGGAAGGCACCCAAAGGAGCGCGAAGAGGACTGCGAGGAGGCCGAGGGGTAGATTGACGAGGAAGATCCAGCGCCACTGGTCGCCGCTGACGAGGAGGCCGCCGAGGATGGGGCCGGCGATGAGGCCGAGGCCGGAGACGCCGCCCCAGATGCCGATGGCGAGGCCGCGCTGTTCGGCGGGAAAGGCAGCGGTGACGATCGAGAGGGTGAGCGGCATCATCGTGGCGGCGGCGATGCCTTGGAGGATGCGGAAGAGGATGAGCGCCTCGATATTCGGCGCGAGCCCGCAGAGGCCGGACGTGACGACGAATCCGGCCAAACCCGCGAGATAGATCCGGTCGCGGCCGAAGATGTCGCCGAGCCGGCCCATCGCGAGCGGGAAGACTCCGGTCATGAGGACGTAGCCGGAAACGGTCCATTCGGTCTCGGCGAGGGAGGCGTCGAGGTCGCGCCCGATGGCGGGAAAGGCGACGTTGACGACGAAGGTATCGACCATCAGCATGCCGAGCCCGAAGCAAGCAGCGACGAGGGTAAGCCATTTCGATGGAGGGACAGTGCGGCTGAACATGTCGGGCGCCTCCAGGGACCGCGGCACGCGATCCGTTGTGTAATGCAACTGACTATAGAAGGTTTCACATCCGTGCGGCAAGGCCCGCCCCCGCGCGTTCAGCGAGCATGCGCTGGCACGGCGCTCAGGGGGCGAAGGAGGCGAGGAGCCGGCGGAGCTGGGCGTGGTGCGATTCGAGGTGCCGGCAGAGGGCGTGCTCGACGAGACCGGCGACGGAGTTGCGCGCCGGATCCCCGCCCGTGAACTGGAGGGGGACGGCGAGCTGCGCCGGGGTGAGCTCGCGGATCGCGGCGCTGGCGGCTGCGGCCGCGCGGTCGAGGCGCTCGCAGGCGGTCGGCTGGTCGAGCGATGCGCCGAACTGGATGCCGGCGCTGCGGTCGGGGTCGTCCTCCTCGCGGCCCCAGGAGGCCCCGGGGTTGGCGGCGAGGACGACGGCGCGGCTCGCCCAGTAGGGGAGGAATTCGCAAATGTGGCCGACGACCATCGCAGGCGACCACCCGCCGGGTCCGCTGCGCTGCCACGCGCCGGGCGGGGCGAGGACGATGCGCCGACGGAGCGCCTCGGCCTGGGCCTCGATGCGGTGCGCGAACTGCTCGGCCGGGCCGGACAGCGACGCCGGGGCTACCAGCCGCGGGTCGCGAGGAGCTCCTTTTCGCCGAGGGAGCTGACGCTGATGCCGGGCATCGCCTTGCCGAGGCCGCGGCTCACGCGGGCGATGACTTCGGGGTCCTGGTAGTGGGTGGTGGCTTCGACGATCGCCTTCGCCACGGCGGGCGGGTTCTCGGACTTGAAGATGCCCGAGCCGACGAAGACGCCATCGGCGCCGAGCCGCATCATGAGGGCAGCGTCGGCCGGCGTGGCCACGCCACCGGCGGCGAAATTGACGACGGGCAGGCGCCCTTCCCGCTTGACCTGCTGGACGAGCTCGAGCGGCGCGCCGAGCTCCTTGGCGACTGTGTAGACCTCGTCGTCGGAGAGGCTCTTGAGGCGGCGAATTTCGTCCTGGACGGCGCGCATGTGGCGGACGGCCTCGACGATATCGCCGGTCCCGGCCTCTCCCTTGGTGCGAATCATGGCCGCCCCTTCGGCGATGCGCCGCAGGGCTTCGCCAAGATTCCGGGCGCCGCAAACGAAGGGCACCTTGAACTGGTGCTTGTCGATGTGGTGGGCTTCGTCGGCTGGGGTGAGGACCTCGGATTCGTCGATGTAATCGATGCCGATGGCCTGGAGTACCTCCGCTTCGACGAAGTGGCCGATGCGGGCCTTCGCCATCACGGGAATCGTGACGGCTTCCATGATCCGGTAGATGATTTCCGGGTCGCTCATCCGGGCGACGCCACCGTCACGGCGGATATCGGCGGGGACGCGCTCGAGGGCCATGACGGCGCAGGCACCCGCTTCTTCGGCAATTTTCGCCTGTTCGGGCGTGACGACATCCATGATGACGCCGCCCTTGAGCATCTGAGCGAGCCCGACTTTGACTGCCCACGTGCCGGTCTGGGCCTGGGACATGGTGTTCCTCCGCGACGCGTTGTATCCCTCAGTGTAGGACTTCGGCGGGGCTGGATATAGCGGCGCGCGCACTCCGCGCTCTGGCATCGGCGTGCAGGGGAAGACGGCGGGAGTCCCGATCAGTCGGTGGCGAGGCGTTCCTTCAGGGAAGCACGGAGGGCGGGCCATTCACTGGCGAGGAGGGGCACGTCGAC
>NZ_DAOUBJ010000110.1:0-3101 GCF_034432735.1 Tepidiforma sp. | reverse complement strand
AAGCCGGCGCGCTTCGGCCTCCAGGGGGGTCCCGGGATCGGTGACGACGATGAACCGTGAGGGGTCGGGAATTTTGTCGCGAAAGAAGGCGAACTGGGCCCGGGTTTCGACGGTGGTTCCGGATTTACTCGAGACGACGACGACGGTCTGGGCCAGGTCGAGGCGTTCCAGAAGGTCAGCGAGCTGCCTCGGGTCGGTCGAATCGAGTAGTTCGAAGCCAAGGGCGCCGGTGACGGGGCCGAACGAGGTAGCCATGACCTCGGGTGCGAGGCTCGAGCCGCCCATCCCGAGAAGGAGGAGGGTGTTGGCGCCGGCGTCGAGGAGCTGCCCGCGCAACTGTGCGAGGGCCGGCAGCCGCACGAACATCTGCTCGTGGACCGTGAGCCAGCCGAGGCGGTCGGCGCATTCGGACGGGTCGTGCTGCCAGACGGTGTGGTCGCGGGCCCAAATGCGGCCGACGATATCTGCTCGGGCGAGTTCGGCGAGCCGGGCTTCGACCGTTGTGGCGAGGTGAGCCGGGAACATGAGACCTCCGGCGCAGCGGCGCTGCCTCTAACGATAGCGGAGGGCGGAGGAACGGGCAGGCATCGTTGGCGGCCGAATGCGGTGTTCTCCGGTGAGGATGACGCGCCCGCGGGGAACGCGGGCGTTGGGGACTGGAGGCGCGGTGGGAGGGGCCGCGGGCGGCGGAAGGTGATCGTATTTCCGGGCGCGTCCATGCATTTGGATATGTCGTCGGGGATAGCGGTTTTTCTCATCCCGCGGGACGATTGCAGGGGCGAAGAGGTGGCGACGGTGGGGTGGCCCCGGGGATTCGTCTGGATGTCGCGGGCGGCCAAGGGCGAGAGTGCGGGTTTTCATGGAGTGAACGGATCGTGGCGAGTTGTCGAATATTGGAGTACGAGGGCTGGCGGACCCCAGCGCTGGAGGTTCGAGATGCAGGGGAATATGCGGATCTGTCAACGCTGCGGGGCGCCGTATGACTGGCGTCGTTCGGCGAGTTCGTATCTGAAGATGACCTACTGCGGCAGTCTTTGCGAGAAGGCGGACCTCGGGTTCACCATCGAGACGTTGCTGAGGGAATTCGAGTACGTGCGTGGTGAGTGGCGGGCGCTGCTCGCGGCCTGACGGGGAGGGAACGTAAGCAAGGTCGGGTGGGTCGCTTTACGAAACGGTCCCCGGCGCCCTACGCTGGAAGTGTGAGGGAAGCCGACCCGCGAGGCGGCCAATCCGTGCGAGGGAGGCCAATGATGGACACGCCGATCGGTCCTGGCCCGACCGGGATGAATCTCAACAACATCCGCGTGTGTGCGCGGTGTGGCCTCCGCTACGACTGGCGGAAGTCGCCGAGCGGCATGAAGATGACGTACTGCTCGTCGCTCTGTGAGAGGGCGGACCTCGGTTTCACGGTGGAGGCACTACTTCGTTGGGAGCGTGAGCCGGCCGAGAAGGAACCGGTCGGCCCGACAACGGAGTAGTCGGAGACCGCGAGGAAGTCGAAATTGGCAGCCCCGGCCTCGCGGTCGGGGCTGTGTCGATTTTCGGGGTGGGCCACTAGGCGAGCGTGAGGGGCGTATCGTCGCGGTTGGCCCAGTCGCGCATCGAGCCATCGTAAACGCGAACGTCGTTGTAGCCGACGAGATACATCGCGAAGGCGGCGTGGGCCGCGCGAATGCCACCCTGGCAGTAGGTGATCGTCGCTCGGTCGCGGTCGAACCCGGCATCGGCGAGGAGCCGTTCGATCTCTTCGGCGGGGAGGAAGCGGCGGGTATCGGTGTGTTCGACGAAGCGGAGCCATTCGAGGTGTTTTGCTCCGGGGACGTGACCGACGCGGCGGTTGCCGCGGTCGTTGGTGCCGTTCCACTCTTCATCGGTGCGGGCATCGAGTATCTGACAGGTGGGGTCGTCGATGTGGGCTCGGAGGTATTCGGCATCGGCGATGAGTTCGGGGCGGGGGCGGGCAACGAAGGTAGCCGGGGCGGGCTTGCTGGCGTGGAACGTTATCGGGCGGCCTTCGGTGAGCCAGCGGTGCCAACCGCCGTTGAGCACGCGCACGTTGCTGTGGCCGTAGTAGTTGAGGACCCACCAGAGGCGGGCGGCGACGAGGGCGTTGTTGTCGTCGTAGGTGACGACGAGAGTGTCGTTGGAGACGCCGAGGCGGCCCATGAGGGCCTCGAACTCAGCGGGGGGCATGACGAAGGTGCCGTGGTCGGCGCCTGGGGGCCCCGCCTCCTTGATGTAGTAATGGACGGGGAGATGTACGGCGCCGGGGATGTGGGCGCGACGATAGGCTTCGAGGACGGCGCAATCGATGATTCGCACGCCTGGGTCGTGGAGGTGGTCGATGAGCCATTCGGGCTCGGCGAGCAGTTCGGGGCGCGCGTATCCCACGGGTGAGGCCTCGATTTGGTTATTGGCTTTGCTCTACGCCGTTAACGACGATGGGTCAAGGACCGGGGGTGGGTGTGGCGCCGTTGGTCGGTGTGGCACCAATTGGAGTGGGGGTGACGCCGGGGTTGGGGGGACCGGTGTGGCGGATGTTGATGTAGACCTGAAGCGTGAGCCCTTTGCCGTCATTGGTGGAGAGGCGGAGGGTATAGACGCCGTCCTGGAGACCAGCGATGCGGATGGTGCCGAGGGGTCCGTTTTCGATCTTGGCGGTGCCCTCGCCGATGACGGTCCATTCTGTGGGGGTGGATGTCTTTCCGAGCTCGAGCTTCCAGTTGCGGAGGCTGGGCGGGTTGACGGTTCCGATGACTTCGGTGTCGCCGGAGATGGTACGGCCGGTGGTGATGTTGGCGATGGCGATTGCGGCGAGCCCGGTGCTCTTTTCTTTGGGAGCGATGGGGATGTCGCGTTTCTTTGCGAGTTCTTCTGCGAGTTCCGGTTTGAAGGCCGGGAGCTTGACGAACTTGGCGATCTTGCGGAACTCGGCCGGCGTGGAATCGGTGGCGAGGAGGCCGTTTCGGCTGTCGACCTCTTTTTCTTCGCACTGGGATTCGTAGGTGACGTCGGTTCGCACCCAAGCGGTGACGACCTGGTCGCAGTACTTGAAATCGGGGCCGAGGTTACGGTCGGTTGCGGGGGTCTGGAATTCGCGT
>NZ_DAOUBJ010000109.1:0-3508 GCF_034432735.1 Tepidiforma sp. | reverse complement strand
AGTGATCGAGTACGAACAGCCGGTCGCGCGCTATTGGGAGGCTTTCGGCCAGCGGGGGAAGGAGCGGGTGACGGTCGCGCAGGCGATGAGCCACCAAGCGGGGCTCCACGCGATGCCGATGGACCCGGAGGCGGCGGCCCCGCTCCTGGAGTGGGAGAACGGGCTTCGCTATATCGAGCGGGGCGAACCGGCCTGGGAACCGGGGACGGCGACGGGCTACCACGCGATCACGTATGGATGGATCGTGGGCGGCATCATCGAACATGCGGACGGGCGCCACATTCAACAGGTGCTGGCGGAGGAGATCGCGCGGCCGCTGGGTCTGGAGGGGGAGATGTTCATCGGGATTCCCGAAGGGGTGGAGGGGCGGCTGGCGACGCTGCAGACGGTGCAGGAGCAGGAGGCAGCGGGACAGGGCGGGCAGCAACGGGCGGCGATGTTCCAGGTGCCGCCGGACCACGATTTCTTCAAGGCGATGCCGCCGCGGCTGGGATGGAACTTCAACGATATGCGGGTGCGGCGAGCCTGCCTGCCGGCGGCGAACGGGCACTTCACGGCGCGAGCGTTGGCGAAGATGTACGCGGCGCTGGCGAACGGGGGTGTGGTGGATGGGGTGCGGCTGGTTTCGCCGGAGCGGATTCGGGCGATGAGCGCGATCCAGACGGAGGAACCGGATCGGGTGTTGATGATGCCGCTGCCTAAGAGCATCGGCTTCTTCAATGGCGGGAAGATCGCCGGGCAGCACGGGGCGATGGGCCCGCGGCGGACGGCCTTCGGGCACCCGGGCGCCGGCGGGTCGATTGCCTTCGCCGACCCGGAGGTGGGCCTGGCGGTGGCGGTGACGATCAACAAGATGCAGTCGACGCTGCAGGCGGAGGGGCCGACGTTCGAGATCTGCGAGGTGATTCGCCAGGAGCTGGGCGTGGCGGGCTGAGCTGGCGGGGAGCGACCGGGCCGGGCAGGATCGGTGCGTGGGGACGCGACGCCTGAGCGACGAGGAAGTCGGGCTGGTGCTGGCGAAGGAGCGGATTGTGCGGGTGGCGTTTTTCGGCGCGGACGGCCATTTCCTGGTGCCGCTCTTCTACGCCTGGTGGGAGGGTACGCTCTGCGGGCTGACGACGCCGGGGCGGAAGGTGGCGATGGGGAGGGCGAACGACCGGGTGGCCTTCCAGGTCGACAGTACGGCGACGACGGGACCGTGGGAGTGGGCTTCGGTGTCGGGGCATGGGCGTTGGGTGGAGGTGCGCGATGCGCTGGAGTTCGGGGAGTTCGCGCCGGTTTTTTACGCGCGGCTGGCGGATGCGCCGGGATGGGCGGTGGCGGCGTTGGAGGCGCGCTTCGGGGAGCGCGGTGTGGTGGGTTGGCGGATCGTGCCGGAGGCGCTCGATGGCCGAGCACACGGCCCCGAGGAGGCGGACGACTGAGGCTCGTGGTGGCGCGCGCTGGCTAGACGGGGAGCCAGTAGAGCTGCTTGCCGCGCATGACCTTGGCCAGCCGGCCGAGCTCGAAGAGGTATTCGAGGTGGGCGAGGGTTTCGCCGACGGCGGCGCGCTGCATCCAGGGCTCGAATTCTTCGAGCCGGCCGGTAGCCCATTTGACGCGTCCGGCGACTTCCCAGGCGGTGGAGCCGCCGCGGTCGACGCAGGCGAGCATTTCTTCGAGGCGGAGCTCGTGGTGGTCTTTGATTTCGCGGATGCGCTTCTTGAGGTCGGTGATTTCGAACTCGTGGGCGGGGAGGACGAGCTGGACATCGAGGTCGACGAGGGCTTCGAGGGAGCGCATGTAATCGCCGAGTGGGCTTCCGTGGGTCTGGGCGTGGATGGAGACGTTGGGGGTGATGGTGGGGAGGATGTGGTCGCCGGTGAGGAGGATTTTGCGGTTGGGTTCGTAGAGGCAGATGTGTCCGGGGGAGTGGCCTGGGGTCCAGATGACTTCGAAATCGAAGTCGCCGACTTTGAAGCTTTCGCCGCCTTTGAGTTGGGTGTCGGGGGGGACGGCGGCGACGTTGCCGAGCATGCCGAGGGAGCCCTGGGCCATTTGCGGTGTGGCCATGGGGGGCACGCCGTTGATTTCCATGAAGCGTGCCATTTCGTCGGTGAGGGCCCGGGGGGCGAAGTAGCGGGTGGCGATGACCTCGGCGTCTTTCTCGTGGACGACGACGTCGCAGGAGGAGAGCTGCTTGAGGCGGCCGGCCATCCCGTAGTGGTCGGGGTGGATGTGGGTGATGACGAGGCGCTGGACTTCGGTGGGGTGGGAGCCGTGCTCGCGCATGCCTTCTTCGAGGGCGCGGTAGGCGGAATCGGTGTTCCAACCGCAGTCGACGAGGACGACGTCGCCGCCATCTTTGAGGAGGTAGGGGAGGACGTAAGGGAGGCCTTTGGTGACGCGGGGGTGCTCTTGGAGCTGGCGGCGGAGGGCTTTGGCGTCTTCGATGGTGAATTGGGGGAAGGGGGTGAGGAGCTGGTAGATGCCGTCGATGATGCGCATGGCTTCGTCCGGTGGGTGCTCGCCGCCCGGCGGGTCGGCGGCGAGGTCATCCTACGCAGATGATTCGCGCGGGGCAAAAGGATGGGGCGGCGCGGGCGGCTCAGTCGAAGCGCCGGGCGACGCGGCCGGGATCGATGAAGCGGGTGAGGAGGAAGCTGACGATGCTGACGAGGATGGCGCCGAAGAAGGCGCTCCAGAAGCCATCGATGTGGAAGGCGATGCTATCGAATTTGCCGGCGACCCAGGCGGTGAGGGCGAGGAGAGCGGTGTTGATGAGGATAAGGAGGAGCCCGAGGGTGAGGACGATGCCGGGGAGCGCGCTGAGGATGAGGAGCGGTTTGAGGTAGGCGTTGAGGAGACCGAGGATGAGGGCGACGGCGAGGGTGCTGCCGAGCCCGCTGAGGTGGATGCCGGGCACGAGGGCAGCGGCGACCCAGACGGAGGCCGCGGTGACGAGCCAGCGGACGACGAAGGCGGCGATGCGGCCGGCGGTAGAGGGCGCGCGGCGGGCTCTGCCGACGATGATGGTGTAGCCTCGCACGCCGCTAGTTTGGCACAAGAGGAGGGGTCTGACACCTTTTCGCCTCTGGGGCCGATATACGATGTAGGCTCGGGAGGGCCCGCGGGGAGTTCACGAGGGAATGGAAGGGTGAACGAGGCTAGGCGAGTGGGCGAAGACGTCGAATTGGCGCTCGGGGGCGCGCCAGCTGGGGGAGAGGCGGCGGTGCTCGCGGCGATCGCCCGGCGCATCGGCGGGTTGGCGGTGCCGGGGCCGGATGCGGCAGCGATGGAGCGGATGTGGGCACGCTTCGAGGAGCGAACGAGGCGGCGCCGCGGGGCGGCGTGGCTCCTCGGCTGGCTGGGGCTGGGCTTGGAGCGACGGCCGCTCGTGCAGCGGCTGGCGGCTGGGGCGATGCTTCTCGCGGCGACGGCGGGGGGCGCGCAGGCGGCCGGCTTGGATGTCGCGGGGGCGGCGCGTGTCGCGGGGGAGTTCGTGGTGAACGCGGCCCGCAATCTCGAC
>NZ_DAOUBJ010000108.1:0-51746 GCF_034432735.1 Tepidiforma sp. | reverse complement strand
TCGGCGGCGGAGGCCTCCTTTCGGGAATCGCGACGGTGGTCCGCGAAGGAGAGGGGCAGGTCATCCATCCCGTGCACGCTACCGCACCAGCACTTGCCCGGCCACTAGCCGAGGCATCCCGCTGCCGCTAGGATGACGAAGCGGGGTCATCGAGGTTGCGCCAGTGGCGCACAGTTCGCGGCAGACTCGGCCTGCCGGCCCGGGTTCGACGGCACGGACCGGCTCGCAATCGCTGTTCTTCATGTCAGCCATTGCGGCGACCGTAGCGATCGCCTACCTGGTGAGCGTGATCGTGAACCTCGCTCGGCTGGCACCCATGCAACGAGTGCCACCGTCCGAGGCCATGCAGGGCGCCACCCCGCGAGGAAGCGGCGCCCCGGGTGCCAGTGAACCAAGGTCGGACGCACCGCCCGGGCTCGCGCTCGAGTCGGTCATCCGTTCTGCCGTGGCGGCGGACGAGGCGGCGACGACCGGCGTTGCCGTTGTCCTTCCCGATGGTTCTTGGATCGGCGGACTCAACCCTGAACTCCCAGGCTACGCGGCGAGCACGTTCAAGCTCGCTCTCCTCTACGAGGCGGAGCGGCGCGTGTCGGAGGGCCGCCTCGGCTACGACGATCGCCTCGCGCTCGATGAGGAGGCACGCCGAGAGGACCTCGGCACGCTTGCCAGGTTGCCCATCGCCGAGGATGGCACCATTTCCCTCGGCCAGGCGCTGGAGGCGATGGTAGTGGTTTCCGATAACGCGAGCGCCATTGCCGTGTTGCGATTGCTCGGCCCGTCGCAGGTGGATGCTCGCCTCCGCCAGTTGGGCATCGTAACTATGAGCGTGAACGATAGGGCGCTCCCCACTACGGCGCGGGACCTCGCATTGCTCATGGCCGCCATCGTCCGAGGGGAGGGCCTGAACACGACTGCGCATACGCACGCCCTCGACCTCCTTTTCGCGCAGGAGGCCCGAGCCGGCATCCCGGCGGCGCTCGAGCCTTACCCCGACGTGATTCGGGTGGGCAACAAGACCGGCACGTGGGACAACGCGACGCGCGACGTGGCGGTTGTCGAGGCCGAAGCCGGAACGTACGTGGTCGCGGCAATGACGGAGGGCGATTGGAACTGGGAACTCGTTGGACGGTTGGCAAGAGCCATTCACGGAGAATTGACCCGCCAGTAACTTGGGCCTGATGTTCGAACGGGCAAACCCTGTCAGATTGCGGCCCGATGACGCGAACGGCTGGATCCCCGCCGCGCATCGCGGTTTCGCTTCTCGGTGTAGCGGGCCTGCTCGCCACGGCGACCGTCGCGGCCGCTATCGCGTCAACTCCCACAGCTGCCCCGGATTCGCCCGCCATTCCGGCAACGCCCGCCAAAACCGCCGTGGCCGGTCCTCCGCGCCACCTTACCCTCGAGCAGCTCGATGCGTATGCCCGGCTTGCTGGGTGGCCAATGGAGCAGGGCTGGTGGCCCCAAATGCGGCAAATCATCCTTTGCGAAAACGCCTCACTCGATGCAAGCGCATTCAACCGAAGCGATCCGAATGGAGGCAGCTTCGGACTGGCGCAGTTGAACGGAAGCTACCACTTCGAGCGCGCCGGCGAGGATTTCCGTCTCTGGTCGGACCCGGTGGTCAATCTTCGAACAGCGCTCTGGGTACGGACCGTCTACGGGCGCTTCGGAGGCCAAGGAGGCTGGGCCAACTGCGCGGCTCTCCTTGGGATACACTGATGGCGAGAGGAGGCTGCATATGTTCGTGGCTATGAACCAGTTCAAGGTGAATCCTGGCCGTGAGGCGGATTTCGAGGCCGGGTGGAAAACGCGGGAGAGCTACCTCTCCGAAGTTCCCGGGTTCGTACACTTCGCTCTCCTCAAAGGCGACGAGCCGGGCGACTACATCTCGCACACCATTTGGGAATCGCGGCAGGCCTTCGTGAACTGGACCCAGTCGGACGTTTTTCGGAAAGCCCACGCCGGTGGCATGCCCGAGGGTATCCTCGCCACCCACCCCCGAGCACGGTTCTACGAAGCGGTGCTCGAGCAGGGCGCGTCGCTGGTTCCTACCCGTGGCTGAGCAGGATTCGGGCCACCTACCTCCCCTTCGGCCTGAGTATTTCGCTCGCGAGGACGAATCGGACGATTCGCTTTTCTACCGCGAACCTCGGCTCGTCACCCATCTCGATGACGCAGCAATCGCAGCCCTGGAGGATTTCTACGGTCAGCTCATCCCGGCCGGGAGTCGCGTGCTCGACCTGATGTCGAGCTGGGTTTCGCATCTACCGCCATCGCTCGACGTCCGAAGCGTCGCAGGCCTTGGCATGAACCAGGTCGAGCTGGAGAACAACCCCGCCCTTACCGAGCGCGTCGTCCGAGACCTCAACCTCGACCCGTCCCTTCCCTGGGGCGACGCGAGCTTCGATGCGGTCATCTGCACCGTGTCGGTCCAATACCTAGTCCGCCCCGTCGAAGTCTTTCGCGAAGTGAACCGCGTCCTTGCCCCGGGCGGGTTGGTCGCCGTTGCCTATTCGAATCGCTGTTTCCCGACGAAGGCCGTCGCCGCTTGGCGCGCGCTCGACGACCGCGACCATGCGGCGCTCATCGCGCTGTACCTTGCCCATGCCGGGGGATTCGCCGACCTCCGGGCGTTCGACCTGAGCCCGGGCCCTGGATGCGACCCGCTCTACTGCGTCGTGGCGCAGAAGGGGTCGGCCACCGGCATCGCGTGAAGGTCGGCCGCCGGTAATTCCAGCAGCCACCGTTTCCTGGCGGCGATCCCGAGCACGTCATACGGACGCGAGGCAAGATCCGCCACCAGGCACGGACCGGGCCCATCCGGCACGAACTCGAGGACCCGATTCGGCCCGTAATCGAACTCCCGCACGATCGTCGCCGGGAGGACATTCCGCGACTCGGGTTCCCCGCGACGGATGACTACGCGCTCCGGCCGAATCACGACATCGACCTCCTCGCCGACTGCTGGCTCGCCGTACCAGCTCGCCACCCAGGCGGTCCATCCGTCGATTTCCACCACCAGCTCAGCCGCTGTCCGCCCAACGACCTTCCCCCTGAGCAGGTTGGTAGCGCCCAGCAATTCGGCCACGCGCCGGCTCGCTGGCCTGCGGAATACATCGTCGCGGGCGCCCGTCTGGAGAATTCGGCCGTGGTCGATGACGGCGAGGTAGTTGGCCAGCAGGTGCGCCTCCCGTAGGTCGTGGGTGACGAATAGAATCGTGAGCTCTTGCTCGCGCGCGAGCCCAGCGAGCACGACGCGAAGTTCTTGCCGGAGCGCCTCATCGAGCGCCGAAAACGGCTCGTCGAGAAGCAGGGTGCGGTAGCCTGGCGCGAGCGCTCTCGCAAGTGCCACCCGCTGCGCCTGGCCGCCGCTGAGGGAACGCGGGTTGCGCCGTTCGAAGCCCTCGAGGCCGAGCCTTTGTAGCCACCGGGCCGCAACGGCCAGTCGGTGCGATCGGTCCCCTTCCCGCAAGCCGAAAGCGACGTTCCGCTCGACCGTCAAGTGCGGGAAGAGCGAGGGGGATTGCCCAGCGAACCCGGTGCGTCTCCGGTGAGGGGCCAGGTCCAAGCCAGCAGCACTGTCGAAGGCCGTCACCCCATCGACCACGATGCGGCCCGACTGCGGACGGACGAGGCCGGCAATGCACCGCAGCGTAAGCGACTTTCCGGAGCCCGAAGGACCGAACAACACCGTCACGCCGGGTCCGGCCTGCAGCGCAACATCGAGACGGAATTTGCCGGCGGTCAGGGTGAATCGAGCTTCCAGCATGTCGGTCACGCCGATCGCGAAGGGGGGACCGCGCGGTAGAGCGCGGCGGTCAGCAAAGCGACCGTAGCGAATCCGATGGCGAGCGAGACGAGCGCCAAACGGTTGGCGAGGGCGTCGTCGCCAGCGAGATTCGCATCGTAGATGGCCGCGGGCAATGTGCGCGTCTTCCCGGGAATGCTCGCAGCGACGACCACGGTTGCACCGAACTCCCCAAGACAACGGGCGAAGGCGATGAGGGACGCCGCGACGAGCGATGGCCACGCAAGCGGAACAACGACGAAAGTAAAGACCCGCCATGGAGGAGCGAGCGTTCGCGCTGCCAGCAGCAGCTCCTCGTCGACCTGTTCGAAGCCCGCTGCTGCCGTACGAACAAAGAGCGGTAGAGAGACGACGGCGGCTGCAATGGCTGCACCTGGCCAGGTGAATACCAGCTGGATGCCGAGCTCGTCGAGGAGAAATCTGCCGAACGCGCTCTCGCGTCCGAGAAGCCAGAGCAGGTAATACCCGACCGCCGTCGGGGGAAGGACGAGGGGCAAGAGCGCCAGTGCGGAGATAGTCGCAGACATTGGCCCACGCGAGCGAGCGATGACCCACGCGAGCGGGGTGCCGAACCCGATGCACAGAACCACGCCAAGGCCGGCAACGAGCAGCGAGACGCGGAGAGGCTCGAGGATGCTCATTCGGCCGGTGCTCCAGGCGGGCCAAAGCCGAAATCGCGTAACCGGGCTTGAATGGGGTCGCTCAGCAACTCCTGGAGAACGCATCGGGAGGTGCGCTCCGCTCCGGTCTTGGCGATGACCACCCCCGTCTGGTCGAGCGGTTCGTGGAGGCCGAGATCGATGGGAAGGTAGCGCGACGAGTCCTGGTCCACGACGAGCGCGAGCGGCACGATACCGGCGTCCACATTCCCGCTCGAAACGTAGTCCACGGCCGCCTGAGCGTTGTCGGCGAGCACCAGCCGTTCCTCGACGTCGGCGAGAACCCCGGCCTGTTCGAGGGCCTCGCGGGCGGCTCGCCCGTAGGGCGCGTGGTCCGGGTTCGCGATCGAGATTCTCCGGAACTGCGGGTCCCGGAGCGCGGCAAGTCCTTCGGGGAGGTTAAGGCCAATTCGTACCAGGAGTGCGAGACGGCCGCGTGCGTACCGCGCCAGTCCGCCCGTGGCCGCCCGGCCGGCGCGTTCGACCTCGTCGGCATAGGCGGAATCGGCAGAGAGAAAAAGGTCGAATGGGGCGCCGGCCTTCAATTGGCGCGCGAACTGGCCCGACGAACCGTAGACAACCGTGAGGCGCGCGCTACAGGCAGCTTCCAGCGCCGGGCGAAGTTCGCTCAGTGCTAGCCGAAGGTCGGATGCCGCGGCCACCGTAATTTCCGAGCGCGAGCCCTCCCCAAGCTCCCCACCGGCTACAACGCTCGATGCGGGCGTTGCGTCACGGTCGTCGGCAGCCGAACCGGTGCACGCTGCAGCGAGCACGGCAAGGATGATCGCGATAGCCGATGTAGCTCGCTTCATCGTGAGGGAACCTCCCTTGGTTCTAGCAGCGATGCGAGCCACGTCATGGTGGCGCGCGCGGCCGAACTACGCGCCCCTCGGAGAAGCGCCGCGATAGGCGTCGGGGTTGCCCGAGCCTCGACATCGACGAGATAAGCCTGGCAACGTTCCAATTGCCGCCGCACAAGGGTCTGCCGCTCCCCGTGACGACCGAGAAGGTCGAGCAACGTGAGCTTGAAAAGAAAGTCCTGACGAACCAGGCGAAGCCGGTCGACCGGCGAATTCACCCATTCTTCGACGGTCTGCACCCCGGCCTCGGTGAGACGGTAGACCTTGCGGGGTGGGCGATTCCCAGTTCGCTCCTCCTGCCACGCCACCAGTCCGCGCCGCTCGAGCGCCTTGAGGTAGCCGTACATCGTCGGCGGCTCGACCGGAAAGAGCTCGTCGAGCCCAATGCGATGCATCGTGGCGACCAACTCGTAGCCATGCGCGGGGCCGTGCAGCAGCATGCCTAGGAGCGCGAACTCCGGCATCGACAGACGGCTTCGGGCCTGTTGCGGCATGCGCCGAGCATACTCGAAGAATGAATAATCGTTACAGGACCATGGGCTCTCGGCTGCTGAATTCGTAGAGCATGGCTGGCCTGTGCGCACCCTGCTTCTCGTATCGGCCCGTCGGGCGAACGATGCCGAGGCCGACGACCCGCCGCCGGAAGTTCCGCTTGTCGAGTCGCTCACCGAGGATGGCCTCGTAGGTCTGTTGCATCCGCGTCAGGGTGAACCGTTCCGGGAGGAGGCTATAGACAACGTTCGTGTACTCCAGCTTGTTTCGTAGCCGCTCCTCCGCGTACGCAATGACGCGTTCGTTCGCGAATGCCAGGGGCGGTGTGGGGTGGACCGGATGCCAGGCAGGCCGCCAATCGCTATCCGACCGAAGACGCGTCCGCCCGATATCGACGAGGGCGAAATACGAGACGACCACTTCGGCGCGGCCTTCACCCAACCGGTCGAACGTGTAGAGCTGCTCGAGGAAGACGTCCGAAACACCGGTTTCGTCGGCCAGCTTGCGACGGGCAGCGTCGTCGAGCGTCTCACCCTCGAGCAGGAGCCCGCCGGGCAAGGCCCACTGGCCCTTGCATGGTTCGGCGGCCCGTTCGATCAACAGGACATTCAGGCGTTCCTGTCGAACCGTGAAAATGACGACGACGACGGCGACTGCCACAGGCGGCAAGTGTAGCGCTCTATGCGCAACGGTCCCCGATTTCTCGGTCATGGTGACCGTACCCGGCACCGCGCCGTACAATCACATCCTGCCGGCATTGGAGGGGTCGCATAGTGGTCTAGTGCGCCCGCCTGCTAAGCGGGTTCCGGGGTAACTCGGTCGAGGGTTCGAATCCCTCCCCCTCCGCCACGCTTCGACCCGTTACGACCATGACGCAGCGCTTCTACCTCTGGACGGTCGGCTGTCAGATGAACAAAGCGGATAGCGAGAAGCTCGCCGCTGGTTTCTTGCGCCTCGGATTGAAGCAGGTCGATAGGATGGAGCGGGCCGACATCATCGTCCTGAACACCTGTAGCGTCCGACAACACGCCGAAGACCGCGCGTACTCCAAACTCGGCCGCATCAGGCACCTCAAAGCGGAGCGGCCGGGGATCAAAGTCGCCCTCATGGGGTGCATGGTCGGCCTCAAGACTGACGAACTCGAGAAGCGGTTCCCGCAAGTCGACGTCTTTGCACGCCCGCAACAATTCGACCCCATCATGGAGCTTGTCGAAGAGCCCAGCGAGGAGCTCGGCGGCGAATTCTGGCCGCGGACGTACGCCGTGCCGGAAGGCCCGACCGCCTACGTCCCCGTGGTTCACGGCTGCAACAAGTTTTGCACGTATTGCATCGTTCCCTATCGCCGCGGCCGTGAACGGAGTCGCCCCATCGAGGACATCGTCCGGGAGGTCGCGTTCCTCGTCGACCACGGTGTCCGCGAGGTCACGTTGCTCGGGCAGACCGTCGAGGCGTACGGGCATGACCTCCCCGAGCAGCCCGACCTCGGCGACTTGATGCGTGAGCTCTCGAAGTTCGAACGTCTCGATCGTATCCGATTCCTCACCTCGTACCCGAAGGATATGACCCGTCGGATTCTCGAGGCCGTCGCGGAGCTGCCCAAGGTGATGGAGTGCTTCTCCCTGCCCGTCCAGGCGGGGAGCGACGCCGTTCTAGATTCGATGCGGCGCGGCTACACGCGGGAGGAATATCTCGAGAAAATTCACGAAGTTCGAGCATTGATACCGAACGCGGGTATCACGACCGACGTGATCGTCGGATACCCAGGCGAGACAGAGGCCGACTTCGAGCAGACACTCTCGCTGCTATCCGAGGTTCGCTTCGACAAGGTGCACGTCGCAGCCTATTCCCCGCGCCCTGGCACGATTGCCTGGCGGAAGCTCCCCGACGACGTCCCAGCAGAGGTCAAGAGCGAACGACTTCACCGCGTCGAACAGCTCGAAGCGCGTATCTCCGAGGAGTTGAACCGAGCCTACGTCGGCACCATTCAAGAGGTCCTCGTCGAAGGAATCCGCAACGGTCAGCCATTCGGTCGGACACGCACCGGTAAGCTCGTGCACCTCGATGCTCCAGCGCGGACGGGCGAGCTCGTGAACGTCCGAATCGATCACGCCGGGCCATTCTCGTTGCGCGGGATGCCGGTCGATGCCCTCGCGCTCGTCTAGCCTAGCAAAGACCATCGCGCTCGACCCAATCGACTCAGCGAACCGGAGCAGAACCTTACGAGGCCATCGCGAAATCCAAAAAAACGCCCCGATAAGCGGGGCGTCTCGTTCTCCGAACGTCACGCGGCACGAAGGTTGGTGGAGCTGAGGGGATTCGAACCCCTTACCTCAACACTGCCAGTGTTGCGCTCTCCCAATTGAGCTACAGCCCCGCCCGTTTCCATTCCGATACTAGCAGTCGCTGCCGTTTCAGCCAATTCTGCCGGTTTCGACTGGATGCCCATCGACGGACGCTGACGATCAATGGCGCGTACGCGGATCCAGCGCGTCGCGGAGGCCATCGCCGAGGAAGGTGAAGCAGAGCATGAGGACTGCGACCATCGAGGTCGGCCACACGAGCTGCGCCGGATGGACTTGGATGGCGTCCAGCCCACTCCCGATCAACGAGCCAAGCGATGCGTTCGGTGGCGGTACGCCGAGGCCGATAAAGCCCAGCGTCGCCTCGGCGAAAATCGCCAGCGGGATGCCGAATGTCGCCGAGACGATCACTGCACTGAGCGTGTTCGGCAGCATGTGAACCCGCACGATCCGCCACGGGCTCGCCCCCATCGCACGGGCTGCAGTGACGTAATCCTGTTCCTTGATCGAGAGCATCTGACCACGCACGAGCCGGGCAACCGTCGTCCAGCTGACGAACGAGATCGCGATCACCGTAACGAGGAGAACGCCGCCGAAGCCGGGTATTTGAGGGTCGCCCTCGCCGATGATCGGCCAATCGCGGCCCAGCAAAACTTGGCGGAGGAGAATGATCGCGAGCAGGTCCGGAAACGCATAGGCAAGGTCGGTGAGCCACATGAGCGCGGTATCGCTGGTCCGCCCGGCCAGGGCTGCGGCCATCCCGATGGTGATGCCAATGAGGAGCACGATCACCTGCGTCCCGAGGCCGATTTTCAACGAAAAGAGCGTGCCCTGGAGGAGCCGGGCCCAGAGGTCACGACCAAGTGTGTCGGTCCCTAGCCAATGATCCCTACTCGGGTTTTGCTCGGTGGCCTGAAAGTCCGGCACCGCCGGGTCGTACCGCTGGACCGTGCTGCTGAAATCGGCGGCCAACGAGAGCGCGCTGATAACCAGCAGGATGACACCGGCGATGACGGCCAGCCGATTGCGGAGAAGTCGCTGCCACGCCTGCGCCCAGAGACCTCGCTGGCGGGCGTGGAGGTGCTCCTCCATAAAATCGAATGGCTGCGCGATAGGTTGTTCGGTGGCGGCCACGGCGTCGTTCCTGGCGGAGATGTTTGGTTAGTACCGTATGCGGGGGTCGGCGAATCCGTAGAGGAGATCGACCACGAGGTTCATGAAGGCGATGACCACTGCATAGAACACCGTGACGCCCATGATGAGCCCGTAATCGCGGATGAGGACCGAACGCACGAACTCGCGACCGAGGCCAGGAATCGCAAAGAGCGTTTCGATGACCAGCGAGCCCGTGATGAGTCCGGCAAAAATCGGCCCGAGAACGGTGAGCACCGGAATCATCGCGTTTCGCGCGGCATGGCGCATCACGACGGCAAACTCAGCGAGCCCCTTGGCCCGGGCAGTGCGGATATAGTCCTGACGCAGCACCTCGAGCATCGATGCGCGAGTGATGCGCGCGACGAAGGCCATAGGCAGGAAGCCGAGCGCCAAGGTCGGTAGGACGACCTGTCGCCAGTTGCTGAAATCCCCGGCAAACCAGTCGGTGAAGCCGTAATCCGAGCTGAGGACATTGAACCAACCCAGCTTCACCGCGAAGACAATAGTGAGGATTGGGGCTAGAACAATCGACGGCATGGCCGCACCAATGGTGGCGATGAAGACGCCCGCGTAATCGCCAATGCCGTTTTGGTTCAGCGACGAGAAGATACCGAGCGTTAGGCCGACAACGGCTGCGAAGAGAAACGTCGCGATTCCTAACTGCACCGACACGGACATGCGCTCGCGGATGATGTCGGTGATGTCACGATTGTTGGCCGTCGAAATGCCGAAGTCGAACCTGGCGAGGTTCTTGAGGTAGTTCACGTACTGGATGGGTAGCGGGTCGTCCAGGCCATAGCGACGTTCGAGGTTCTCGAGCGTCGCGGGCGGAAGAGGCTTGTCGGAATCGAACGGCCCGCCCTCGACCGCGTGCATGAGGACGAAGGTAATGGTGGCGATGGCCAGGATGAGCGGGACCATGGCCAGGATGCGCCGAACGGTGTAGGCAACCATTGGGAGTCCTTCGAGCGGGAGTGCCAGGGCCGGTGGAACGGCCCCGGCACTCCGCGTGTGTCAGGTTACTGGCGAGCTGGCCCCTACTTCTTCGAGGTCTTCCAGAGCTCGATGTACCAGTCACCCGGGACGAAGGTGTCGCCCGGCCGCTTGTTCTCGACCATGCCGCTGATGTGCGGTTTCACGAGGAAGGCCGCGAGCGTGTGCCACAGCGGAGCGACCCCGTTGGCTTCCTGAAGGAGGACCTTTTCGGCGTCACGATAGAGATTGCGGCGCTCCTCGTCGTTCGTGTTGAACTTCGCCTTCGCGATGATGTCGTCGAGCGCCTTCACACTCGTCTTCGTCTTGTTGATCGAGCCACCCGTCTCCCAGAGGCCGAGGAACCAGTTCTCCGGATCCGGGTAGTCCTCCTGCCAGCCACCGGTCACGAGCTGGAAGTCCGAAGCGTTGAACCGCGACGAGCGCGTCTTCGAGTCCACGAATTCCAACTTGATGTCGATGCCGAGGTGCTTCTTCCACTCGGCCTGCAGGAATTCGCCGAGGAGTTTGTTCGTCTGCGAATCGACGAGCAGCAGCGTCAGCTGAGGGAAGCCCTGGCCGTTGGGGTAGCCGGCCTTGGCGAGGTTCTCCTTCGCTTTCGTCGGGTTGAACCCGAGAATGCTGTCGTATTCGCCCCCCTTGAGACCGTTGCGAGCGGGCGGTACCCAGCTCGTCGTCGGAGTGTTCGCGTCCTTGAAGACCACTTTCACCAAGGTTGCCCGGTCGGTTGCCTGGGACAGCGCGAGCCGAACCTCTGGTTTGTCGACGGGCGGCTTGGTGACGTTGAATTCGAGGCCGATGGTGCGAGTCGCCGGGTACAGCTGGAGTTCCTTCGGGAATTCCGTCTTGAGCTTATCGAGCTCAGGCTTGTTGGCGGCCGTCGCATCGACCTCGCCCGTGCGGTAGGCATTGTTCAGGACCGCCGCATCGTCGACGTACTTGAGGACGACCTTCTCGACCCCTACCGGCGTGCCCGACCAATTCGGGTTCGGCTTCAGCTCCATGCTGGCCTTCTCGGTGTAGGCCGAGGGCATGAATGGGCCGTTGTAGACGTTCTCCAGTGGCCCAGGCCACGGGGCGTCGACGCTGGCGAGCTTGTGCTTGGGGGCCGGGAAGGTCGGCCAGAGTGCCAGTAGGATCGGGAACGTCGGCTGCGCCTCTTGGATCTTGATTTCGAGCGTCAGCGGATCGACTGCGCGGACTCCGACCTTTTGCCGCAAGGCGTCCTTTTCCTGAGCGGACTTGTCAGCTGCGTTGTAGTAGTCGTCGCAACCGACGATGTTCGTGAGGATGTATTGGTAGTGGCCAGCGACGTCCGGGTTGCAGGTACGCTGAATGCCAAGCACGAAGTCTTCCGCGGTGAGCGGTTGCCCGTCGGACCATTTGAGGTCCTTCTTGAGCTTGATGGTGTAGGTCTTCCCGTCGCTCGAGACCTGCGGTGCGCCGTCAGCCATCGCAGGCTGCGGTTGGTCCTTCAGGTCCAGGTGGTACAGGCCGCGCCAGACGTACACGAAGTGCGTGATGTCCTGGGCGAAGTCGGAGAAGTGCGGGTCCCAGGTCTCGAACTGGGTCGCGCCGATGGTGATGGTCCCCGATGGGGCCGCAGAGCCGCTCGGGCTCGTCGCGGTCGCGGTCGTACCGCCGGAGCCACTGTCGTCGTCGTCGTCGCCGCACGCCACGGCCGCGACAGCGATCGCGACGAGGGCGAGCATGCCGAGTAGCATGCGCCAGTACTGTTTGGTCATCGGTCGTAGTTCCCTCCTCTTGGCGATTGACCGACCGGTAAGGTGCTCCTGGGTTTCCGTACTGTCAATGAATCTTTACGCACCGGCCGCGATCTTCTCGCGTCCTTCACGTATGCACGGTCACCTCCCGGTAAGTACTCCGCCCTGCGACGGTACGGTGCCGGGCTACTTCGGAGATGCTTTCTCCTTCGACCGTTCGCATGAGGGCTCGCCGGCATCGGTGGGCGCCCCTATGCTGAAGCTATCCCGCATCAGGAGTTCGTGTGTGAGCCGGGTCCTGGCCATCGTCCATGTCCAAGGCCGCGACCAAAAAGGCGTCGTCGCTCGTATCAGCACGTATCTGGCCGAGCGGGACATCAACATCGAGGACATCGAACAGCGAGTCGTCCGAGGCCAGTTCCTCATGGACATGCTGGTGGACATCACCGACGCGAGCGTCAGCCTGGATGAGCTGGTGACGGGCCTCCTCGCCATCGGTCGCGAGATCGACATGGAGATACGCGTCACCCTTCACGGTGAACGCCAACGACAGCGCGTAGCAGTGCTCGTCTCGAAAGAGCCGCATTGTCTCCAACAACTGATCGCCGATTGGCAGTCCGGTGAGCTGCGCGGCGACCTCGTTTGCGTGCTTTCGAACCACGAGACACTTCGGCCAGTCGCAGAAGCCTCCGGCATCCCATTCGAATGGCATCCGAGCGACGACAAAGCCGCCCACGAGGCGTTCCTCCTCGACCGGCTCGCTCATTACCGGGCCGACCTCGTCGTCTTGGCGCGCTACATGCAAATTCTGACTTCGACGGTCGTTCAGCCGTACGCGGGCCGCATCATCAACATCCACCCCTCGCTGCTCCCCTACTTCCCGGGGGCGAATCCTTACCGGCGGGCCTGGGAAGATGGTGTCAGAGTCACCGGCTGCACGGCGCATTTCGTGACCGAAGAGCTCGACGCCGGCCCAATCATCCTGCAAGACGTCTTCCACATCGATGTCGGGGTCGACACCGTCGAGGATGTGCGCAAGAAAGGCCGTGCTCTCGAGGGGGTGGTCTTGAGCCGCGCGGTTCAGCTCTATCTCAACGGTGAGATCGTCGTCATCGACGGCAAGGTCGTGTTCAAGCCGGGGATGCGGACGCTCCTTCGCGACCTGGGCCAGAGACCGTAGCAGACGCGGCATGATTCGGGCCGAGGCGCCATGCCATCCGGATCCCCGGGATCCGGCCGCGGTAGATGTCCACCACGTGCTCCGGACACACCGGCACGAGAACGTGCGTGTCCTGCTCGACAGAACCGTAGGAATGCGTGGCCGATGCGAGGATCTCAGGCCGGGCGGTCAGCAGGCCGACTGGGTTCTCAACATGCCGCGGTGGCCGGCCTTCAGCCATGCAGATCGCGCAGGCAGTCATTGGGTCGCTCCTCCCTGGGGGCTGCGGACGCACAGCCTAGCACCACCACCGAAATAACGGTTCCGCGAACTATCAAGATTTTGCGTGGTTGGTTAGCAAGGTTCGTGTGCGTCGATGGCGCCACCAGAACATCGGGGCGAGGGCTGGTCGCACGAACAGCCACTCCAAGAACGCGCCGGCCGCGGTTGGCAGGAGCCGAAATGCGACCCGGTCCTCGAGCCAGCTTCCCCCTGGCGCGGGCAGAAATCGATGCTGGTGACGCCACCGGCGGAACGGCCCCTCGACTTGGACGTCCTCGATCAGGCGGCCGGGCACCACACGCGCGATCCGCGCGACCCATCGTACGCCAACCCGACGCCAGCCAAGCCGAAACACCTGGACATCGCCTTCGCGGGTCGGCGACGGCTCCGACTCCAAGCGAAACGGTGGCACCGGCGGGGAGATGGCGGCCAGGTTGCGCACGTCGGCGTGAAACTCGAAGAGTTCCTCCGGCGCCACCGGGATGAAGGACCGAAAGACAAGATTCGTCACAGCGGCGACTCCTTGCCCAGGAATTCCAGCACATCGCGGGCGGCATTGATGCCAGAGAGCGCCGTGCCGACCGTCCCCTGGCCGGGAAAGGTATGGTCGCCAGCGATCACGAGACCCGGCCCTTCGCGATGGCCCGGTGCCCGGAGTGCCACCACCGAGGGCACTTGCTTGAGCCCGCCGACGAACCCTCCGGGCCGACTCGTATACCTCTGGTACGTCGATGGCGTCGCCGAGCGAAGCAGGCGCGTGCGTCCATCGACGTCGGGAATTACCGAGCGGACGGCACCGAGAAGGCGCTCCTCCAGGCATGCTCGACGACGACATGCTTCGCCCGGGGGCACGGCGAACTCGTGCGGCGTGACATGGGTCGATGCGGAGATGCTCCATCGGTGGGCACGAAGGCCGCGTCCGGGAAAGACCGACACCAAGACATTGGCACCCGCACGGTCGAGCCCTCGGGTGTCGGCGACCACCTGGTGGAAGGGGTGGATGCGCTCGAGGCCAGAAGCGTCGATGCCGAGGTGAAGCACGAAAGCCCCCCAGGCTGCCCCTGGCTGAGGGGTGCGGGGCGGCCTCCCGAGAAGCAGATCGAGCCCTCCTGGCGGGGTATTCGCTACGACGGTTCTCGCTTCGACCCGAGCCCCATCGTCAAGGACTAGGACCCAACCAGCCTCACTACGGAGAAGCCGTCGAACCCCCTGGCCGAATCTGACGGTTCCCCCAAGGCCGCGGATTGCCCGGACGAGCCGCATCGCGAGCGCGCCCGTGCCGCCGTCGACCCACTGGCAGCCCCGCCGGTAGAGATCGAGGGCGATGGCGCCCTGCACGGCACTGCATTCGTCACTGGTGGCACCGGTCGCATCCAGAAGCAGCGCATCGATCAACGCATCTGCCGGCTCGTGCCCTTCAGCTCCGAGTAGTCGTTTTACCCGCCCCAACGTGGCGAACAGCCAAGGAGCCGCGATGACCAGCGAAGGTCGGACGGCCTTCACCGAGCGACGGACGTCGGTCGGGCGCTCGATTGGGAACGACGGGAGGCTCGTGCCGACGCGATACACCTCACCGCCAACTCGCTCGACCCAGCGCCAGAAGCGTCGGTAGCCCGGAGGGGCGCTCGGAAATGCACGCTCGAACTGGAGCTCCCAATCGCGATGATTCGCAACATAAGGCAAGGTCAGCCCCGGTAGGTGGAAGACAATCGAGGGGTCGAGCGGCTGAGCCGGAACGTCGACGTCGAGGATGTCGAAAACCTGTCGAAGAATGCCGCCGGGCTCCAGGCCGGTGACCACGGTCGCACCCGCGGGGAACCAGAATCCCTCGAGGGCGAAATCACCCGCGCAGCCGCCAGGGCGCGAGTGACGTTCGAAGGCGGCGACGGTCGCGCCCGCGCGAGCGGCGACCGCTGCGGCGACGAGACCTCCGAAGCCAGTACCAATGACCGCGACGTCGAGAGGCTGCTCTGAGCTCGCCATTCGCTTCGATCGTAAGACCTAGACACAAATTTGACAAACGAGACCGCCCGCCGCATGATTCTTGACGATGAACGGCGGCATTTACCGCATCGCGCAAGTCCAAGCAATAACCGGAGTCAGTGCGCACACCCTCCGTGCATGGGAGCGGCGCTATGGCGTCCCTCGCCCGAGCCGCGGCGGTGGCAGGCAACGAGCCTACTCCGAAGCCGATATCGCGATGATTCGTCGAATGCACGAGCTCGCCCGTCAGGGTGTTCCGCTCAGCCGGGCGGCGGAACTCGTCATCCGCGAGGCCGAGACGCCAGGCCAGGCTACCGAACCGCGGATTGCTGTGCTCACCGAACAGCTTTCGGAGGCCCTCATGGCATTCGACGAAGCGCGCGCCGCGGCAGCTTGGGTCGAGCTTTTCGACGCGCTCGATGTCGTCACGGGATTCGAACGTGTCGTCGTGCCGCTCATGCGCGCTATCGGCGAAGCTTGGCACTCCCAGCGGATCACCGTCGCGCAAGAACACTTCGCGTCGAACTTCGTGCGGGCCCGACTCGACCAACTCAGCCGGCAAGTTCAGCCGCTCCCAGGCTCGCCCACGGTCGTGCTCGCCTGCCTGGAGGGTGAGCACCACGAAATTGGGCTCCTCATGCTGGCCGTGACGCTGCGCTTCCAAGGACTCCGGACCCTCTATCTCGGCCAAGACGTCCCGACCGATGCGCTGATCCAGACCGTCGAGGATGTGCAACCCGAAGTGCTCGCCCTCCATGCCGGCACTCCAGAGGGCGCACGCCACCTCCCTCGGGTTGCGGCGACGCTCGCCGATACCGCGCCGCTCACGCCCATCGTCTACGGCGGATTTGCCTTCGATAGCGACCCCGCTCTTCGGAGCGTTGCGCCAAACACCCGTTACGGCGGGCGCGGCCTCCTCGATGCGGCGGCGCTCATCAATCAACTTGCGAGGCTACGCACAGGAGGTACGAAATGAAGGTCGCAGTCGCAGGAGGAACCGGGTTCCTCGGCCGCGAAATCACCAAGGCACTGCTCGACGCCGGCCACCAGGTCGTCGTAGGGTCGCGGTCCAGGCCCGTCCGCAACCCGATCGATAGCCGAGCGGAGTGGGTATCGGTCGATGTGACCGCGCCGGCCACGCTCCCCGCGCTCGTCAGCGGGGTCGATGCCCTCGTCGACGCCGTCCAGTTCCCCAACTCGCCCATCGAGAACCCCCGTCGGGGTTACACGTTCGAGCGCATCGACCTCGGGGGCACCCGTAACCTCGTCGACGCGGCCAAGAGCGCCGGCAACCCCCTCTTCATCGGGCTCAGTGGCGTCGGCGCAGCCGAGAAAGCACCCTACCACTGGCTCAGGTACAAGTGGCAGGAAGAGCAATACATCGCTGGGTCGGGGCTGCCCTACGTCGTGTTCCGGCCAAGTTGGGTCTACGGCCCGGCCGACGTTTCGCTCAACCGCTTCCTCGGTTTCGCCCGGTTCTTGCCATTCGTTCCGGTCATCGGTAACGGCAAAACTCGAATCAACCCGCTGTTCGTCCGCGACCTTGCCTCCCATGTGGTCGCTGCCCTGGAGAAAGACGACGCGCGCGGGAAGGTGTTCGAAATCGGAGGACCGACCGTAATGACGATGGACGAGGTCATCCGCACCGCCCTCCGAGTCACCGGCAAGCGACGGCTTCTGATCCATAACCCGAAGCCACTCATGAAGCTGGTCGCGTCGATCGTCCAGTTCGCTCCCGGTCGCCCGCTGACGCCAGATGCCATCGACTTCATCACCATGGATGGCGTGGCCGACACGACGAAGCTCCAGGCGACCTTCGGTCTCCGCTTGACGCCACTCGAGGAGGGGCTCGCCGCCTACCTGAAACGACAACAATAGGGGGTTTCGTCTATAGCTCCGATGAACGCCTTGCATCGTCGCGCGAAAAATCGGGTAAACTACAGCCGCGGCAGATTGGGGGCCGCACCCGACACCTCACCGCCAGGGGGCGACGATTGCGCGCTGACACCTCCGATGTTGCGTTTCGGCTTCTGATGGCCCTGGGAGACCTTTGGGAAGGCCTCACCGATGCAGGAATCGACCCGTCCGCCAAAGGGCTGCATATCACCCAGGAATACCTGGGCGGATACACACGGTACTGTGCAGGGCCTGGCTCCCATCCCCGCCTCGTCGTCGAGTGGAACGAATCGTCACGCCACTTGCGCGTCATTCGCTGCGAGCCGTGGCCAGGTGCCGAAGCGACCATCTCGGCGACCGTCGCATTCATTCGCAACGAAGCCCGTTCGCGGGGGATCAGCGACATCGTCGACCGCACCCTCGTCGCCGCTTGCAAAGAACCCGACCGGCCCACACGCAGGACCGTGCTAGCGGCCGCCGTTCAGGCCAATCCCGCCTTGGCTACCCGTCGCGTCTAGCGACGGGCGCCGCGGCAGCCGTACCATTTCCCCGTGCTGCCGGCGCAAGCATTCGAACTCCCACGCAGAGCGTACCTTCTACCGAGGCTGGTCGAAATCTCGCGCTCGCGCGGCTTCATCGAGCGAGCCGATGTCGAGCAGATCGCTCGTGAGTTGCGCATCCCTGTCGCTGAAGCGTGGGAAGCCGCGACCTCGCAGCACGAGTTGCGGTTTTTCGAACCTTCATCGTCGGTTCCCGGCTGCGCAGGCGTGGCTTGCGCGTTGCACCCAGGCTGGAGCGAGCCGGAATCGCCAGTCGGGTGCCTCTTTTGATGCTACGAACCGCCAGCCTCCGGCGGTGAAGCGGGGTTTCCGGAAGCGATGGTGCGGCAAGCTGGCCCGCTGCTCGCTCCGACGGCGAACAGTTGGGCTGGACTCGATCGTGCGGTCTCGCTGGGACCAGAGGGAATCCTCGAGGAGCTCGAGCGCGCCGGGCTGCGCGGACGGGGAGGAGCATATTTCCCGACGGCGAGGAAATGGCGGACCGCTCTACGCCACGGCGCGCCTATAGCTCTCGTGGTCAACGCTGAGGAGGGCGAACCGGGGGTGTTCAAGGACCGTGCGCTCCTTTGCCTGAGGCCAGAACGCGTGGTCGAAGGCATCGCGATTGCCATGGAAGCACTCCGACCCTCCATCACGGTCATGTTCATCAACGGCAGAGCCGATCCTGCTGCCGCCGGGTTCGCAAGGGCCCTCGCTAGGTCGCCCGTCGAAGGCAGGGTCATCGTCTATCGCGGTGCCGGCGGTTACGTCCTCGGCGAGGAGACCGCCCTGCTCAATGCCATCGAAGGCCGCCGCGCGGTGCCTCGGCCCAAGCCGCCCCTCCCCGTCGACGAAGGGCTCTTTGGGCTCCCCACCGTCGTCAACAACGTCGAAACCTTCGCCGCCATCAGTGCCGTGCTCCGCGATGGAGCGGCGTCCTTTCGCGAACTCGGAACCAACGAGACACCGGGCACTCGGGTCCTCTCCGTGAGTGGCCGGGTAGAACGGCCGGGCGTGTACGAGGTGCCATTCGGTACGTCGCTCGCTCACGTGATCGCGCAGGCCGGCGGGCCGGCAGTGGAGTCGCTCGCTCTTCTTTGTGGCGGACCTTCCGGTGGATTCCTCCCTGGGAAGCTTTGCGACGTTCCGATTGGTCCCGGACGCTATCACCCCACTGGTGCCATGCTCGGCGCCGGTGGCGTCGTCGTCCTCGACGCAGACCGCGATATTCGGCGGGCCGCTCTCGCCATGGCCGCATTCAACGCGAAAGAATCCTGCGGCAAATGCACGCCCTGTCGAGAGGGGACGCCCCTCCTCTTGCAGCGCCTCGCCGGGCAGGGCACGGAGGAGTTCGATTCACTGGCCGATGCCATCCAGTTCGGCTCCCTCTGTGGGCTCGGTCAAATGGCTACGGGGCCGGTGAGGTCGGCGCTCGAGTTCTGGCCCGAGGTGTTTCGATGATCATCGACGGGCGCGAGGTCGACGCTCGCGGAACCCTGCTCGAGACCGTGCTGGCTCTGGGCATCGACCTCCCTCACCTGTGCAAAGACGATAACCTGCCGCCCATCGGGGCCTGCCGGACGTGCCTTGTCGAAGCGGACGGCCGCATCGTTGCCGCCTGCCACACCCCCGCCGACGGAATCCAGGAAGTTCGCACGACCAGCGAGCGAGTACTCGAAATCCGCCGGGCGATTCTCCGGCTCACCGCAGGCATGCATGGCCCGGTACAGGACCGTGCTGGTGGCCCCCGAAGCTCGGAAATCTGGGCTGCCTACGAGAGTCATGGGATCGACTGGCCCTCCCATCCGTGGCGCGTGCGCACGGGCTTGGACACGAGCAGCCCCTTTTTCGTGTTCGATGAACAACCTTGCATCCTCTGTGGCAGGTGCGTGGCAGCCTGCCAGCAGCTGCAACACATCGGCGCGATCGGGATCGCGTGGACCGCGACCGCAGCCCAGGTCACGGCGGGAACCGGTGTCCCATTCGCCGCTTCCGCTTGCACCGCTTGCGGGTCCTGCGTCGCTGCCTGCCCCACCTATGCCCTAAGGCCAAAGCTGTCCACCGGGACGCCAGCTGGGGGTCGACGACCTGATGGAACGTAGGGTGTATTCCACCTGCCCATTCTGCGGCGTAGGCTGCGGAATCGTCCTCCACACAAGAGAGGGCCGCATTACGTGGGTCGACGACGATCCTGCGAATCCGTCGAGCCAGGGGATGCTCTGCGTCAAGGGGCGCTTCGGCATCCCCTTCGTCCAGCACCCGGACCGACTGACGACGCCGCTCATCCGCAAAAATGGCGAATTTCACGCAGCATCCTGGGATGAAGCGATCGATTACGTGGCGGAGCACCTGGTCGCCTTCCGCGGAGCGTTCGGGAGCTTCGCGAGCGCCAAAGCGACGAACGAGGACGCATTCGTCCAGCAAAAGTTCGTCCGCCTCATCATGGGCACGAACAACATCGATCACTGCACCCGCCTCTGCCATTCACCGAGCGTGGAGGCGATGCTCGAACAGCTCGGTAGCGGGGCCACGAGCAACTCCTACGCCGACTATGAGGATGCCTCCTGCCTTGTCCTCGTAGGCTGCGATCCAGGAGCCAATCATCCCGTTATCGCCTCGCGAATGCGCCGGGCCATCGACGAGCGGGGCACTCGTCTCGTCGTTGTCAACCCGAGGCGAATCGATTTGGCCGAGCGCGCCGATGTGTTTCTTCAGCCGCGACCGGGCACCGACGTCGCAGTGTTCAACGGCATGGCACGGGCCATCCTCGATGAGGGACTCGAGGACCGAACGTTCATCGCCGCGCGCACGGAAGGCTTCGCCGAGTGGCGTGCCGTTATCGAAGAGCGCACCGTAGAGGAGTACGCGGAGATTTCGGGAGTCGACCCTGCCGCGCTTCGAACGGCCGCCCGGCTCTACGCACGCCCCCCGGCCCGCCGGGGATTGCCACCGGCCGAACGGCCGGGGAGCTGCCTGGCCTGGGGTATGGGCATCACCCAACACGCCCACGGCACCGACAACGCCCGGAGCCTTATCAACCTCGCCCTGTTGGCAGGCCAGCTTGGTCGCCCCGGGTGTGGCATATCGCCGCTACGCGGTCAAAACAACGTCCAGGGGTGCGGCGACGCGGGCTGCATCCCTGATTCGCTGCCGGGCTACCAGCCCTACTCCGACGACGTAGCTGCAGCGTTCGAAGAGGCCTGGGGTGCCGGAATCCCCAGGCAGCCAGGTATCAAGGCGACCGATATGGTGGAGCGGATCGCGGATGGCGCGATTCGCGCGATGTACATTGTCGGAGAGAATCCGCTCCTCTCCGAACCAAATCTCTCGCATGCCGAGGAACTCTTTCGCCGCCTCGAGTTCCTCGTCGTGCAGGACCTGTTCCTCCACGAAACGGCTCAGTTAGCTGACGTGGTCCTGCCAGCCTGTTCGTTCGCCGAAAAAGATGGGACGTTCACCAACAGCGAGCGCAGGGTCCAGCGGGTACGGCCAGCGATCCCTCCGGTAGGTGAGTCGCGTCCCGACTGGGAAATCGTTTGTCGTCTTGCCCGGCGAATGGCCCCGATGGTGGGCGTCGACCAGCACCAATTCGCCTACACTTCGGCCGAGGAGATCTTCGCCGAAATGGCGCGGCTCACCCCGCAGCTCCGTGGAATCACCTATGCTCGACTCGAACGCGAGGGCGGTATCCAGTGGCCCTGCCCCTCGCTCGATCACCCAGGCACCCGATATCTCTACGCCGAAAGCTTCCCGCGTGGTAAGGCGAAGTTCCTTCCCGTCCGACAAGCCGAGCCCGCGGCTGAGCTTCCCGACGCAGAATTTCCGCTCGTTCTCAACACTGGCCGCGTGCTCTACCACTGGCATGGCGGAACCATCACCCGCCGCGTAGCGGCCCTCGTGGAGCAGATGAGCGAGGTGCCCGTCCTCGTCCACCCCAGAGATGCCGGCCTCGTCGGTATTTCCGACGGAGACTCCGTGGTGGTGCGATCCCGGCGTGGGAAGCTGACCGGCCAGGCGGTGGTCACCGATGCGGTTCGAGAGGGTTCGATCTTCGTGCCCTTCGTCAAGCTCCAGAAGAGTGCCGCGAACTTCCTCACCAACAACGTCTACGACGAGCCCTCGAGGATCCCGGAGTACAAGGTCTGCGCCGTTCGCATCGAGCGGAAAAGGCCTCGTCCGTCGGTCATCGACGGGCCGCCCACTCCCGAGCGTGGTACGTGATGATAATGTCCGCGCCGGCACGGCGAATCCCGATGAGCGCTTCGTCGATGACACGGTCGGCGTCCAGCCAGCCTCGCTCGATCGCTGCCATCAGCATGCTGTATTCACCGCTCACGTTATAGGCCGCCACCGGCACCTTCGTCATTTCCCGAACTGCCCGGATGACATCCAGGTAAGGGAGAGCAGGCTTCACCATCACCATATCGGCGCCTTGTTCGAGGTCCGCGACCACTTCGCTGAGCGCCATGCGGGCATTGGCAGGGTCCATCTGATAGCCGCGCCGGTCTCCGAAGGCAGGGGCGCTGTCGGCCGCCTCGCGGAAGGGGCCGTAAAAGCCGCTCGCGAACTTCGCGGCGTACGACAAGATTGGAGTCGCCGTGAAGCCCGCCTCGTCGAGTGCCCTCCGGATAGCCAGGACCCGGCCATCCATCATGTCGCTCGGCGCGACGACATCGCATCCGGCCGCGGCGAGCGAGACGGCAGTTCGGGCCAATAGTGGCAATGCCGCATCGTTGTCGACGGTACCGCCGCGGCCGAGAGGGCCGCAATGGCCGTGGGTGGTGTACTCGCAGAGGCAGACGTCGCCGATCACGACTAGCTCCGGCGCCGCGTCCTTGATCCGTCGAGCCGCTTCCTGCACAACACCGTTTTCGGCCCAAGCGCCACTGCCGATTTCGTCCTTGCTCTCTGGGAGGCCGAAGAGCATCACGCCCCCGATACCGAGCTTCGCCAGGTGCTTCGCCTCTTCGGCGACGGCATCGAGGCCCAGACGGTCCTGACGCGGCATGGATGCGATGGGCGATCGGCCGTGAAGGCCCGCCTCGACGAACAAGGGATACACGAGGTGGGCCGGGGTGAGCTCGGTCTCGCGCACGAGCCGGCGCATGGCCTCGGTGCTTCGAAGCCGGCGATGGCGAGCGAATTGGCCCAACTCCATAGACGCACAGTCTAGCATCGGTGAACCCCCTGAGGTGACCGAGACCGGCTTGGGACTATCCTGGAAGGCAAGATGGAGCGTCGATTGCCAGAAGAGTACGACGGGTGGCAGCAGCACGAGGCGGAGATGCGTCGAATGACGACCCCGGAGCTGGTCGCTGAAGTGCAGGATGGCCCGCCCGACCGCAGGCTGGCCGCGCTTTCCGTCATCAACCTCGCCTCGGTGGAGCCTTCGATCGTTCGGGACTGGGTGCGAACGCTTCCCGACGCCGAGGCCAACGAGCTCGCCGGCGCCATTCCCGTACTTTCTCCCGATGGCTCGTGCGAGGATGATGCCCGTTGGAGTGCCTTGGCGCGGGAGGGATTCGAAGTCCGGCGGCTCCCCACCTTTCTCGTCGTCATGACGGCAGCATTGGAAGCGATGGAGTCTCGCGGCTGTGATGGCGCGGCGGCTGCCTGGGAAGCCACCGCCGACTGGCTTGGCGAGCTGGTCGACCGGTTAGCCGCCGAAGGGGACGACGACGCACTCGACGACGTTTCGCTCTTCATTTTTGAAAACTATCTGGACCGCGACGCGATTTTCGAGGCCTTTTGCGGAATCATCGTGCGCCACGAATGGTTCGCCCGGCAGGTCAGCATCAACCCCTCGGTCTACCTCGGCCGGCTTCCAGCGGACCGACAGCGCCGCGCGCTGCTCGAGGCATCCCAGGCCGGCGGCCTCCCGTTCGACCTAGCCTGGGCCAACCTCACCGGCTACTAGGGCCAGCGCCTCCGTCAGACGGCGCATTCACCTTCGCCGCGTTGCAGGCGGTACAGCTCGAGCCGATTCCAGTCGATGAAAAGGCCCCGGTTGTCTTCGCTGAATTCGCCCGGGATGCAGAGGTCCTCGATCGCCCTTTCGAACGGTTCGGGGCCGACCCGGTCGAAAAACGCGTTGAAGGTCTCCCCGGGTTGGCGCTCTGCCTCGTAAAGTCGGATGAACCGCTCGACCGCATCGGGACCACGTTTCGCCGGCAGGCGAACTTTGAGCTGTTGGGCGAGTCGCAGCTCGCCGTTGTCGTAGTTGCCGCCGAGGAACACGTGGTACGCGGGGAGCTGATGATCTCCCACTTTCATCGCTGCGCCGTGGAAACCAATTGTCGCGATGTGGTGCTGCCCGCAACTGTTCGGACAGCCACTCATCTTGATGTGGATCTTGCGGGTGAGAGGGTCGGTGATGCCGAGCCGTTCGACCCGCTCCTGAATCGCCTGATTGAGCCCCATCGAGGAGGTGATGCCAAGCTTGCAGCTGTCCGTACCCGGGCAGCTCACCACATCGGTGATACTCTGCGCCCCAATATCCGCCAGGCCGAGCTCCTTCAATCGGAGGTAGACTTCGTACAAGCTTTCATCCCGCACCCAACGGAGCACGATGTTCTGGCCGATGGTCGTCCTCGCGTAGCCGCCCGTGTACTCGCGCATGATGGCGGCGAGCCCCCGGAACTGCTCTGGCCGGAGGTCGCCGCGAGCGACCTTCACCTCGACAGCGCTGAAGCCCTGCTGCTTCTGTGCCCGCACGTTCGCAGCGACGAACGCGGTGAACTCGCGGTGGTCGCCGTTCGGCTGCTGGTAGTGGGGTCGGCGTGCCGGCGCGTTGGCTTCTTCGTCGTGCACGAAGAGCAGGGGGTCGGGGCGGAAGTCGCGGCCCTTTGCCCAGTCGCCTGCCAGCTCCTCGTCGACCATTTGCCGAAATGCTTCGATGCCCAAACGGTCGACGAGGAACTTGATCCGCGCCTTGGCGCGGTTCTTCCGAAGTTCATCCGCGCGATTGAAGATTCGGAGGACTGCCTCGGAGACTTTGAGATACTCATCGACCGGTACGAACTCGTAGAGCACCGGAGCCTTGCGGGGCATGATGCTCAGCCCACCGCCGACGACGACCGTGAATCCCTTCACACCGTCGCGGATCCGCGGGATGAAGCCAAGATCATGAATCCCCGTAATGGCGTTGTCATTGTCGTTGGCGGTGAAGGCGACTTTGAATTTCCGGGGCAAGAGCTGGGTGAGTGGATTGCGCAGCCACCTGCGGGCAAAGGCCGCAGCGTAAGGCGTCGGGTCGAACGGCTCGCCTTCTTGAATGCCCGCCCATGGGTCCCCCGTAACATTTCGGACCGTGTTCCCACAGGCTTCGCGAGTCGAAAGCCCCGCACGCCCCAAGACGAACAGCGCCTCGGCGGCCTTGAGAAGCGGCACGTGATGGAACTGAATGTTCTGGCGGGTGGTGATGTGACCTTTCCGGAGCGGTGCGTACTTCTCGGCGACTTCCGCGAAGGCCTCCATTTGCTCCGGCGTGACGCCTCCGAACGGCAGTTTGACGCGGATCATCTGAACGTTCGGCTGTCGCTGGCCGTAGACGCCCTGCTTCAACCGGAAGCCGATGAATTGCGCCTCGTCCCATTGGCCGTCGAGGAAGCGCCGCGCCTCGGTCTGGAAGTCCTCCAGCTCCTTTTCGAGAACGGGTAGAACCCGGCCAGGCTCGTTCGTGTAAACGATGGTTTCAACGTCGGGCATCGCAGCCACCTTTCCGGGGGAGTGGCCCGCAGCGAATCGGGCCAGAAAGCTGACTAACTTTATCAACTTGCCCACTTGTCGACAACCCTAGAGATCGATAAAGTTGACCCAGTTAGTCAGCTAAGGACGTGCCATGGCAGCTGCCCCCGCCTTCAGCGAAGCCGAGCTCCGTGCCCTTGACGAGCGGTTCGAATCCGCCGAGCCGCAGGAAATCGTGCAATGGGCAGTCGAGACATTCGGGGATGGGCTCTCCGTCGGTGCCAGCTTCGGCGGCGCCAGTGGAATGGCAATCCTCCACATGGTCGCGCTGCTCAAACCAGACGTGCACGTCTTCGTTCTCGATACGGACTACTTATTCGAGGAGACCTACGAGACGATGCGGAGGGCGGTACCAGCCCTCGGGCTCACCAACGTTCAGGTCTACAAGTCGCGTCTTACCCACGAGGAGCAGGCCCGTGAGTACGGGGCGGCCCTCTGGATGCGAGACCCCGACCTCTGCTGTGAGCTCCGGAAGGTCGAGCCAAATCGCCGCGCCCTCGAGGGCAAGTCGGCGTGGATGACCGGACTCCGTCGCGACCAGTCCGAAGGGCGGGCCGAGACGCCGATTCTCTCCTGGTCGTCGAAATTCGGTGTCGTGAAGGTCAACCCACTGGCCAACTGGACCGAGAAGCAGACGTGGGCCTACATCCTCGAACACGGTATTCCCTACAACCCATTGCTCGACCGCGGCTACGCGAGCATTGGCTGTTACAACTGCACGGTTCCCGGTGTTCGAGGGCGGGCCGGGCGATGGCAGGGGTTCCAAAAGGACGAGTGCGGACTTCACACCTAGCCGCTCCGGGCGGGCAGACCAGCGCCCACGGCGAGCAGAACGCAAAAGGGGAATGTTCATGACGGACCGACGCGGCTTCGTGCTCTGGTTCACCGGGCTCTCTGGCGCAGGCAAATCGACCTTGTCCGAACTCCTGGCGCCCCGCCTGCGCCAACTGGGCCTCGCCGTCGAGGTGCTCGATGGCGACGAGGTTCGGACGCATCTCTCGAAAGGACTTGGATTCAGTCGTGAAGATCGCGACACCAACATCCTCCGTATCGCCTACGTCGCGAAGCTCCTCGCCCGCAACGGAGTGGCGGTCGTGACCGCAGCTATCTCGCCCTACCGCGCGACCCGCGAGGCCGCACGCGCGATGATCGAAGCCGAAGGGCTGCACTTTTTGGAGGTGCACCTGGCGGCCTCGCTCGAGGCCTGCGAAGCACGCGATGTCAAAGGGCTTTACGCCGAGGCACGGGCAGGCCGTCGCCCTGGTTTCACCGGCATCGACGACCCCTACGAGCCACCGCTCAGCCCGGAACTGCGCCTCGACACCGGCGCCCTCTCCGTCGAAGAAAGCGCAACGGAAGTGATGCGTCTGCTCGAACTACGAGGCCTAGTTCCCGGTAACGCAGAGGTTGTGCGATGACGGCAAACGCGGTGATGCCCGTCGAGCACGACCCGGGGCTCGACTACCTCGAGGCTGAAGCGATTTTCATCATGCGCGAAGTTGCCGCCGAATTCGAACGGCCAGCCTTGCTCTTCTCTGGCGGCAAAGACTCCATCGTCCTACTCCGACTCGCCGAAAAGGCGTTCTGGCCGGCGCGATTTCCGTTTACGGTCATGCACGTCGACACCGGACATAACTTCCCAGAGGTCATCGAATTCCGTGATCGACGCATCGCCGAACTGCGGGCGCGCCTCGTGGTCGCGTCCGTCCAGCAGGCGATCGACGAAGGCTGGGTGCAGGAGGAGAAGGGGCCGCGAGCGTCACGCAACCGCTTGCAAACGCCAGTCCTCCTCGCAGCCGTTGCCCAGCACCAATTCGACGCTGCCATCGGTGGTGCCCGCCGCGACGAGGAGAAGGCACGCGCCAAAGAGCGGGTCTTCTCGTTCCGCGACGAATTCGGCCAGTGGGACCCTCGTAATCAACGGCCCGAGCTTTGGAATCTGTACAACGGGCTCCACCTCCGCGGTGAACACATGCGCGTGTTCCCGCTCTCGAACTGGACAGAGCTCGACGTGTGGCGGTACATCGCCCGTGAGGGGCTGGAAATACCGTCCATCTATTTTGCCCACAAGCGCGAAGTCTTTCTTCGCGACGGAATGCTGATGGCCGTAAGTCCATTCCTCCCGCAGCTGCCGCACGAACGGAGTTTCGTGGAGACCGTGCGCTACCGGACGGTCGGCGACATGACGTGCACCGCTGCGGTTCGGTCATGCGCACGGACAGTCGAGGAAATCATCGCCGAGGTCGCGACGGCCCGCGTTACCGAGCGGGGAGCGAGCCGCGCCGACGACCAGTTCTCCGAAGCGGCAATGGAAGACCGGAAGCGGGAGGGCTACTTCTAGTGGACCTCCTGCGGTTTGTGACGGCCGGTTCCGTCGACGACGGCAAGAGCACGCTGATCGGCAGGCTCCTCTACGACACTCGGCAGGTCTTCGAAGACACACTGGCCAGCATCCAACGCGCTAGCCAGGCTCAGGGCCTCGACGAGATCAATCTCGCCCTGTTGACCGACGGCCTGCGCGCAGAGCGCGAGCAGGGCATCACCATCGACGTCGCTTATCGGTATTTCGCGACGCCGCGGAGGAAGTTCATCATCGCGGACTCGCCCGGCCACGTGCAGTACACACGAAACATGGTGACCGGGGCGTCGACCGCCCACCTCGCGCTCATTCTCGTCGATGCTCGGAAGGGCGTCGTCGAGCAGACCCGCCGTCACTCGGCCTTGGCAGCTCTTCTGGGCATCCATCACGTGGTCTACTGCGTCAACAAAATGGACCTCGTCGGTTGGTCGGAGGGGCGATTCCTGGAAGTCGCGGAGGAATGCCGAGCCGCAGCGGCGCCCTTGGGTATCGAAGCTGTCACCGTGCTGCCGCTCGCAGCGCTCACCGGGGCGAACCTCGTCCACCGAGCGCCGGAACTCGGCTGGTACAGCGGTCCGACGCTCCTCGAGTTTCTGGAAACCGTCGAAGTGCCGAATCCCGCGCTCGACGCTCCGTTCCGTTTTCCAGTGCAGTACGTCATTCGACCGCAATCTCGAGAGTTCCCCGATTACCGTGGCTATGCCGGCACCGTCGCTGCGGGAAGCATTCGCCGAGGCGAGGCGGTTCGTGTCCTGCCCCTCGGCGTCGTCACGCGTGTCGCCGCGATCGACCGGTTCCACGAATCGCTCGAAGAAGCACAAGCCGGTGACGCGGTCACGGTCCGGCTCGAGGACGAGCTCGACGTCGGGCGGGGGGCGATGTTCGTGCGCGCGAACGACCCGATCGAACCGACGAGCTTGTTCGAAGCTGACGTCTGCTGGATGAACGAAGCCGCGCCGTTGCGCCCAGGTCAGCAGATTCTTGTCAAGCACACGACGCGGCGTACACGAGCCGTCGTAGCGGAGATTCTCGACCGCCTCGATATCCACCGCCTCGAGCGGGATCCGGGGCCTCCGGCGCTGGCATTGAACGACATCGGGCGGGTTCGATTCCGCGCAATGGAACCGCTCGCGGCTGACCTGTATGCACAATGCCGCGAGACCGGCGCTTTCATCATCATCGACCCGGCGACTCGCCACACGACAGGGGCAGGGATGATCCGGAAGCTGAAGGTCCCCGTCGTGGAGGCGGCGGAATGAGCGGCAGGTCAGGTCCCGAAGCACTGGAGCGGCCAGGTCCGGCGGCCGAGGAATGCGCCCTCCCCCTGACGAACGCCACGCCCAGGCCGTGGCACACCCGGACGCTCGTGCCCGCGGCACGCGCTGCGACCGCCGGTGTAGGCATCTTTTTGTTCATCTTCGGCCTCCAGATCTTGAAAACCGGTGCGAAGTCGCTGATACCGCTGCTGGATGGCCTCGCAATCTCGGGCCCCGTGAACGCGGTCGGTTTCGGTTGGTTGCTGGCCTACGGCGCCATGAGTGGCTCGCCGGTCGCGGCGATCGGGGTAACGCTCCTCGCCGGCGGCGTCCTGACGGAGACGGAATCCTTCGGGGTGATCGGTGGGTCGCGGCTCGGCGCCTCGTTCATCGTCCTCGCAGTCGGCTATGTGCTCTACCTTGCCAAGCGGCGCAACCCAGATGGCCTCACCATCGGGGTCATCGCGCTCCTCACAACATTTACCACTCAAGGGCCGGCGATCGCGCTCGGCCTTCTGTCACTTCACTATGGCTGGCTCGACTGGCTGCACTTCACCCCACCGCCAGGAATGCTCGATTGGGTCGACGCCCTCTATGGAGAGCCGGTCCGGTGGCTGGATGCGCAATTGGCGTCCGGAGCGTTGTTCGGTCTGGGTGTGCTGGTCCTGCTCGGAAGCTTCGCGGTATTCGATCGTGCACTTCCCCAGCTAGAGGCCGGCTCGAGCCGGTTCGATGGCAGCATGCACCGGGTGCGTTCCCGCTGGTTCATGTTCCTCGTCGGCGGCGCCGTGACGTCGATGACCTTGAGCGTCTCGATCTCGCTGACGCTCCTGGTCCCGTTGAGCCTCAAGGGCTACCTGAAGCGCGACCAGGTGCTCCCGTACGTCATGGGGGCGAACATCACGACCTTCATCGATACGCTCGCGGGCGCACTCATCCTCGGCGGGGCGTCAGCCTTTACCGTCGTCATGACGGAGATGGTCTCCGTTGCGACGATCTCCATGTTCATCCTGACGTTCTGCTACGGCCCCTATTCGCGCGCCATTCTCCGGCTGGCGCACCAGGTCACGCTCAACCAGCGACACCTTGCGGTGTTCCTCGCAGTCATCGTCGCAGTGCCACTCCTGCTGCTCGCCTTCTAGAGCGCACCTCGCTGCATCACCAGTCCGGAAGCGGTCCGTCGGGTACGGCTTCTACCTGGCCGACGGCGATGTGCCCATCGTGCCGTTCACCGCAAGTAGGACCCCGTCGAGGAGCAGGTAAACGAGCCGGTCTCCGGTTCGGGGCGTCACCGACCGATGGGTCAGCGAGTGACCTCCCGTCGCACGACGCTGGGCGGCCCTTCCCAGGTCTCGCCGTTATCGAGCAGAACGGTCAATTGGGTGCCCGACTGCTCGACCGTCCCGGGAAGTTCCGGGGCGCCTGCTGGATAGCGCGATGCCTTCGGGACGACCACGCGCGTGCCGACCGGGAATTCCGCACTCGCGATGATCTCGAGGGCCTCGATTCGCCTCCCGATGGCTCGCGCGAGCACCTGGAAGAGAGCGAAATCGTCCGTCTCTTCGAAAGTCCCGAGTGCCTCTTCCTGCGAAGCAGCTTCACGGGCGGCACGAAGGTCGGCGGGCGGGGGAACCGTCTCCTCGCCACCACGGGCCAGCAGTGTTGCCACGTACTTCCTCGCCCTGGGCGCGGCTTCGCCGATGAGCCGGTAGAGCAAGGGCAGGTCGTCGCAACCTTCGAAGAAGGCGGCTGCTCGAGCGACACGTTCGCGCTGATTCACCGGCGGGTGCCCCCACGGTCCTGGTCGATATGCTCACCGACTAGGTGGGAAAAGTCCATGCGGGTCGGCGGAATGTGTCCCATCCGCCCGGCGTGGTAGTCGCGGATTGCCTGGACGATCTCTTCGCGAGAATTCATCACGAACGGACCGTGAAACACGACGGGCTCCCGGATCGGCCGTCCGCCGAGGACGAGGACGTCGAGGTTCGGCGAACGGGCATCCTGTAGTTCATCGGCCTCGACCACCAGATGGTCGCCGTTTCCGAAAACGACGAGCTGTCCCTCGCCGAATGGGCGTCGCTCCTCGCCCGCGCGGCCCCGCCCGTTCAGGGCATAGACGAGCGCGTTGAAGTCCCGTCGCCAGGGAGTTTCCAGGCGCGTGCCGGGCGCCAGCGTCACATGGGCCAAGGTGATGGGGGTGAATGTGACGCCCGGGCCACGATGACCGCCCAGTTCGCCAGCGATCAGCCGAACCAGCGCACCGCCATCGAAGCTCGCCAAGAGTGTGACTGCACGCGCGCCAATATCCTGGTAGCGCGGCGGCGACCACTTCATGGACGCTGGAAGGTTGACCCACAGCTGCACACCGTGGAACAGCCCGCCCTTTTGGACAAGCCATGCCGGAGGGACCTCGTCGTGAAGGATGCCGGCACCGGCTGTCATCCACTGAGTGGCACCGTCGGCGATGTAACCACCGCCACCGGTGGAGTCGTGGTGTTCGAGGGCTCCATCGATCATGTAGGTGACTGTCTCGAATCCGCGGTGGGGATGCCACGGAGCCCCTTTCGCCTCACCGGGGGCGTATTCCACGGCCCCGATGTGGTCGAGCAGCAGGAACGGATCGGCGATGCCGACTTCGAGCCCAGGAAACGGACGGCGAACCTGGAACCCTTCCCCTTCGAGCTGCGTCCGGGCAGTGGTCACCAGCCATGCCGGCCGCGGGCGAGACTCCGGACC
Source organism: Tepidiforma sp. (assembly GCF_034432735.1). Taxonomy (GTDB): domain Bacteria; phylum Chloroflexota; class Dehalococcoidia; order Tepidiformales; family Tepidiformaceae; genus Tepidiforma. The sequence goes on along the minus strand of NZ_DAOUBJ010000108.1, from coordinate 19,799 downwards.
TGGTCTCTCGATGCGCGGAAGGGCGAGCTGGTTTTCTGCAGTGATGGCTGGCATCGATGCACACCTCGTTGCAATTGCAACTACCAGCCTAGCAGGAATGGGACGGGTTGCGATGTTCAGCCCCGTGATGGGAGCTGCACTTGCACGTTCGCGCGTGTGCTCGGCTGGCCCTCGGCAAGGGTTACCACTTCCAACTCGACGAGGTGGGCGCCATCCTCTACGCGCTTCTCGACGACTCGACCCGCGAGCACGAGCGGACGGTCGGCGATATCCGGCCGCCTGTAAGCTGCCCGAACACTCCGGACCATCCCCTCGGTTCCGGCCCAGTCGCTCACGTACTGGGTTATCCAGGCGAGCTTCAGGAGTCCCGGGACGAGCGCACCGCCGACTCCGAGTCGTTTGCCGGCTTCGGCGTCGGCGAAGGCCGGGTTCGTCGGGTTGTCGCGGCCGAAAAAGTCGATCGCCATGTCGGTGGTCGGTACCCGTTCGAGGGGGTCGAGTTCGTCGTCGACGTTGACGTCTTCGAAAAAGCGCTGGCTCATTCCTCGCCCCCGCCGGCCATTTTGGGGTCGAACTGGGTGATGGTGATCATCGCTGCCGCTACGTGATTGCCGTCGACGTCGTAGTAGTCGGTACCTTGGGTGACGAGCACGCTGTAGCCGTAGCGCCCGCCAAGGCGATCCCGGATGTCGTACACCTGCGAGATAGCTTGCAGTTGCTCGCCGATACGGAACGGTCGGGAGAAGCGCCACTCCTGCTGAGTCAGGAGCCCGCCCGGAAGAATCTGAGGCATCCCACGGCGGGGCGCTCCCCCCAGAATGGCGATGACGTAGGGCGGTGCTATTCCGGTACCGTCAGCGTAACGCGGGTCGGTGTCGCCGAGCACGTCACGCATTCGCCGCGCGTCCTCCTCGCGAATGGTGACCGTGACGGGATCACTCTTGCGACCGATCACAGCGCGATGCTCGTCGGTAATCAGGCTCTGCTCGGGTATGGCCATGGGTCCTCCAGGTGCCTAGCCTCCGCACTCCTCAGCGGGCACGGCGGCATCGGGCGAGTTCGCGTAGCGGTAGTCTGCCAGCTTTTCGGTCAAATCGGGAACTCGCGCCTTCAGGGGACGCCAATCACTGTCACTGTGCCCGTATCGCCATCCACCTCGACCGTCGCCCCGTCGGGAATCCGCTTCGTCGCATCGGTCGCCGAGACGACGCACGGAATGCCCAGTTCGCGGCTGACGATGATGGCGTGGCTCAATGTTGCACCCACGTCGACCACGACCCCTGCAGCCGGGACGAAGAGGGGGGTCCACGCCGGATCGGTCATCGGAGCTACGAGGATGTCTCCCGGTGCGAGGACCGTCGGGTCGAGGGGATCGAGCACGACGCGTGCCGTGCCCCGCGCCTTCCCGGGGCAGCCAGGCAGGCCCTGGATAACGTCCCCGGGTTTCGCCACCGTCGCGGTATGGTCGGTTCGGCGTTTCCAGGTGGTGTTCTCCGGCGGCGTCCCGTTGATGATGAAGGGTGGCTCCAACGAGAGCAGCCAGTCGTAGTAGCGCTTGCGCGGCTCGACAAGGCTCCGAAGCTCGGGGAGGCGTCCTTCGACGTAGGCGCGCAATTCGTCTTCGAAGAGGAAGCAAATGTCCTGCGATCGGTCGAGCTGGCCCCGCTCCACGGCCCGCCTCCCGAGTTCGCGCATGGCGACGCGCGACTCCTCGATCACGCGGATGATGTTGGTCTTCGAACGTTCCCGTCCCGGAACGAACGTCAGGGCGCTCTTCATGGCAGCGTCGAATTGAGCCAGCGTCGCAGGGTCGTTGGCGAGCGCTTCGCGAACCTCGCTTCGGACGCGTTCCCTCTCTCTGACCCTTTCAGCGTTTCTCGCTGCCGGCGAGCCATCGTCACCGCTCAAGCGCATCCGGTCGATGGCGGCTAACGCGAGGTCGGGATTCGTCTCCCACGTGTCCGCCATGATGTCCCACTCGTTCGGACCGCGCGAACCATACTCGGCGAGGAACTCCGCGAATGCTGAGAGGAACCGCTGCACATCGGGATGGTTCGAAGCACGGAGGCGCTCGTAGAGACCGTTCGGGCCGTTTTCGAATTGACGGTTCAACTCTGCGGAGGCGCGCACCTGGCGACTCAGCTCCCACATCGCGTACGACGGCGCCGCCGAATCCACGCCGCCGAGGCCCGCGATGAGCTTCATGGCATCCATCGGCCGCCCGATACCCGCGCAGATAGCCGCGATGGCGCCCGGCCCGATCGATGCCGCACCACTCTGGTTGATGTGCTGGTCGAACATGCGGCGGCAGAGGGGCCGCATGGAAACCGCGCGGTCGAGGAGCTCGGCATCGGAGAGCGCAGTGAGGTCCGGTCGTTCCGCCCGCACTTGTCGGGCGAGCAGGCGGTCTGCCTCGAGCTCCGACTGATCCATGTCGCCCAACACCCAGGCCAGCCATCGCTCCATGGTCGCTGTGGTTCGCGGGTTTTCGTGCCATGGTTCTTTCACATAAGGTGGGACGTCCGGGTGGTCGCCGAAATAGGCAGCATCGATAGCGGCGGCAGACATGCCAGGCGTTCGTTCGCCCCAAACCCGGATCCAGGTCGCATTGAGGTACCCATAACCGCCGATGAGCCCGATGAAATCGCACCGATTCGGGTCGGGGTCGAGTTCGTCATCGCCGACGCCCAGGCGGTTGACGGCACAGTCCCGCCAGCCGCGAATCGTGCCCCCATTCGCGAAGACGAGATCCCAGCCAGCTGGGCTCGGAGGTTCGGGGAGCACTTCGCCGACATTCGCGCGTGTCCAAAACGACGCCTTCGGGTTGTAGGGGGCGTCTTCGATCCAGCGTACCTTCTCCATGCTCCGTTCCTCGCCTGTGCGATTGAGCGGGGCGCATCGTAGCAACTCGTTCGGCCGGTGCGAAGGGGTTTCCTGGATGGCGGGCGAGTTTGACCGCAACCGCATACCCTGCGATACATCGCATGTATCTATCCATAGTCCACGGAGGACAACATGCGGGTGGAGAAGCTCGGGGTGATCGGGGCTGGACTCATGGGGAGCGGAATCGCGCAGGTCGCGGCCTATCACGGGTGCGAAGTCACCTTGGTCGACGTCGATGAAGAGCGCGTTGCCCGCGCCATCGCGGGGGTTCGCTCCAGGCTCTCCCGCGAAGCGGAACGGGGCCGAATCACCCAGGCATCGGCCGAAGCGGCGAGCGAGCGTCTCCACGGCGCCGCCGATATCGATTCGCTGACGTCGGTGGCCCGCGCTGAAGCGGTAATCGAGGCAGTGGTCGAAGACCTCGACGTAAAGTCGCGCATCTTCCGCCGGCTCGGTGAAGTCTGTCGCCCGGATGCGCTCCTGGCCAGCAACACGAGTTCACTACCGCTGAGCGACCTCGCCGCAGCATCCGGCCGCCCCGAGCGGGTCATCGGCCTCCATTTCTTCAACCCACCATGGGCGCTGAAGTTGGTCGAGATCGTCTCCACGGCGTCCACCACGGAAGAGACGCTTCAGGACGCACTCCAGCTATGCCAGCAGCTCGATAGGGTAACCGTTCAGGTAAAGGACACCCCCGGGTTCATCGCCAACCGGCTCCTCGTTCCGTTCATCTTCGACGCCATCGAGCTCCTCCAGACGGGCGTCGCCTCCGCTGAGGACATCGACCTCGCCTGCCGCGTCGGGCTGAACCACGCGATGGGTCCCCTCGCGACAGCCGACCTGATCGGCCTCGATACGCTCAAAGCGATTGCCGAAAGCATGTTCGAGGAGTACGGCGAGCCACGGTTCAAGGCGCCCACCCTGCTGCGTCGTCTGGTAAGCCTCGGCCACCTCGGCAGAAAGACCGGGCGCGGGTTTTTCCGCTACTCCTGAGGCAACCCACCCTGCACGATCGCACGCATCTCCTCGAGCACTGCAACGCACTCGTCATCGGTGTTGAAAAAATGCGGAGCGATACGAATACCCGCTCCAGGACGGTGGTCGACGACGAAGCCGCGCCGAATCAATTCGTCCTTCACGCGGTCGGCGGCGGGGAGGTCCACCGTCACGTGATTTCCGCGCCGGGCAGGATCCAGCGGAGTGCGAACCATAAAGCCGCGCTCGAGGGCACCTTCGATCAGGAGCGTCGTCTGGTGCAGCGATTTCGCGCGGATGGCATCCACGCCAACTTCCCGGATGATGCGATACCCCTCCCGCGCCTGATAGTAGGCGGGAATGTTGGGCGTCCCGCCAGTGAACCGGGCGATGCCGGGGGCCAAATCGACGGGCGGCGGTTCGAATCCGAAGGGCCGGGCATGCGAGAACCAGCCAACCATCCGAGGCTCGAGCCGGTCGACGAGGTCGGGTCGAACGTAGACGTAGCCAGCTCCGGGACCGCCACACAGCCATTTCACGGACCCGCCCACCATGAAATCTACCCCGAGTTCGGTGACATCGAATGGAACGGCACCCATCGATTGATACACATCGAGCAACACGAGTGCTCCGAAGGCGTGGGCTCGCTCGATGATCGGGCGGACATCGACGAGCTCAGCCGTCCGGAACAGGACGTGCGAAACGACGACCAGAAGCGTTCGCTGGTCGATGGCTTCGACGAGCTCCTCAGCTGGAAAGGTGAGCGGGTCCCCTCCGACGCGGACGACCTCGGCTCCGAGCGCGCGCTGCCCGTGGACAAGATACTCGATGGTGGGGAATTCGCCGGCACAGAGGACGATGCGGTTCTGCGGCGGCTCGTATTCGAGGCACGAAAGGAGCTCCGCAACCGCGTTCGTCACGTTCTGGCACATCGTCATGGAACCGCGCGGAGCGTGCGCAATGTCTTCCAAGATTGACGCCACGCGCGCGACCTCGGGGAGCCACGTGTCCCACGCCACGACGCCCTCGGTCGCCCAAAGGTTCGTGTACTCGGCAAGAGCCGCCGGTACCGAGTCCGGCATGGCCCCGAGCGAGTTATTGATCAAGTACGTCTTGTTGGCGAGGATCGGGAAGCGTTTCCGCCAGGAAAGAACGTCAGGCATGCACCGAGCATGCCTGACGCCACTCATCGGCGGAAGGGGTACTTATCGCGGCAGACCGACGTAGACTTCGCCGTTCTCCACCTTCACGGGGTACGTCTGAAGGTCCTCAGCGGTGAGCGTCGGCCGAGCGAACCGAGGAACAGGGAACGCCTGGTACGGCATAGGGATGAAGCGCAGGAGCTTGAAAATCTTCGACTGGATACCACCCAGGAAGGGATGCTCGTTGTTGAACTGCGACGAGAACGGCTGGCGTACAACCTTGCCTGTCGAGATATCGAACCGTGCACCATGGAACGGGCACATCACGCAGTTGTCGCGCACTGGCTCCGGGCGAATGGGAGAACCCGGAAAGCCCGCCAGCGGCAGCCGAGCGTGGGAGCACAGCGCGTTCAGTGCGTGGACGTTATCGCCGGTGCGGACGAGCACGACCCGTTGAGCACGAGCCCGAACTTCCTTGGGCATCCCATCGGGCAGCTCGCGCAACAGGCCCACACGGGCCCAGCGGGTCATTTCGGTATGCGGACGAATCTCGCGAGCTCGGATAGGGACCGGCGCGTCGAGCCCGAGCAGTGGCGCGACGACAACTTGCATCAGCCCACCGGAGACCAGCCCAGCGACCAGCAGGACGATGCCACCCAGCGTGTTGTCCGACGCAGTGACCGGGTCGCCAGGGAAGAACAACAGAATGATCCCCCCGGCAATGAGGCCAATACTCGCAATCCCCCACGTGCCGAGAATGGAAACTCCAAGGAAAGCCAGGGCAGGTGACACGGCGAAACCTCCGGACGGGATACTACCCCGCTTGTGCAGAATTGCGCAAAGTTTCCGCTGACCGAGTGAACAGTTCAGGCTCCCGAGAGTTGTTCGGAAAGACCTTCGAGCAGTACCCGCACCCGCTCCGGCGCGGCGAGGTGCTGGCGAATCCGCGCCTCGAAGTCTCGTCGGTCGGGAGATTGGGACCAGCGCTTCCAATCGCCGAGACCGAACCAGGTGCTGATAACGATGATGTTGTGCGGGTCGTCGCTATCGCGAAGAGTCTCGCCCGAGATGTACCCCGGCTCATCGAGGCAGCGGATGCGTAGCTGGCGGAGCAGATCGAGGATGATGCGCTCATGGCCAGGCAGCACGCGACGCTCGATGAGGACTTTGACGGCCATAGCTTAAACCCCCGCGAGTGAGCGATAGGCGCGGCGAAAGTACACGAGCGGCGCCCGTTCCGGGTCGTATCGTGCACCGACGACCCTTCCGATAACGATCGTGTGGTCACCGCCCGGAAGCGCCTCGTGGAGTTCGCAGTCGAGCTGTGCGATAGCACCCGGGATGAGGGGACAGCCGGTTAGCCATCTTTCGGTCGAGATTTCCGGGGCAAACGCGGGCGCTGGTTCTCGACCCGACGTCGCAAAATATTTCGACACAGGCTCCTGGCCCGCAGCAAGAATGCTTACCGCGAACCGCTCCGAGCGCCGGATCATGCCAGGAAGCTGATTCGAATCGGCCAGGCTCACCAGCACCAGCACCGGGTCGACCGATAGCGACGAGAAGCTCGACACCGTAATGCCGTACACCAGGCCATCGAGTTCGGTCGTTACCACCGTAACACCAGATGCCCACGATCCGAGCGCTCCCTTGAAGTCTTCGATGGAAAGCGTATTGCTTGACATATTGCTACGCCGGCGGGAGTGAAGGGACCATATCCCAGAGCGCGTGGACCGTCGTTTCGACGAAATACCGTGCCAGTGGCAGCGAAGCGATCAGCGTGTCCATCTCCCTGGCGTCTGTAGCGTCGTAAATGGCGAGGACGCCAACGCCGGCCTCACGGTAAATGGCACGAATCTTGCCCTGGTCGTACTGGGCACGCACGGCGCGGAGCTGCTCGGAAACGAGCGCCTGCCACTGGTCGGAGGGCATATCGTGCGGCTGCCGGGAAACCAGCCGAACGGAAAACAGCATGGCGAGCTCCTGGGGGTTTGACGTGGATGCAAGTATAGCTGCGGCCGATTCCCCGGGCGAAAGCGAGGCTATCGCCAGAGGAGGACGAGCGCGGCGACCACCCCGTAGGCGATCACGGCCAGTCGCAATCGGTTCGGCCCAAGTCGCCGAGCGAGCCCTGCACCGAGATAGCCGCCGGCCAGCGCGCCGGCTGCCATTACCACCACTGCCCGCCACGCGACGGGCCCGAAGGCCGCGAAGTACGCGACCGCAGCGAAGTTGATCACGGCCGAGAGAAGCCCCTTGAGGGCATTCGAGCGCTGAAGATCGTCGGGGAGGAGAATCGCTAACGCAGCCAGCATGATGATGCCGAGCCCTCCCCCAAAGTAGGCACCGTAGATGGCCAGCACGAACACCGTCAGGTAGACCGCCGGGGTCACGGGCGCTTCCTTCTCGGTCCGCGAACGCGGCGTCCGCGCAAGGCGGGCGAGTGGACCCTGAAAGGCCATCACGCCGCAGGCGAAAAGGATGAGAAACGGAACGATGGCGTCGAAGGCGGAATCCGGCGTGACGAGCAGGATCGTCGACCCTGCGAGTGCCCCGAGGACGCTCGGAACAGCCAGAGCCACGATCCGCCCGCGCTGTCGTCTGAGCTCGCCCCGGTACCCGATACTCCCGCCGACGTATCCCGGCCAAAGCGCGACGGTGTTGGTGACGTTTGCCGCCTTCGATGGATAGCCGGCGGCCAGCAGTGCCGGGAAGCTGACCAACGAGCCTCCGCCTGCGACGGCATTGATGGCGCCCGCGGCGAATGCAGCAGAGGCCAGCCCGAGGCCAGTCAATACGTCCATCCGGCGACCACGCTGCCAAAGCAGGTCCCTACGCGCCAGACCGGGTACGCTCTTCGGCGTGTCCGAGCGCCTGCTGACGTTCGACCTCGACGGTGTGCTTTGCCGACCTCCTTTGGGCATCAACCCGGGTTCGGGTCGGCGCAAACGGCGCGATGCCCAAGGGAAGGCGGGCCTGCTCTGGCTCACGGAGCGATGGCGCTACATTGGGCGGAAGCCGATGCCTCGCGCGCTCGAGGCGTTCGCGAGACTCGAGGCCGTGTATCGCTGCGTGGTCGTCACAGCCCGCGGCGAGCAGGCACGCCGCTTCACGGAACGGTGGTTCCGGACGCATCTCGGGCACGTGCCGGAACTCCACATGCGTCCGTCCCCGGCTGAAACGTCGGCCCAGTTCAAAGTGCGCGTCGTCGGCGAACTCGCTCCGGTGGCCCATTTCGAAGACGACCCATTCACCGCGGCTTGGCTCGCGGAGCTCGTGCCGACCATTTTCCTCGTCGACTGGCGAAGGAACCGCTGGCTCACCGGATCGAACATCCGGCGCGTGGCCTCCATCGCGGACGCGCTACCCGAACTACTCGAACGTCAGGCTGGCCGCCCCGCAAGTTGACCAAGGAGCGCACGCCGAAGCAGGAGCATCGCCGTCGTCACTGCGCGCCGCTTGACCGCCTGGCGGCCCTGGTTCATTGCGGTCGAAATCACGTAGGTTTCCCCGTCAGGCGTCGCCACGGCGACGTGCACCGTCCCAGGCGCGATGCCATCCTGTGGGTCCGGTCCGGCGACGCCAGTCACACCGACGCCGTAGTCCGTCCCGATGCGCTCGCGCACCGCCGACGCCATCGCTCGGGCAGTCTCCGGCGATACGACTCCGTACTCGGCGATGACTTCGGCAGGGACACCGAACGCGACCTTCTGCTCGGTCTGGTACGTGACAAGCCCGGCGACGAAGTAGCCACTCGCACCCGGAACGTCGGTCAGTGTGCTCGAGAGCAGGCCGCCGGTACACGACTCCATGACAGCGAGCGTCGCTCGCCGCTCGTGCATCAAGTCTGCGATGTGACCTTCGAAGGTGTCGTCGTCCTTGCCCCAAATCGCGTTACCGAAAATGCGTTCGAGCGCTTCCTCGACCGGACGGATCCGCGCCCAGGCCTCTTCGCGCGTTGGGGCCTTGGCCCCGATTCGAAGGTGGACGCCATCCGCGCGGGCGTAGGTGCCGATTCCGATGCCTGGGGTGGCATAGAGCGGCCGCGCCATCTCGTCGACCGTGCCCTCACCGAGGCCGACCGTCTTGAGGGTACGAGTCACCAGAACCTCGCCGGCAAAACGCTGCTCGAGCTGGGGCTGTACTTCTCGAAGCCACATCCGCTCCATCTCGGCGGGAACGCCCGGCATGGACACGATGATGCGTCCATCGCGTTCGACCCACCAGCCGGGAGCGGTGCCGCGGGGATTCTCGATGGGGCGCGCGCTAGGGATAAGCCATGCTTGCTTGATATTCGACTCGGGCATGGGATAACCGCGCCCCTCGAACCACGCGCGGACTCGCCGCTCGAGCCCGGGATCGACATAGACATCCTCTCCGAGCACACGCGCGATTGCCTCCCGCGTCAGGTCGTCGTCCGTCGGTCCGAGACCGCCCGTGGTAATGACGAGGTCGGAGCGATGCCACGCCCGGTCGAGCGTCTCGACGATGCGCCCGAGGTTGTCCCCGACTACCGAGGTGTAGAGGAGATCGATGCCGAGTTCGGGCAGGCGCTGGGCGATCCAGGCGCTGTTGGTATCCACGATCTCGCCGAGCAAGATCTCGGTGCCAATGGCGACGATTTCCGATTTCACGGGCCGGAAGTCTACGGCGGCTCAGGCGGCCGGGGAAGGTCCGCCCGTCAACCGAGCGAGCTCGCGCAGCATTTGGGCAAGCCCCATTGGTCCGAGGTCGAGAGCCGCCTTGTGCCAGGCCTTGAGGTCGAACGCGGGGCCGAGGCGACGCTGCGCGTGCTCGCGGGCCGAGAGCCAGCAGCGCTCGCCGACTTTGTAGCTGATTGCCTGCCCCGGCATTCCGAGGTAGCGGACAACTTCGCTCTCCATGAACTCAACCGGGAACTGCGAGCGTTCGTTGCAGAACTCCTGGCCGAGTTCGGCCGTCCAGCGCTCGCCGGGATGAAACGGCTGCCCTGCCGGAATTTCCAGTTCCAGGTGCATACCGATGTCGACGATCACTCGGACCGCTCGGAGGGCCTGAGCGCGGAGCATTCCAAAGTAATACTCGGGGACTTCGAGATAGCCGAGTTCGGCCATGAGGCGTTCGGCATAAAGCGCCCAGCCTTCGATGTAGCCTGAAGTTCCCCCCAGCAGGCGCTGAAACCGGCTGAGCGTCCCAGAAAGGTATTTGGCGTTGGCCCGCTCGAGATGGTGCCCGGGTACGCCTTCGTGGTAAGCGATGGAGACCTCTCCCCAAAGCGGGAACCTTGTCTTTCCCCCAGTCGGGTACCAGGTTCGCCCTGGGCGAGTAAAGTCCTCCGAGGGGCTCGTGTAGTACATGGCCAGGGCACCGCCCGGCGGTGCGATCATGGCTTCGATGCGGCGAACGGGAGCGGGAATGTCGAAATGCCGGCCGTCGAGTTCGGCGATCGTTCGGTCTTGGAGTTCTTGCATCCATCGGCGGAAGTTGTCCACTCCCTCGATGGCCCGCGCCGGGTCGGACTCGAGGAACTCGCGCATCTCCGCGATGGACGCACCTGGGAGAATCCGGTCGCAGGTACGGATCGTCTCCCGCTCGATGCGGTCGAGCTCTTCCCAACCCCACTCGTAGGTCTCCCTGAGGTCCAGTTCGATGCCGTTGAAAGCCTGCGACGAGAGCTGGTAGCGGTCTTCGCCGACGCCATCGCGCTCGGTCGCCGCTTCCATCGCGGAACCGGCAAGGTAATCTGCCAGGTCCAGCATGGCCTGCGAGGCACCCTCCGCAGCGCGTGCCAGTTCGTCTCTCAAGCTCACGGGGAGCGTTTCGGGAGCCGCTGAAGCGAGGGTGAGGAAATAGGCCGTCCCGGTGGCGCCGCCATAAGCGCGCAGCTGACGAATGGCTTCCGAGACTTGACGGCGCGGGCTTCGGATGCCCCGCTCCAATGCGTGCTCGAGTAACACCCGGTACTTCCCGATGGCGCTCGGGTAGGCCGCCATTCGCTGTTTGACGGTCGCCCAGTCGTCCATGGACTCCCGAGGCATCAGGTCGAAAACCATCCGCATCGTGGTCGCCGGATTGCGGAATCCGCTGAGGTAGTAGTGCTCCTGCGCATCGTGGAGCGCATCCCGAAGCTCGAGGTACTCGAGCATCCCGTCCCGCGCGATTCGGTCACGGTCGTGCTCCGTTTGCACTGAGGTGAGAAGGTGCCGGTACCTCCTCCGTAGGTCGGCGAGGCGTTCGAATCCCTCCGGGTCATAGTCAGTGAGCAAATGGTCGCGGCCGGGGACGCCCATCAGGGTCGCCCCAACCGGGTCGGCATCGGCGAGGTCATCGATGAACTGGTGGGCGATCTCGGAGATAGCGGTCACGTCAGGAGCCCCGGCTCGGAGTTTTCTGGTGTTCGGAAGTTTTACTCCGCATCGCTGGACACGGCCAACCGGAGCAGATCCTCCACGACCAGTTCGGCCCCCGCGAGGACGGCAGGTGATCGGAGGCTGGCGGGACGCCCATCCCACTCGACGACCGTACCGCCGGCTTCTCGGACGATGACGAGGCCGGCGGCGAGATCCCATGGTTGCAGGTCGCCGTGGATGTAAAGGTCCCACCACCCGGCTGCGAGCCCCGCGAAGCCGAGCGCTGCCGAGCCCGGGATACGAAGCGACTGCATGCCCGGCCAGAGGCGCCGGGCGAGGTCGAGTTGGTCTCGGGCGCGACCAGCATCGTACCCGAGGTCGATGGCAACCACGGCATCCGCCACTCGGGAGCAACCGCTCAGTCGAGCAGTGACGCCGTCGACTCGGCAGCCAGCTCCCTCCAAAGCGACGACTTCGGTACCGGTCAAGGCGTGTGTCGTGAGGCCGAGGACCGCACGGCCCTTGCAGCAAAGCGCGATCGTGAATGCGAACATCGGGAGGCCACGCGAGAAGTTCTTCGTTCCATCGACCGGATCCACCACCCACATCCAGCCATCCGACACCGTTGCCGATGCTGTCTCTTCGCTCAGGACCGCGTGCCCCGGATACTCCCGCTGGAGCAGACCGAGAATGGTGTGCTCGACCTCGAAGTCTGTCGCGGTAACGACGTTCCCGCGACCCTTCACCCCAGTGATCGTCGTATTGGCGACCCGGGCTCGGATGATGTCGCGTGCCGTGCGAGCGCATTCGCGGGCCACGTCGATCGCCGGACGTCCGCTGACCGAGACGGGGAGGTCACCAGCGCCGGCGTGTTGTCCCATCGCCACCATGGTGGCATAGGGAAGTGGCGGTGGGCTACCGTGGCGATATGCGGTGCGTCGGCATCGACCTCTCGTGGACCGGTAGGAGACCGTCCGGGTTCGCCCTTATCGACGCCCAGTCCTCGGCGACGATTCGGACATGGACCGCGACGCTGACGCCGGACGAGATCGCCGCGTGGCTCCAAGCGCTGCCGGGAGGCGTTGTCGCGGCGATCGACGCACCGTTGATTGTGGGCCCAAGCCGCCGCGCCGAGAACCAATTGCGAGCAGCACTTGGCCATCACGGCATTCTGGCCTACCACGTCGGCGGTGACTTTCTCGAGCGCAAAGGACTCACCGCCGGCCCCAAGCTCGGACGCGAGCTCCGCAGGGCGGGCTGGGCACTCGCCCCGCCGAGCAGGCCGCTAGCCGAGGGGCGCTTCGCGTTCGAGACCTTTCCCCGAGCACTCACCGTGACACTACTCGGGGCCGACCGCCCGCCGGTCTACAAGCGCGGAACGCTCGCGGGTCGTCGGGAGGGCCTGGCCGCTTACCACGCCCTCCTCGAGCGCGCAGCTGGCCAACTCGGATTCGAGCTCGACGTTTCGACGCTGGCCCGCCGGGAAACCGCTTGCCTCGAAGGGCGAGCCGCCAAGGCCTTGGAAGACCGGCTCGACGCCGCCCTCTGCGCGTTAGCGGCTTGGGCGGTCGCGCAGCACGGCACGCAACCGAGCGACCGATTCGGCACGCCAGAAGCGGGGGAAATCATCGTGCCGCGAGCGCGGGCCCTCACATCCGCTCCGGAGCCGACATGCCCATGAGCGCAAGGACGCGCGCGAGAGCGATACGGGCAGCGAGCACGAGCCGCAACCGGGCCCGGCTAAGACGTTGGTCTTCGGTGATGACCTTCAATGAGGGGTCGTTTTGCTGTTTGAACGCGTCATTGAACGCGTGGAAGGCCGTGGCGAGTTCCTGAGCGTAATGTGGGAGGTGTTGGGGTTCGAAACGCGTTGCGACGAGCTCGATCACGTCCGTGAGACGCATCATCTCGCGGACGAGGGCCAGTTCATGAGGGGCCGTGAGCAGCGAGACGTCCCCCCCTTCTGGGCCGAGGCCCTGCTCCCGGGCCCGCTCGAGGATCGAGCAAAGGCGAGCATGCGCGTACTGCACGTAGAAGACGGGATTCTCCGACGACTGGCGAACGGCGAGGTCCAGGTCGAAGTCCATCTGGGCACCCGGTGAGCGAAGGAGAAAGAAGAAACGCGCGGCATCGCTTCCAACTTCGTCGATAAGCTCATCGAGCGTGATGATTTCGCCACTGCGCTTCGACAACCGGACAACCTCGCCGCCGCGTTTCAAGGTAACCAGCTGGTAGAGCAGGATGTGCAGGGCGTCGGGATCGGCGCCGACAGCCTTGGTGGCGGTCTTCAGGCGCGAAACGTGGCCGTGGTGGTCCGCTCCCCAGACGTCGATGACCAGGTGGAAGCCGCGGCGGACGAACTTGTCCCAGTGGTACGCAATGTCCGAGGCATAGTAGGTAGGGCGCCCATCGGAACGCACGACCACGTTGTCCTTGTCTTCGCCCAGTTCGCTCGAGGCGAACCAGAGCGCTCCATCGCGCTCGACGAGCATGCCGTTCTCGCGCAGGATGGCCATCGCTCGTTCGTAGGCACCGCCCGGCTCGTAGAGCGACTTCTCGGAGTACCAGCGGTCGTAGCGGACACCGAAGTTTTCGAGGGTACGTCGAATGCGGTCGACCATCAGTTCGATCCCGAGCTCGGCGAGCTCGGGGGGAACGGGCTCGCCGGGCGGCCGCAGGAAGCCGTCGCCGTGGCGAGCCTTCACCTCTTCGGCAAGCTCGACCATGTACGTGCCCGGGTAGCCATCCGGCGGGAGCGCTACATCCCGGCCGAAGGCCTGCTGATAGCGCGCATACAGCGTTTCCGCGAAGTAGTCCGTCTGAGTCCCGGCGTCGTTGATGTAATACTCCCGCTCGACACGGTAGCCGGCTGCTTCCAGCGCGTTCGCGAGCGCATCACCGATCGCCGCTCCGCGCCCATTGCCAACATGGAGCGGCCCCGTCGGATTGGCTGAGACGAACTCGACCTGGGCGCTCCGGCCCTGACCGATGTCTGGATCCGCGTATTCCGGGCCAGCCGCGATGATGTGCTCGACCTGCTGCTGGAGGAAGCCGGCCGAGAGGGTGAAATTGATGAAGCCAGGGGCCGCGACGTGAGGCCGCTCGATGACGGGGTCAGCCGGAACGTGCTTCGCGATGGCGTTCGCAATCTCGATCGGTGGACGCATCGCGGCTCGTGCGAGCCGCAAGGGAAGGGTCGAGGCGAAATCGCCGTTGGCTGGGTCTTTGGGGCGTTCCAGAGCTGGCCCGGGCAGGGCGATATCGGGCAGGTCGCCTGCCGCCACGGCAGCGCGGGTCGCTTCCTCGACCAGCGATTCGAGGTAAGACCTGATGGTGCGTGTATCGGTCATCCGGACTAAAGCGTACGGGGACCGGTGCGTTCGCGCATCGGTTGGTAGCCCCACGTGAAGGGAAAGCGGCCGGCGCGCGCCAGCTCCATCAGCTCGGCAGCTGCCGCACAGGCTCGGTCGACGATATCCGCCGGGTACCCGTACTCCCGGCGATGCTGCTCGAACTCATCTTCGTCCAGCAGCTCGATGCACCCGCCCGGATAGACTTTCACGTCGAGATCCAGGTCTACATATCCAATCTGGCAGCCGTCGAACGTGGGCGGCGTGGTGACGTTGCAGTACCACAGGGCCGTCGAGCAGCCCGGGCGCGCGAGCCGAAAGACGTTGTACCAGCGGTCTCGCCAAAAGTAGACCACGGAATCGTAAGGGGAACGAAACTCCCCCCGGGACGTGTAAATCGGGGTGCGCGCGCGGTAGGAGGTGACTAGCAGATTCCCATCGTCGGAGAGAACGCGGAACGGCTGAATCCAGTGGGCCGCACCATCGAACTTCGTGGCCCGCAGCAGGACTCTATCCCCAGGATGGGCGCGCGCGGAGGAGGCGTCCATTGGCGGATGATACACAGCGACGAGCGACAAGAACCGGAACTTACGTGAAGTCCGCGAGAAAATACTGGCTGGTAAGCCAGCGAATGCCTATTCGTTGATCAAGACGAGCCCCGAGACGATCCCCGCGGCGAGCGCGAGGAACGTGAGGACATAGCAAAACGCGACCGCCCCAGGGTCGAAACTCTCGCGCACATCGGTGTGCATCGGGGCAGCGTCGGGGTTATTCGGCGTATGGTGGGCGTCGGCCACGGCCGTACTCCTGTCAAAAATAGTCAGCAGGCGCCATTCTGAGGGGTTCCGGGCTTTGGGTCAGCAACATTCAACCTGTAAGGTAGGGGTTTAGAGATGGGGAAGAAGCAATTCGTTACCCGGGTCTTGGTCGTACCAGAGGCACTCGACCGGTTCTGCGAGGACTTCAACGATGGTCGGTTCTACGAGTCGCACGAGCACCTCGAGGAAGTCTGGCAGTTCGAGCGGGGCACCATCCGCGACCTGTACAAGGGGCTGATCCAAGCGGCGGCCGCCTACGTTCACCTCGAACGGCGTCGGTATCCCGGCGCGGTGCGACTCCTCACAACCGCCCTGGCTTACCTCGGGCCGTACCGCGAGCCGAAAGGCGCGATGGGATTCGATGTCGACGCCATCGCCCGAGAGCTCGACGCCGCTCGTACCCAGCTCTTGCGACTCGGACCTGCGAACGTATCCCAGTTTCCACTCGGGCTCCGCCCCAGGATGACCTATGACCGGAACCTTCTCGCCCGCGAAGCCCGACGATGGAAGGCGTGGGGGTTCGATGAAGACGGCCGGGCTCTCGCCATGGAGGTCACACTGGCGGCTTGACGACGTCCAGGGCCTGCCCGGGGGGCACCGCGAAGCACAGGCGCGACGCTGGCGCTCGAAATCACGATTCGTGGCAGGCGTCTTACGTAACGACCAATCTGGAGGCTGAATCTGATGACTGACTTTGGGAGCGACATCGTCATCGATGCCCGGGACGTGGTAAAGACCTACGACACCGGCACCGTGCAGGTCCAGGCGCTGCGAGGGGTGAGTCTCCAAGTCCGGCGCGGCGAAATGGTCGCGATCATGGGGCCGTCAGGCTGCGGGAAAACCACGTTGTTGAACTGTTTTTCGGGGCTCGACGAGTTCGACTCCGGAGAGGTGTTCATCGCTGGACACGACATCGCCCACATGCCCGACGACCGGAGAACCGAATTTCGGGCGCGGGACATGGGGTTCGTCTTTCAGACCTACAACCTCCTGCCCGTTCTCAGCGCCGTAGAAAACGTCGAGCTTCCGCTCATCGTTTCGGGCACGAAGCCGAAGGTCGCACGAGAAAAGGCGCTCGAGGCTCTCGACCGGGTCGGACTGCGCGCGTGGGCCAACCAGCGGCCAGCGCAGCTTTCGGGCGGCCAGCGCCAGCGTGTCACCATCGCCCGCGCACTCGTCAATCACCCGTCCATCGTCTGGGCGGACGAACCGACCGGCGCGCTCGATTCGAAGACAGCCAACGACATCATGGACCTGATCGTCGAGCTCAACGCAGCGGAGCATCAGACCTGCGTCATCGTGACGCACGACCCGAAGGTCGCTGCGCGCTGCCACCGCACCATTCACATGGCTGATGGACAAATTGTCCGAGAAGACAGCCGTGAAGCGATGGAGGCCTTCGTCGCAGCTGGCGGCGCGGAGTAAACGACGATGAACGAACTTTTCGGCGTTTCGATGACGCTCATCGCCTCGGTGTGCGTGGCTCTGACCGCGCTGATACTCGTCGCGATCGGCTACATCGCCTGGCGAAACCCGGTGATGTTCAAACTTGGCCTGCGAAACATCCCCCGGCGCCGGGCACAGACGGCCCTCATCATCATCGGGCTGATGCTCTCGACCCTCATCATGAGCGCGGCGTTCGGCACCGGGGATACCCTTACCTCCTCGGTAAGCTCCCAGGTCTACGGAATCCTGGGCGAGACCGACGAATACATCAACTGGGACGTGGAGAAGAATCCGGCGCCGCGCGAGGCGCAGGTTATCCCACTCGCGACCGTCGATGCCTGGAAGGAGCAGCTCGCTGGCGACCCCAACATCGAGGCGGTCGTTCCGTTTCAGCGCGAAACCCTTCCGATCGTCAACACCAGGACCCGTCTGAACGAACCATCGGCCAGGATCGTCGCCTTCCGGAAGGAAGACGCGGCTGCGCTCGGAGGTCTTCGCGATCTCGCGGGCGCCCCAGTCGAGCTATCTGGGAACGCCATCGCCGTGAACAGGGATCTTGCCGAACAGATCGACGCCCGCGTGGGAGACGTCGTCGTCTTGTTCTACCAAGGTACCCCGGTGGAATTCACGGTCGCTGCCATCACGCCGTCGAACGTCCTTTCCGGCGCGGCCGACCCGTTCGCGATGCGAGGGGGAGCGGTCGACTTCGCCACCTTCACCGAACTCACCGGCCGTGGCGATGTCGCCGATGGCGTCCTGGTCTCGAACGTTGGGGGGCCGCACGCGGGGCTGGCTCGCTCCGATGCCGCCACCGACCGCCTGGAGCGACTGCTCGAGGGAACGCCCTACCAGGTCATCCCCCTCAAGAAGCAGCTCGTCGACACCGCCGAGCTCGTTGGCTCCGCATTCACCGCCGTTTTTGTCGTGTTCGGTCTCTTCTCGATCGCAGCGGGCATCCTGCTCATCTTTTTGATCTTCGTGATGCTCGCCGCCGAGCGGAAGCCGGAGATAGGCATGGCACGGGCTGTTGGAGCGAAGCGGCGACAGATCGTCGAGTCGTTCCTCGCGGAAGGCATGGGCTATGACCTCGGTTCGGCTGTCGTCGGCCTCTTCGCCGGCATGGCCGTCACGGTCGCCATGGTGCGCATCATCGAGTACTTCGGTGGCGAGAGCCTCGGGCTCGACCTGACCGTCAGCTTCACGCTCCGCAGTATGGTGACTGCCTTCAGCCTCGGCATCATCGCGACCTTCCTCGTGATCCTGATGGCATCCTGGCGCGCGAGCCGAATCAACATCACGGCGGCCATCCGCGACTTGCCCGAGACGAGCCCGATCGACCCGGAAGCTTCCACGTGGCGGGGCTATTACCGTGCGGCAGTCAACGGAATTGCCGCCTACAGCCTACCGATTGGTGTCGCCTTCCTCCTCTTTGGAGTGCCGGGGCTCGTTCTCGGTCTCCCGTTGGTCGTCATCGGGCTGGTCAGCCCGTGGTTCTACGTCCTGCGCAACAGCGACGTCGCCGGGCCGAGAAGCCGCCGCACCGGCGAGCCGGCGCCACGCTGGCCGTGGCTCGTCGGTGTGTTCGTGCCCGTGCTCGGATGGGTGCTGGTACTCCCTTGGTATGCGATTGCCCTGCTCCTCGTACGAATCACGCGAGACCGCAAGCCGGATAAACTCCCGCTCTGGCTCGCCGCCGCCGCGCTCGTCGTCTGGCCCCTCGCCTTCCTCGTCGCCATGCTCCAAACCTGGCGCGTCCGGGTACCGTGGACGGCAGCGACTGCGATCGCATTCGGGATTGCGGGGGTCGCCCTTACGTACGGTGGTCTCGACCGTGACAGCTCGTTCTTTTTCCTGCTCGGCGTCTCGACGCTCTTCCTCTGGGCCGCCGTTACCCTGCGCTATTTCGGCATTTCCGAGCGCGCAGCGTTCACGGTGACGAGCGCCTTGCTGCTCATGCTTTGGTACACGCCGAGCCAATGGCTGGAGGCAGTGACCGGCCCGCTCGAAGGTGACATCGAGATGTTCTTCCTCAGCGGCGTCGTGATGGTTACCTGTGGCGTGTTCATCGTCGTCTACAACGCCGACATTATCCTGCCCGCACTCGCCAGCCTCGGGAGCCGGTTCGGCCGCATCGTTCCCGCCATCAAGACTGCGGTCGCCTATCCGCTCACATCTCGGTTCCGTACCGGGATGACCATGGCGATGATCGGGCTCATCATGTTTTCCCTCGTCATGATGTCGACCATCAACACGAATTTTGCCGCGTTGTTCCTGAACGACGAGGCAAAAGGAGGTTTCGACGTTGTCGGCGTGGTGAACGAGAACAACCCGGTGGACAACTTGGACGCCACCTTGACCGCCGCAGGGGTCGACACAGCGCCCATCGAAGCCATCGGTCGAGCCCGCATCGCGAGTCAGGATGAGGTCGAAGTAGAGAACCGGGACGGGTTCGTCAATACCGAGAACGGGGACGTTGCCCCATTCAGCCGAATCAAGATTTTCGGTGTGGACGAAGGCTTCATCGCCGCGCAATCGCTGAAGCTGAAGTTCCGTGCTGCTGGCTACGCTGACGATGCTGCCGTCTGGCGCGCGCTCGCGGAACAGCCGAACTTGGCGCTACTGCCTGCGGACATCACCGCCGCCCAGCAGGGCTTCTTCGGTGCCGGCAACCAGCGACTTCGTTTGAAGCCACTGACCGATGGCTTCGAACCCTTTAGGCTGAAGCTTCGCGATCCCGGGACTGGCAAGATCACGGAGGTCACGGTGATCGGCCAACTCAAGGAGTCCGCCGACACCTTCTTTGCGCTGGGCAGCCCCGACTTCGGCACCGGCCTCATCGTGCGCGAGGACACCCTCCAG
>NZ_DAOUBJ010000107.1:0-3408 GCF_034432735.1 Tepidiforma sp. | reverse complement strand
ACCAAAGTGACGCCCTCCGCGCCCGACCCTCTTGACGCCCTCTCCCCGCCTGCGGCACATTCCCGCCGCTTTCGGCCGAGCGCCCCGTCGAGAGGACTGCGATAGCGTCGTGAGCGGCGACCGGCTCGTGAGCCGACCACTCCCCTCGGGGCTCGCCGATGCTCCGCCGCCGGATCGCCCGCCACCTTCCCCTCGCCATCGCCGCGTTCGGCGCCCTCTTGGTGGTGCTCGCCCACGATGCGCGCGCCCAAACCGCGACTCGCACCATCCGCGTCGAAAAGGTCATCGTCGACAATTTCGGCATCGCGCCGCCCGCCACCTTCACCGGCCAGATCACCAACGCCGGTGACGGGACGTGGTCGGTCACCTCCTCCAACCGGACCCAGGACTTCACCGTCCCGACCAACCTCGTCCACACCGTCACCGAGAGCGCCCCGCCCGCTTGGACGGGGTGGACACTCGGCGGATACAAGCAGGTTTCGCCACAATCGGTGGCCTGTGGCACGAGCGGGTTCACCTTCACCACCGCCTCCAACTCGGTGGCGCCGGGCACGGGCAGCCCGAAAATCTGCGTCCGCAACACGTTCACCGGCGGCGTGCTCCACATCGGGGTCGTCCCGGCGCCTGGGGCGAGCGGCGCCCCGCCGACGGTCGCCGGCACGGTCGTCCAGGTGGGCTCTGCCCTCACCTCATGGCAAGCGACCGCGGGTGGCTTCGCCCAGCCCATCGGGCTCGCTGCCGGTTCGTACGGGCTCTCCGTCCCAGCTCTGCCGGAAGGCTGGTCGGTCGTCGGCTGGGCGGCAGGTAGCCACACGACCGCCCCGACCTGCCCCGCGAGCCCCAGTGCCTACGGCGCGACCGCTTCGACCGTCACCATCACCGCGGGGCAGCGGACCGTCGCGTGCCTGATGGTGGACTTCACGCCCCCGCCACCGGCCACCGCCACCCTGTTCGTCGGCGCCGTCCGCGATAGCTCGCCTGGCGTCCCGCCCGACGACGGCCTCGTCTACGGCGGCGACGTGCGCGACTCCGCCGGTACCCGCGCCGACCGCTGGGGCCCCGTTGGCTTCGGCAGCTTCCACCAACTGGAACTCCAGCCCGGAGCATTCGCGGTCGGCGCCGACGGGTCCGGTGGTTGGCTCCCCAACGGTGTCGCGAATGGGTCGTTCGCCGGCGGCAGCCCGGCCTGTCCCGGCGAGGCAGCGGCCTATGCCCCTTGGGATGCCGCCGGCGCTCCCGTCGACCTCGCCGCTGGCACCACGGCCGTGGTTTGCCTCCGGTTCGCGCGTCTGGCTGCCTTCCCGGCGATCGCGATGAGCAAACATCCGGGCGGCCCCGCCGGCGGCCTCGCTCGTTGGCAGCTTACCGTCAGCAACGCCGAGGCCCTGGATTTGCCAGTCGAACTCCGGACCGACGCCACCACGTTCGTCGCTGCCGCCGGCGGCAGCTGCCCCGATGCCGACCTCGCCGATGGCGTGCTCACCTGCACGGTTCCCGCGCGGGGCACCCTCGTCGTCACCGTCGCGGCGCCGCTCCCGGCCCCCGCCTGCAACGAACGAACGCTGAACGCTACCGCTTCCGCGTTCCTCTTGCCCCCGGCCCGCGCCGCGGCCACCCCCTTCGGTGGCAGCCTCGGAGGCACCGCATCGACGGCCTACACCGTCCCGGCCGACCCCGCCGCCTGCCCGGTCACGGTCACGATCCACGCCGCGTTCGCCGGCGGGCCACCGCCCGGCGAGGGCAGCTATCCGGCCTTCGCCTTCGACCCGAGCCCTAGCCCCACCGCCGACCTCTGCGGAGCACCGGATACCCCCCCGGGCGCACTTCGGTGGACCTGCACGCTCCCGCCCGGCTGGGCTGGGATTGTCTCCGCGACGGCGCCCGCGGGCTGGGAAGCGTGCGACCCCGTCGATGCCGACCCGCCGGCCGACTTCGTCTTCCGCTTCTGTCGGCGCGTATCCTTCGAGGTGCGGGTCGTCGTCACCAACGGCGAGGCCGGCGCCGCGCGCTTCGGGTTCGTGCTGACGCCCTTCGCGCAGGGCGGTGCGCTCGAGCCGCTGCGGGGTGAGGCCGGGGTCGCCACACCCGCCCACCTCTCCGACGTCCCCCTCGCCGCGGCGTACCTCGTCGATGCCGCCGACCGGTTCGGCTTCCGCCGCCTTGGCCTTGGCTACCCGGGCGATGGTGGCGTCTGCCAGGCCGCGCCCTCGCTCCCCGCCTCCGCACTGCCCGCTACCCTCAGCGCGGTGCCGCCCGGCGAACAGCGCGTCATCTGCCTCTACTACGAGCGGGTGACGCCCGTCGTCGTCGAAAAGGTGGCCGATCCGCCGGTGGTTCGCCCCGGCGGCGCCTTCCGCTGGATCGTCGAAGTTGCCATCGTCGGCGCCGCGCTCCCGGCCGGCCTCCAGCTCGCCGACCCCATCGGGCTGGGGTTGCCACCCGGGCCGCTGGAGGGCGAACTCGCCCGCTGGTGCCTCCGCCAAGGGGATGAAATCGAGTGCGAAATCCCCGAGGGCACTGCCCCCGGAAGGTATCGCCTCGCCATTCCCGTCGCCGTCCCGGCAGAGGACTTCGCCGTCTGCGGCGAACACCGAAACACCGTGCGCTTCGCTGGCCCTGGCGTCGACGCGGGCTCGGAGGACGCCACCGTCTCCGTCGACTGCCCGGCGGCCGCCACCCTGCACGTCCGCGGCATCGTCGCCGACGGCACGGGAGCTGCGGGACGCTTCTCCGCGACTGTCCACGGTCCCGGCCTCGCACCAGATGGCGAGCCTCTTGCCTTCAGCGCCATCGGGATTGCCGAACTCCCCGGATTGCCGGCGGGGACGTTCACCCTCGCCGCGGTCGCGCCCCCGGGTTACGCCTACCTCGGCTGGGCTCTTGGGACCATCGATGCCGGCGGGCCCGGCTGCCCCGCCAACCCCGCCCACGGCGGCGCGACGCTCGCCGCGGCGACCCTCACCCCTGCCTCGCCGGAGGCCGTGTTCTGCCTCTACGCCGAGCCGCGGGTCACGGTTCGGGTCATCAACGTCCTGAACATCCTCGGATTCGAACGACCGGGCCCGGGCTGGGAGTTCACGATCGAGGGGTGCGGCATCGCCCCGCAGCGCGGAACCACCGATGGGGCCGGGGTGGTCGCGTTCGCGGACCTGCCGCCCGCCACCGGGTGCAGCTACACGGTGGCGGGGACGGCGCAGCCCAGCTGGGAGCCGACCCAGGCCATCCAGGTGGTACGGCCGACCGACCCGGCACGCCCCGCCGAGCTCCGCTTCGTGAACATTCGGCGTGTGGACGTACCGTGCGCCGCGCCGGGCGACCCACGCTGCGCGCCGCCGCCCGCCCCCACCGACGGCGCGGCGCCCGCGCCGCCCGCCCCGGTGGAAATCCCCGCTGCGACGCCCACGCCGG
>NZ_DAOUBJ010000106.1:0-1512 GCF_034432735.1 Tepidiforma sp. | reverse complement strand
TCGGCCATGAAGCGGGCGAACTCCTCCGGAAGCGGTACCTGCGCGAACGCCTCCCCGTTCGGCCCTCGCACATCGGCGCCGGCCGAGGCGATCGCCGCTACCGCGAGCCCGATGCCGGCGAACGGCCGGACCGCCGCTTGGTACCACCGGGCCGTCGCGGGCGCTACCACGATCCCCGCTTCGGCCGCCCGGCGGAGCGCCTGCGCCGTGCGCGGCGAAATCCCCCCCGCACCGTCGAGCAACGTGCCATCGAGGTCGATGGCCAGCAGTCGGTACCGCATCCCGTTACCCGCGCGGCAGGCCGAGCCCGCGCGTCGCGATGATGCCGCGCTGAATCTCGCTCGTGCCCGCCGCGATCGTCGCGCTGACCGACTGGAGGTAGGCGGTCGCCTGGTCGATGACCTGGTGCGGGCTGCCGTCGCGTAGTTGGCCTGCCATCCCGAGCAGGTGCATCCCCGTCAGCGCGATCCGCTGGCTCATCTCGCTGCCGAAGAGCTTCGATGCCGAGGCCTCCGTATTCGGCACCAGCCCGCGCGCCTGCATCGTCGCTACACGATAGGCGAGGAACGTGCCTACGTTCACCTCCACCGCCCGGTCGGCGAGCTCGTGGCGGATCGCCGGTCGGGCGCGCACCAGCTCCGGCCGGCTCTTCGCCAACGCGACGAGACGTTCCACCGTCCGCCGCCCGCCCGCGAACGCCTGGATTCCCGAGCGTTCGAAATCGAGCGCCACCGCCATGTGGTACCACCCCCGATTCACCTCCCCCACGACCTGCGACGCGGGCACCCGGACCTCTTCGAAAAACACCTCGTTGAAGCCGTGGCGGTTCGCCATGTTGATGAGCGGCCGCACCGTGATGCCCGGGCTCTTCATATCGACCATGAACATCGTGATGCCCTTGTGCTTCGGGGCATCGGGATCCGTCCGCGCGGCCAGCCAGCCCCAATCGGCGAGGTGCCCGCCGGAAGTCCAGATCTTCTGGCCGTCGATGACGTACTCGTCACCGTCCCTCACCGCCCGCGTCTGGAGCGCCGCCAGGTCCGAGCCCGCGCCGGGCTCGCTGTAGAGCGTGCACCACCAGTCCTGCGCCTGCGCGATACGTGGGATGAACGTTCGCTTCTGCTCCTCCGTCCCGTAGAGCATGAGGCTGGGGCCCACCCAGGCGATGCCCATATTGCCCACGGGCGCTTGGGCGTAGGCCATCTCCTCGTTGTAGACCAGCTGGCGAAGATGGGAAGCGCCGCCCCCGCCATACTCCTTGGGCCAGGCCATCGCGAGCCAACCGCGGGCCGCCAGCTTCCGCTGGAAGCCCATCACGTACGCTTTCTCCTCCTCGTCCGAACGGAAACCGCCTTCGTAGCCGCGGCGCAGCCGCTCCTCCTCTGGCGGCAGATTGTCGCGGATGAACTGGCGGACCTCCGCGCGGAACGCTTCTACCTCGGGGTCGTACCGAAATTGCATGTTGCAGGGGCCTCCGAACCTTCGTGTGCCCCGAACTATACCCCGCCCGCG
>NZ_DAOUBJ010000105.1:0-30143 GCF_034432735.1 Tepidiforma sp. | reverse complement strand
GCCCGAAGCCGGCTCGATGATCTTCACATCCAGCCCTGCATCCCGATACCAGCCCCGGTCGAGCGCGATGTAGACGCCACTGTGGTACGTATTCGGCGTCCAGTTGAGCATGAACGTAACCGGCGTCAGGCCCTCCCCGCCGTCGTCATCGTCGCCACCGCAGGCCGCCAGCACTGCCCCCGCAACCAGAGCCACGGCGCATGCCGCCGCGGCCAACAACCAGCGTTTCATACCGTGTTTCATACCGTTTCCTCCTCAGATTTGACGTACATCCACGGCGTCGCCAACCGCGCCACGAGATGCACCGCCGCGAACAGCAGCATGCTCAGCAGCGCGATCAGCACCACCGCGACGAACACCCTTTCGACCCGGAACGACGTTTGCGCCCGGGTGATATACAGCCCGAGGCCCGAACTCGCCCCGATCCACTCGCCCACCACCGCCCCGCCAACGGCGTAGGCCGCCGCGATCTTCAGCCCCGAGAAGAAAGCCGGGAGGGCGGCCGGGACCGAAATCGTCCGCAGCACTTGTAGCCGGCTCGCCCCCATCGACCGGACCAAGCCAACCATCTCCCGGTCCGCGTGCATCAGGCCGTCCGCCGTCGCCACCGCCACCGGGAAGAAGCCCCACAGCGCCACCACCACCACCTTCGGAGTCATCCCGAAGCCAAACCAGACAATCAACAGCGGCGCCAGCACCACCATCGGAATGGTCTGCGAGACCACCAGCAGCGGCATCAACACCCGCCGAACCAGCGGAATCCCCGCCACCAGCACCGCGATCACCACCCCCGCACCAGCCCCGAACGCCAGGCCCAGAACAGCCTCCGAGAGCGTCGTCTGGATATGCTCCGGGAGCAACCCCCTCGTCTCTTCGAATCCCTGCCATACGCGCGACGGCGCCGGAAGAATGTAGGGGCGCGTGTCGAACACCCGCACCCACCCCTCCCAAACCGCCACCAGCAGCGCCAGCAACACCGCCGCCGGCCCGTAGGCCGACACCAGTCGACCTCCCCCTCGGCCCGCCCCACGAAGCCTGCTCACCGGTCGTTGTCCCGGAACTTCGCCGTCAGCGATGCCATCGTCGGCGGGTTCGGCAACCGGCTCTGCGAAAATTTCACGAAGGTCAACACGCTCTCCGCCCCCGCCGCGAGGCACGCCTCGTGTGCCGCCCGAGCCACCCGCCAAACCTCGTCCGGCTCGCCCTCGAACGTCGTACCCAGCGCCGACACCTCGTAGTTCAGGCCCGAAGCCTGAATCACCGCGATAGCGGCTTCCACGTACGAATACGGCGCCCCAGGCTCCCCCGACGGCCGAGGCAAACATTCGATCTCCACGATCACGCAGCGGCTCCTTCCCGCTGCCCGGTCCGAAAGGGTGCCCGCTCCCGGCCCCGTCGCTCCTCGCCCAGAACGAAAACGGAGCCCGGGAAAGCCGGACTCCGTGCAAGCCGCGCACATCGCGCCGCGCGCTCGGCCTCCGTTTCGCTTTCCCTACGCACGTCCGAACGTGGTCAGGTTCGAGGGGTGTGATCTCAGCCCGTCACCGGGCACCCCCAGCGAACACGAACAGCGCCTCTTGAATTGTCCCCCTCAGCCTACCCCGAGCCGTGCACCTTCGCAACCGCCTCGCCCACCAAACCGTCACCAGCCTGTTCCCCGGCGTCACCCCGTGTCGACCGCCACAGGCCTGTTTACCGCCGATAATCCAACCGACAACCATTTGCCGTAGCCGGCAAGCGAAAGGCCACCGTGAACCGTCTCTGGCGCAACTGGATTCGCCCGCGCCTTGCCGCTCCGCCCGGCGAGCCCCTCCGCGTCACTGCCGCCCGACGCAGCGCCATCGCCCTCGGCCTCCTTCTCCTCGCTGGCGAACTCGTCGTCGCCTTCCAATTCTCCGGAACCATCGGTGCCCTCCTCATCGCCTCCACCGCCGGGCTCGCCGCGTTCGTCTACCGCGGCCTCCAAGCCCTCGCCACCGCCTCCGTCCAGGCCGAGGACCCCGACGCCCACCGCCACCTCATCGACCCCGAAACCCACCTCCCCAACCGCCAACAACTCATCGATACCCTCGCTCGCGACATCGCCCGCGCCGAACGCTACCGCCACCCCATCACCCTCGCCATCGTCCGCATCGCCCAGTACCAAGAGATCCGCACCGCCTGGGGGGCCGGCACCGCCCGCCAGGCAGTCGAACACGTCGCCCAAACCCTCACCCGGATCACCCGCGCCAGCGACTTCCTTGCCCGACTCGACGAAACCCGCTTCGCCGTCATCCTCCTCCAGTGCACCGGCCCTCAAGCCGCGGCTTACGCCGACCGCGTCACCCTCGCCACCTCCAACCGCCCCGTCCGCTCCAGCGCCCACCTCGAGGTACCCCTCTACGTCGGCGTCGAAGTCACCGCCCTCGAATACGACAGCACCCGCTTCCGGGGGCCCCTCGAATTCCTCTCCCAGGCCGGCGGCGACCTCCTCCTCGAAACCACCCGTGCCCCACGTTCCCACCGATCGACCCTCGCGCACGACCCGCGAGCCATGCGCCAACAGCTCGTTCGCGACTACTATCCCAACGGCGAAATCAAAGACTTCGCCGAAGCCTACCGCGAAGCCCGCACCCGCAACCGGCACGTCGGCTGAGCCGTCCCACCCCAAACCAAGCAAAACGGGGGAGCCACCCGGCTCCCCCGCTTCGCTTCCCAGCGATCGGCCAGCGTTCAGGCCTGCTTCTGTGCCGCCTTCTCCGCCAGGTACGCCTTCAGCGTCTGGCCCGTGCGCCACATCGGCTCCGCGCCCTCCAGGCTGCAAATCCGCTCCCAGTTCGCCTGCACCCACTCCGCATCCTTCAGCTCGCCGAGGCCCGGCTGAATGCCCGGCCCCTTCACGATCGCCGCACGGTTGAAGTTCCCCGCACCCGCCTCGATCACGAGCCCGCTGTCCTGGCACTCCTTCGAAACCATGTACACCACCGCCGGAACCACGTACTCCGGCTTCAGCCGCTCCACCATCTCCGGCGGCATCACCGTCTGCGTCAGCCGCGTGCCAGCTACCGGCGCGATCGTGTTCACCATCACGTTGTACTTCGCGCCCTCCTGCTTCAACACATTCATCAGGCCCAGCATCGCCGTCTTCGCCGCACCATAATTCGCCTGTCCAAACTGCCCATAGATGCCCGACGACGAAGTCGTCAGTACCACGCGGCCGTACGCCTGCTGCCGGAACACCGGCCAAGCATGCCGCAGCACACTGAACGTACCCTTCACGTGCACCGCGAACACCTTGTCCCAGTCGTCCTCGCTCATGTTGTGGAACGCCACATCCCGCAGGATGCCCGCGTTGCAGATCACGATGTCGAGCCGGCCGAAGTTATCCAACGCCGTCTTCACGATGTTGTAGCCGCCCTCGTACGTCGCCACGCTGTCGAAATTCGGCACCGCCGTCCCGCCCGCCGCAACGATCTCGTCGCACACCTTCCGTGCCGGCGCCGCATCGGCACCCTGCCCGTGCGGGTCACCGCCGAGGTCGTTCACCACCACCTTCGCGCCCCGCCGTGCCAGGTCCAACGCATAGGCGCGGCCAAGCCCGGCACCAGCGCCGGTCACCACCGCCACCTGTCCTTCGAACGAAATAGCCATCAGAATCCTCTCGAGCCTCAGGTTTCCGGGCACAGGCGCCTCGACCAGCGGGCCCCGACCCGTCTCAACCCCGCAGGTTACCAGTATTCGGCCCTTCGTACCCGGCCGGCGCCACCGGCGCCCGGTCGATCCACTGCCGGAACCACGCCTCCGTGCTCGCCACCCGCCACGAAAGCACATCCGCTCCCCCCGCGCAGAACGCCTCCCGCACCGACGCCACCGCCGCCGCGTCGAATACCTCGCGCCGGCGCTCCGCGCCCTCCAGCAGCTCCAGCAGCCACCCCTTCAGGGGCCCCTGCGCCCAGCTCCGCTGCGGCGGAGCGTACGTCAGCTTGTCCCGCCGGCGCAGCACCGCACTCGGCACGATACCCTCCATCGCCCGCCGCAGGATCGCCTTCGTCGTCGCCCCCTCGAGCAGCCAGTGCGCCGGCAACGCATAGCAAAACTCCGCCAGGCGATGATCCAAGAACGGCAGCCGAACCTCCCGTCCGAACGCCATACTGTTCCGATCCGCATAGCGCAAAAGCTCCGGCAACTGGGTCGTCAGTTGCCAGCGCACCAGCTCGTTCCGCAGCCCATCCCCGAACGGCGCGATCGATTCCGCATGAGCCGGCGCATACCGATCGTGAAGCTCCCGTGCGAGTAGCCTCCACGAACCGTAGTACCGCTCCGCCAACCGGTCCCGCAGCCGCGGCGAAAGCAGATAGTAGCCCCCGAACAGCAGCGGCTCGTGCAGCGAACCAAAACGCTTCCACGAACCCCACAGCAGCTTCACCGCCCGGTCCAGTCGACCGGTTCGAAGCCAGTGCACCAAGAACATCCCCAGCGCCTGCGTATATCCCCCGAGTAGTTCGTCCGCCCCTTGCCCGTCCAGCAGCACCGTCGTCTCGTGCACCTTCGCCAGCCGCATCACCGACCACTGCGCGAACGGGCTCGTGCTCGCAATCGGCTCCTCCTGGTGGTACAGCAGCGCCGCGAATTCCGCCTCGAACGCCTCAGGATGAACCCACGTATCGTGCCGCCGCGCACCGCACGCCCGGGTCACCACATCGATGTACTTCCCCTCGTCGTGCTGCGCCGAGTCGAACCGAGCGCTGAACGTATGCTGCTCCGCCAGCCCCAGCTTCTCCCGCTGCGCCTGCACCGCACACACAATGCTCGACGAGTCGATCCCACCGCTCAGCGAGCTTCCTACCGGCACATCGCTCCGCAGCCGAAGCCGCACAGCGTCGAAGAGCAGCGTCCGGAACGCCTCCACCGCCTCCTCCCGTCGACGCGGCACCTCGCCCGCCCGCGGCGTCCAATACCGCTTCGGCGTTCCCCGTCCCGCCTCGTCGAGCACCAGAAAATGCCCAGCCGGTAGGCTCTCCACCCCAGCGAAGAAGCTCTCGCCATCCTGATCGAGGTCCCCGCGGGCAACGTACCGATACACCGCCTTCAGATTCGGCTGCCGCAACCCCGGACGCGCCGCAAAAATCGCCTTCATCTCGCTCGCGAACAGCACCTCCCGGCCGTTCCGCGCCAAGTAGAGCGGCTTCTCGCCGAAACGGTCCCGGGCCAGCACCAGCTCCCGCCGCCGGTCATCCCAAATCGCACACGCGAACATCCCATTCAGTCGCGCGAACGCCCCCGTCCGCCACTCCGCGAACGCCCGCAGCAACACCTCCGTATCCCCCTGCGAACGAAAACGGTGCCCCAGCCCCTCCAGCTCCCGCCGAAGCTCCACATAGTTGTAAATCTCCCCATTGAAGACGAGCACCAGCCCCGCCGCTTCGTCCACGAACGGCTGGTCCGAAGCGTGGCTCAAGTCGATGATCGCCAACCGCGTATGCCCGAGCCCGATCCCCGGCCCAAAAAAACTCCCCTCACCATCCGGGCCCCGGTGGCGAAGCGTCGCCGCCATCGCGAGCACGTCCTCACGTGGCACCCCTCCACCGCTCGCGACCAGAATCCCCGCGATCCCGCACAACTCGAGTCGGCCTCCAAGGCACCGCGCCCCGCTCCCAGCGCAGCCTGTTTCCGCAGAATGCTATCAGGCAACCGCTTCCGGCAAAGGTGTGTCACGCGTGGCATAGATCCGACCCACCTCCTCCGCGCGTATACTCCGCCTATGCCCGGCAACATGTGGGACGACGCCGACGACCCCGAAGACCTCGACCTCCGCATCCTGCGCGTCGCCGCCGCACCGCTCGAAGCGTCACCCCAAGCCCTCCGCATCCGCCTCGAAACCACACGCGGCACCATCGAAGGCATCCTCCACCCCATCGAAGGTGGAACTTCCGCCGTCGTCTGCGTCGGCGGAGCCATGGGTGGCCTCCAAGGCCCCGCCGATGGCCTCTACGCCCGCCTCCCCGCACTCCTCCACGACGCCCGCGTCACCGTCTTCCGGCTCGACTATCGCCAACCCAACGTCTTCGAAGAGTGCGTCCTCGATGTCCTCGCCGGCTGCTCCTTCCTCCGCGGCATCGGCGCCGAAGAACTCGCCCTCATCGGGCACTCCTTCGGGGGCGCCGTTGTCATCAAAGCCGGCGAGCTCCACCCGGCCGTCCGCGCCGTCGTCGCCATGTCCCCCCAACTCTACGGCACCGCCGACGTCCACAACCTCGGCCGCCCGCTCCTCCTCGTCCACGGCATGTCCGACACCATCCTCAGCCACGAAGCCAGCGAAGACATCTACCGCCGCGCCAACGAACCAAAACGCCTCGCACTCTACGCCGAGGCCGGGCACACCCTCATCCAAGCCCGCGACGCCATCGACCGCCTCCTCGCCGAGTGGCTTCCCCCCGCCCTCGCCGGCGTCCCCCTCCAAGGCGGCCGCGAAGAGCACGGTATGCTCTAACCCGACAGCAACCCCAGGAGCCCCCCATGCGAACCCCTACCGAAGTCGTCAGCGCCTTCATCGCCGAATGGCAAAACCCCCACCCCGATCCCGCCCAGCTCGCCGCCTATTTCACCGAAGACGCCGTCTACCACAACATCCCCGCCAGCCCCGTCGTTGGCCCCGAAGCCATCGCCGCCGTCTTCCAAAGCTTCCTCGCCCAGGTCAGCCCCCGCGGCTGGGAAGTCCTCCGCCAGATCGCCAATGGCAACCTCGTCATGAACGAGCGCATCGACCGCTTCGCCATCGGCGACCGCCTCATCGAACTCCCCGTCGCCGGCGCCTTCGAAGTCCGCGGCGAGCGTATCTGCGCCTGGCGCGACTACTTCGACATGAACACCTGGCTCAAGGCCCTCGCCCGCAGCTAGCCCAGCCCCGCGGGCTCCGTCACCACCCGCATCGGGCTCCAACGCCCGATCACCCCCTGCCCGTGGCAGCTCACCGACTTCCCACCCTCGATGTCCACCTCCGACATCAGCCCGAGCGCCGCCGTGAACCCGGCGATCCGGTCCGGCACATGCTCGTACCGATCGACCACCCGACCATCGGCCTCGAACTCCACGCTGCCCGCCCCTTGGTCGTACGTAATGCGGTACGCGTGCACCTGCCCCTGCGTCGTCGGCACATCCTCCAGCTCGTGGAAAATACAGAACGCCCGTGCCGGCCCGGTCTCCGGTAGCCGCACCCCAGGGAAAGGAAGCCTTCCGTACACCGTCGCCACGCGGTCGCCACCCGTGAAAAAATCGAACGCCCACCCCGTCTCGAAGTCCAGCAAATTCCACGACACATAGCCGTCGTACAGATCGCCCGGCCTCGTCCCCACCGTCCGCGCAGCCACCTGGATCTCGAACGTGATCCGCCCACCCTCCGGCACCAGGAAACGCTCCTTCGAAAAATACATATGCTTCGCATTGTCCAGAATCTGCACCTGATCGTGCTTGCGCGTGTAGGGCACCGCCGCCACCTGGAGCCACCCGTTCCGCACCAACACCACGGCGTTCGGTTCGCGATACTCCCAACGCGACCCATCCGGAAGCACGAAGCCCCCGACTTCCCAGGAACCATCCGGCTCGAAAATCCGATGAAAATCCCCGACCAGCCGTTCCCCCATCGTCCTAGCTCCTCCTGGCCGGGCGCTCAAGCACGCAGCTCGGCCCCGAACTCCCGGGCCAGACGGGCGAGCAGCCCCTGCCGCACCTTCGCGGCCTCGTCGTCCGTCAGCGTCCTGTCCACCGCCCGGAACCAAAGCCGCAGCGCCAGCGACTTCTTCCCCTCTGGCACCCCCGGGCCCCGATAGACATCGAACAGCTCCGCCCGCGTCGTCACCCCGCCGCTCCGATGCGAACGCACCAGCTCCAGCACCTGCCCCGCTGGCACCCCCGCATCCACCACCACCGCCAGATCCATCCGCACCGCCGGGAAACGCGTCAGCGGCTGATAGGGCGGCCGCTCCGGCAGGTGACGCACCAAGTCCTCCACCCACACCTCGAACAGGAACACCGGCTCGTCGATGTCGAACGCCGCCGCCGTCTCCGGATGCACCTGGCCGACGATGCCCGCCATCTCGCTCCCCACCCCGAATTTCGCCGTGTGCCCCGGAAGCAACCCGTACTCCTCCGCCGGCACGAACGTCCCGCGCACACCCACCGCGCCCAGGATCGCCTCCACCGCCCCCTTCGCATCGAAAAAGTCCAATCCCTCGCCCCCGCCAACCCGCCACCGCCCCTCACGGCTCCCCCCGAGCACCGCACACAACACCGGCCGCTCGATGGGCAAGTCCCCCTCCACCGGCAGATACTCGAAGCCAACCTCGAACATCCGCAGCGGCCCCTCCACCTGACGGCGATTCGCCGCGAACGACTCCAACACCGACCCGCGCAAACTCGTGCGGAGAAACGCATACT
Source organism: Tepidiforma sp. (assembly GCF_034432735.1). Lineage (GTDB taxonomy): Bacteria > Chloroflexota > Dehalococcoidia > Tepidiformales > Tepidiformaceae > Tepidiforma. The sequence continues at coordinate 21,731 of NZ_DAOUBJ010000105.1, read as the reverse complement.
GCGCCGCCACCGGATTCACCACACCCAGCGGGTTACGCCGGACCAAATCCCCCGGGTCCGTCACCAGCGCCAGCTTCTCCCTCGTCGTCAACGTATAGTTGATCACCTCCTGAAAGCCCAGCGCCACCGCCAAGTCCCGCAGCCGCTCCCGCAGCGCCATCACCGCGTTCCCCTCCGGCGGCGGCAACGTCCCCCGCAGCATCGTCGCAGGAAGCCGGTCGTAGCCGTGAATGCGGCCGATCTCCTCCACCAGATCGTCCGGAATCTCCACATCCGGTCGCCACGAAGGCACCTGCACGCTGTACCTCCCCGGCGGCACGTGATGCACCAAAAACCCCAAATCGCCCAGAATGCGGCGCACATCCTCCACCGGCACCTCGATACCCAACACCTGTGCCACCCGCGCCGCCTCCAACACGATCGTCCGCGGCGGCGCCTTCCCCGGGTACACATCCACGATCCCCGTCGCAACCCGCCCGCCGCAGACCGTCTCGAACAAATGCAACGCGCGCTCCTGCGCGTACATCGCCATCTCCGGCCCGAGCCCCTTCTCGAAGCGAAGCGAAGCCTCCGTCCGCAGCTTCAACAGCGTCGACGTCCGGCGGATCGACCCGGCCCGGAAGTTCGCCACCTCCAGCAGCACCCGCGTCGTCCCCTCGTTCACCTCGCTGTTGCCCCCGCCCATCACCCCCGCAATCCCCACCGGCCCGCCCCCATCGCAGATCAGCAGCATCTCCCCATCGAACTCCCGCTCCACCCCGTCCAGCGTCACCAGCCGCTCCCCCGGCACCGCCCGCCGCACCACGATCCGCCTCCCCCGCACCAGCTCGTAGTCGTACGCGTGGAGCGGCTGCCCCGTCTCCAACATGACATAATTGGTGATATCCACCACATTGTTGATCGGCCGCATCCCAGCCTTCCGCAGCCGCTCCTGCATCCAGGCAGGCGAAGGCCCGACCGTGATCCCCTCGATCACCGAAGCCGTAAAGCGCGGGCAGAGCTCCGGCGCCGCAATCTCCACGCTCACCATCTCGCTCGCCGGCGGCCCGCCAGCGCGAAACTCCCGCGGCGGCTCACGCAGCACTTCCCCGGTCAACGCCGCCACCTCCCGCGCAAAGCCCACCATCCCCAGCAAATCGGCGCGGTTCGCCCACGTCGAAATCTCCAGAATCACGTCCCCCAATACCTCCGCCAGCGGCACCCCGACCGGGGTCCCATCCGGAAGGACCAGGATCCCTTCGTGCTCCTCGCTCAGCCCGAGCTCCTTCTCGCTCAGCACCATCCCCGCCGACTCCACCCCCCGGATCGGCCGCAGCCTCAACACCGTCGGTTCACCCGTGTGCCCGTCGAACAGCCGCGCACCCTCGCTCGCGAAGGCCACCTTCTGCCCAACCGCCAGATTCGGCGCCCCGCACACCACCTGCACCGTGCCCTCGCCCGTGTCCACCGTCGCCAGCCGCAATCGGTCCGCGTTCGGGTGCGGGTCCACCGCCACCACCTCCGCCACCCTCACCAGCGCCGGATCCCACTGTTCGCCGATCGCTCGCCAGCCCTCCACCTCCGCCACCGCATCCGTAATGCGCCGCGCCAGCTCCTCCACCGGCAGACGGACGTTCACGTACTCCCGAAGCCAGTTCAGCGAAACCTTCATCGTCGAGCCCCCTCGCTCAGAACTGGCCCAAGAACCGGAGATCGTTGCTGTAGAAATGCCGGATATCCTCGATGCCCCAGCGCAGCATCGCAACCCGCTCCACCCCGATCCCGAACGCGAACCCCGTCACCCGCGAAGCATCGTACCCCGCCGTATCGATAATCTCCGGGTGCACCATCCCCGCACCCAGAATCTCGATCCATCCGGTTCCGTGGCACGTGTGGCACGCTCGCCCGTCCCCCCGGCAAAGAAAGCAGTCGATCGCCATCTCGACCCCAGGCTCCACGAACGGAAAGTACGAGTGGTGAAAAATGATCCGCCGGTCCGAGCCGAACATCGCCCGCGCCCACTCGTAGAGCACCCCCTTCAAGTCGCTCATCCGAACACCCTCGTCCACCGCCAGCCCCTCGATCTGCGTCAGCATCCACTCGTGCGTCGCGTCCGTCGCCTCCTGGCGGTAGCACTTCCCCGGCACCACCACCCGCACCGGCGGCTGCGGCGTCCGTTCCATCACCCGGATCTGATTCGGCGTCGTATGCGTCCGGAGCAGCATCCGGCGCTTCCCATCGATCAACGTATTCACCCAGATCGTGTCCCACATGTCCCGCGCCGGGTGATCCTCCGGAATCCGAGCCGCATCGAAGTTGTACCGATCCCACTCCACCTCCGGCCCCTCCGCCACCCGGAACCCCATCGAGCGAAACACCTCCAGACAATCCCGTAACGTCCGCGTAATCGGGTGGAGCCGCCCGAGCGCCTGCGGCCGCCCCGGCAGCGTCACATCCAGCGCACCCTCGCGCGCCAGCCGCTCCAGCTCCGCCCGCCTCAGCTCGGCCCGTCGCTCCTCCAGCCGGCGCTCCAACGTCGCCTTCAGCGCGTTCACCGCCGCCCCATAGCTCGCCCGCTCCTCCGGCGGCAGATCGCGGATGCCCCGCAACAGCACCGTCACGCGGCCATCCTGCCGCCCCAGCCACTCCGCCCGCCAGCGCTCCAACGCGCCCTCGTCCGCCGCCCGCCCCAGGCCCGCGAGCGCGTCCATCTCCAGCGCCCTCAGCTCTTCCGAATCCGTCCCCATGGGCCTCACAGTATAGGTCTCCCCTTCCTTACCGTCCGAGGGCCCCCACCGGCGTACCATGCCACCCATGCGCCGGCCCTGGCTTCCACGCCGTATCATCCCCCTATGGCTCGTCGCCGCTGCACTCCTCCTCCCACCGCTCGTCTTCGCCTGCTCGGCCGGCACCAGCCAACCCGCTCCGCCAGGAGCTCGTGAAATGGCCGAACAAACCGGCCGCAAATCCTGGGCCGGCACCGAACCCGCGCCCCCCTTCCCTCAGAACCTCACCTGGTTCAACGTCCAGCGGCCACTCACCCTCGACGACCTCCGTGGCCGCATCGTCCTCCTCGATTTCTGGACAGCCGGCTGCATCAACTGCCAGCACATCGTGCCCGACCTTCAGCGACTCGAAGCCGAATTCGGCGACCACCTCCTCGTCATCGGCGTCCACTCCGGCAAATACGCCGAAGAACACGAAAACGACACCATCCGCCAAGCCATCCGCCGCCTCCGCATCACCCACCCCGTCATCAACGACGCCGACTTCCGCACCTGGACCGCCTACGGCGCCCGCGCCTGGCCCACCCTCGTCCTCATCGACCCCGCCGGCAACCTCGTCGGCTACCACGAAGGCGAAGGCGTCTACCCCCTCCTCCAGCCCATCATCGCTGCGCTCCTCACCGAATTCTCCGCCCGCGGCCTCCTCCGCCAAGATCCCCTCCCCATCGCCCCCGAGAGCCCCCCCGTAACCGCCACCCTCTCCTACCCCTCCGCCGTCGCCGCCTCCACCATAGCCGACCGCCTCTACATCGCCGACGCCGGCAACCACCGCATCATCGAAACCACCCTCGCCGGTCGCGTCCTCCGCAGCTTCGGCTCCGGCAAACCAGGCTTCGCCGACGGCTCGCCAACCGAAGCCACCTTCCGCGACCCCCAAGGGCTCGCCCTCTCCCGCGACAGCACCACCCTCTACGTCGCCGATACCCGAAACCACGCCATACGCGCCATCGACCTCGCCACCGGCCAAGTGCGCACCATCGCCGGCACCGGCCGCCAGCTCACCCGCCTCCCAGCCGGTCCAGAGCCCGCCCGCAACGTCGACCTCGCCTCCCCGTGGGGGCTCGTCGAAGCCAACGGGCGGCTCTACATCACCATGGCCGGCGTCCACCAGCTCTGGCAGATGGACCTCACCGCCGGAACCATCGAAGTCTTCGCCGGAACCTCCCGCGAAGGCATCGACGACGGCCCCCGCCGCAGCCTCGCCACCCTCGCCCAGCCATCCGGCATCACCACCGACGGAGTCCAGCTCTACTGGGTCGACCCCGAAAGCTCCTCCGTCCGCACCGTCCCACTCGACGGCGAGAGCGACGTCGCCACCCTCGTCGGCACCGGCCTCTTCGAATACGGCGACCGCGACGGCATCGGCCGCCAGGGCCAGCTCCAACACCCCCAAGGCATCACCCTCGCCGAACGCCACCTCTACATCGCCGACACCTACAACCACCGCATCCGCATCCTCGACCCCGTCACCCGCCAGCTCGGCACCGCCGCCGGGTCCGAACGCGGCTGGACCGATGGCCCCGCCGGCCAAGCCCGATTCGCCGAACCCGCTGGCCTCGCCTTCGCGGGCGGCATCCTCTACATCGCCGATACCGCCAACCACCTCGTCCGCACCCTCGACCCCGCCACCGGCATCGTCGCCACCTTGGCCCTCACCAACATCGAACTGCTCACACCCCCTGCTGCCGGCACCCTCGAAACGCGCGACCTCCCCGCACAAACCATCGCACCCGGCGCCACCAACCTGCGCGTCCGCATCGCCACTCCCCAAGGCTACCGCCTCAACGCCCTCGCCCCCTCCACCCTCGAATTCCAAACCGACAACCCCGCCGTCATCGAACCCGGCGAACACCGCCTCCAGTGGCAAACCGACGACACCGCCGTCGAATTCCCCGTCCCCGTCATCCTCCAGCCCGGGCAGGCCGCCCTCCGCGCCACACTCACCGCCTACTACTGCCGCAAAAACCAAGACGCCCTCTGCTTCATCGCCCGCATCGAATACCGCCTGCCCGTCACCGTCACGCCCGACGCCCCAGCCTCCGAAATCCACCTCCAGCTCCCCCTGCCCGAGCGCTGACTATCGCGTATCATCCCCACCAGCTTTACCCGGAGGGGACCACATGGCCGTCCGCGGCTACATCCTCATCGAAACCGAAGTCGGCAAGGCCAAATCCGTCAGCGCCGCCATCCAACAATTCAACTACCCCGGCGCACGCCTCATCGCCGTCGATACCGTCACCGGCCCCTTCGACGTCATCGCCCAGGTCGAAGCCGACGACCTCGACTCCCTCGGCAACGCCATCACCGAAGCCATCCAGAAAGTCAACGGCGTCCAGCGCACCACCACCTGCCTCGCCGTCCGCCTCGCCTGACCACTCGCCCCGCCGCTTCGCTACACTGAGGACCATGCTACCCACCTCCAGCATGATCCCCGTCGAAGAAGCGCGCGACCGCATCCTCGCCTACTTCAGCCGCCTCCAGCCCGAACGCAAACCCCTCCTCGAAGCGCTCGGCCAGGTCCTCGCCCAAGACATCACCGCCCCCTTCGATATCCCCCCACTCGACAATACCGCCATGGACGGCTACGCCGTCCGTGCCGCCGACACCGCCGGCGCCAGCGAGGCCAACCCCGTCGAACTCCGCGTCATCGCCGACCTCGCCGCCGGCTACGTCCTCCAGACACCAGTCGGCCCCGGCGAGGCCGTCCGCATCATGACCGGAGCCCCCGTACCCCCCGGCGCCGACGCCATCGTCCCCTTCGAAGAAACCGACGAAGCCCTCCGCGGCATCGACCAGGCCCCCGCGCGCCCCGGCATCGTCCGCATCCTCAAAGCCGCCAAGCCCGGCGCCAACATCCGCTACCGCGGCGAAGACATCCGCAAAGAAGCCACCGTCATCCCCGCCGGTCGAGTCCTCCGCCCCTCCGAAGTCGGCGTCCTCGCCTCCATCGGCCTCACCCACGTCGACGTCATCCGCAGGCCCATCGTCGCCATCCTCTCCACCGGCGACGAAATCACCCCACCCGGACAACCCCTCCTCCCCGGCCGCATCTACGACGCCAACGCCTACAGCGTCGCCGCCCTCGTCCGCAAATACGGAGGCATCCCCCGCATCCTCGGTATCGCCCGCGACACCGTCCAAGACCTCACCGCCAAAATCCACCAAGGGCTCGATGCCGACATGCTCGTCACCTCCGCCGGCGTCTCCCGCGGCGACTTCGACGTCGTCAAAGACGTCCTCGCCCGCGAAGGAAGCATCGACTTCTGGACCGTCCGCATGCGCCCCGGCAAACCCCTCGCCTTCGGCGCCTTCACCGCCCCCGATGGCCGCAAAGTCCCCCACCTCGGCCTCCCCGGCAACCCCGTCAGCTCCATGGTCTCCTTCGAACTCTTCGGGCGGCCAGCCATCTTCACCATGCTCGGCCGCTCCGATTGGCAGCGACCAACCATCCGGGCCATCTCCCGCGACCACGTCCGCAACCCCGACGGTCGCCGCTTCTACGCCCGCTGCATCGTCAGCCAAAGCCCCGACGGCCGCTGGTACGCCGACCTCACCGGCCCCCAAGGCTCCGGCATGCTCACCTCCATGAGCGCAGCCAACGCCCTCGCCGTCATCCCCGAAGACATCCCCGCCGCCAACCCCGGCGACGAAATCGAATGCATCATGCTCGATTGGGAGCACGCACCCTAACGCCGCCCCAACCGCTCCCCATACTGCCGCTCGAAATACCGCGCGAAATCACCCTGCGCCGTCCTCGCCCAGGCCGCACCATGGTCGCGATACCACCTCACCGTCTCCGCCAACCCCTCCACGAAACGCCGCCGCGGCGCCCATCCCAGCTCCCGCATCCGTGAACTATCCAGCGCATACCTCCGGTCGTGCCCCGGCCGGTCCGCCACCGGCGTGATCAGCTCCCGCGGTCGCCCCAGCAAATCACAAATCATCTCCGCCGTCGCCCGGTTCGCAACCCGCTCACCGCTCCCGACGTGCACCGCTCGCACCCCCGCTACCGTCGGCAAACCCTCCAGCACCAAGCGCACCGCCTCCACCAAATCGTCCACGTACAGCCACTCCCGCTCCTGCATCCCATCCCCATAGAGCGGCATCGGCTCCCCCGCCAGAGCCCGCATCGTGAACAACGGGATGAACTTCTCCAGATGCTGCCGCGGCCCGAACACATTGCAACACCGCACCACCGTCACCGCCATCCCATACGTCTCCGCGTACGCCCGAATCATCAACTCCGCCGCCGCCTTGCTCGCCGCATACGGCGAACTCGGCGCGAACGCCCGGTCCTCCCTCGCCTCCAACGGCGCCGGGATGCTCCCGAACACCTCGTCCGTCGACATATGCACCAATGCCGTCCCCGGCCGCTCCCGCAACGCCTCCAACAGCATCACCACCCCCTCCACATCCGTCCGCACGAACACCCCCGGATCCAGCAGCGAGCGGTCCACGTGCGTCTCCGCCGCAAAATTCAGCACCACATCCGCCACCCCGACCAGCTCCCGAACCAACGCCCCGTCACAAATATCACCCTGCACGAATCGATACCGCGGATGGCGAACGACCTCCGCCACATTCGCCGGATTCGCCGCATACGTCATCCGGTCGAGGTTGATCACCTCCCAGCCATCCGCCACCAGCGAGCGCACCACATGGCTGCCGATGAACCCGCAGCCCCCCGTCACCAGCGCCCTCACGGGCCCGGCTCCACCCGCGAGTGATCCCCCAGCGTCAGCCGAGCACCGGCCGGGGCCCCCTCCACCCGCACATACCGCCCGAGCATCGAACGGACGATCCCCGGGCAATCCACCACCTCGCTCCGCGCCATCACGATCGCCTCCTCCAACCGGCTGTTCACCACCAAACACTCATCGCCAACCGCCACGTTCGGGCCGATGCGACTCCCCACCAACCGAGCCCCCCTCCCTACCACCGCTGGCCCCACCACCTCGCACCCCTCCACCACCGCCCCCTCCTCGATCACCACCGCCCCCGCGATCGCACTCCCCACAACCCGCGCACCCGGCGCAATCCGCCGCTCCAACGCCCCCAGCAACAGGCGGTTCGCCGCCAGAATGTCCTCCATCTTCCCCGTATCGATCCACTCCTGCGGCGTCACCTCCACCTCGATCCGGCACCCCCGCGCCAACAGCCCATTGATCGCATCCGCAATCTCCAGCTCCCCACGCGCGCTCGGCCGCAGCCCCGCTATCACCTCGAACACCACCGGTCGAAAAGCATAGACCCCGATCACCGCCAAATTCGAAGGCGGCACCGCCGGCTTCTCCACCACCTCCACCAGTCGCTCGCCCGCCATCCGCGCCACCCCGAACGCGCGCGGGTCCCCCACCTCCCGCAGAATCACCGCACCATCCGCCCCCGAACGCGCGAACCGTTCCACGAACCCCGCCACCCCGCCCATCAGCACATTGTCGCCCAGATAGAGCACGAACGGCTCCTCCCCCACGAACTCCCGGCAAACCAACACCCCGTGCGCAATCCCCAACGGCGCCTCCTGCCGGACGTACACGAACCGTGCCCCGAACGCGGCACCATCACCCATCGCCTCGCGCACCTGCGCCTCCGTCTCCCCCACCACGAGCGCAATCTCGCGAATCCCCGCCTCCACCAGCTGCCGGATCGGAAAATGCAGCACCGGCGTATTCGCGATTGGCACCAACTGCTTCGCACCCGAATACGTGAACGGTCGGAGCCGGCTTCCCTTGCCGCCCGCAAGCACGATCCCCTTCATCTCGCCGGATTATAGGCAGCCTTGCCCATAAGATCGCCGCGTGTCGCACGTGCTCCGCGTGGCCCTCGATGCCTCCGCCCTCCCCCCGCGCCCCGCCGGCGCCGGCGTCTACATGCGCGAACTCGCCGCAGCGCTCGCCTCGCGCCCCAGCCTCCAGGTCTCCGCCTTCGCCCCCCGGCCCCTCCCCGGCTGCCGCCACCTCCCCGTCCCCACCGGAGGAGCCCCTCGCCGCCTCGCCTGGCAGCTTCGCTCGCTCGGCCCCGCCGTCACCGCCTCCGGCGCCCACCTCCTCCACGGCCTCCACTTCTACACACCCCGCCGCCTCCCCATCCCGCGCGTCACCACCATCCACGACCTCACCTTCTACCGAATCCCGCGCCGCTATCCCCTCGCCCACCGCCACTACTACCGCCTCATCGCCCAGACCGCCCGCTTCGCCCAGCGCATCATCGTCCCATCCTCCGCCGTCGCCACCGACGCCGTCCGCTACCTCCACCTCCCCGCCGAATGCATCCGCGTCATCCCCGAAGCCCCACGTGCAGGCCTCCATGCCGCCGACCCAGCACGCGTCGCCGCCCTCCGCACCGCCCTCCGCCTCGAAGCACCCTACCTCCTCTGCCTCGGCACCGCCGAGCCCGGCAAACGCGCCGTCGATGCCCTGCGCGCCCTACCCGCCATCCGCCAACGCTGCCCCGGCACCCTCCTCGTCCTCGCCGGCAACCCCGGCCCACTCCTCCAACCCCTCCGTCGCGAAGCCGCTCGCCTCGGCGTCGCCGAAGCCGTCCGCTTCCTCGGCTACATCCCCGATGCCGACCTCCCCGCCCTCCTCACCGGCGCCCACGCCCTCGTCTTCCCCTCCCTCTTCGAAGGATTCGGCCTGCCCCCGCTCGAAGCCATGGCCTGCGCAACCCCCGTCATCGCTACCGACGCCCCAGCGATGTCCGAAATCCTCCGTGGCGCAGCCCGCCTCGTCCCCCTCCGCAACCCCGCCGCCATCGCCGAAGAAGCCATCCGCATCCTCCAAGACCCCTCCTGGCGCACCGAGCTCGCCCATCGCTCCCTCCAACACGCCCTCGCCTTCTCCTGGGCGCGAACCGCCGCCCTCACCGAAGAGGTCTACCGAGAGCTCGTCCCATGACCATCGGCGTCATCATCGTCACCTACCGCTGCCGCGACCTCGCCCTCGCCGCCCTCCACTCCATCCAAACCCACGCCCCCGACCTCCTCCCCACCACCGTCGTCGTCGACAACGCCTCCCTCGATGGTACCGTCCAAGCAGTTCGCCAGGCCTTCCCCACCGTCCGCATCATCGAACACCGCCGAAACCTCGGCTTCGCCGCCGCCGTCAACCGCGGCATCCAAGAGCTCGCCCAAGCCGAAGTCCTCTGCCTCCTCAATCCCGACGCCGAATTGCTCGACGACGGCATCTTCGCCGCCGCCCACTACCTCCAAACCCACCCCGAAGTCGGCGTCCTCGGCGGACGCATCCTCAACCCCGATGGCTCCATCCAGCCCAGCGCCCGCGCCTTTCCCTCCCATTACAACGCCCTCTTCAACCGCCATTCCCTCCTCACCAAACTCTTCCCCCACAACCGCTGGTCACGCCAATACCTCATGACCGATTGGGACCACCACGACACCCGCCCCGTCGACTGGGTCTCCGGCGCCTTCATGCTCCTCCATCGGCGCGCCCTCCAGGCCGTCGGACCCTTCGACCCCGCCTACTTCTTCAGCATCGAAGACGTCGACTTCTGCCGCCGCGTCCACCAGGCCGGGCTCCAAGTCCACTACTACCCCGGCGCCGCCGTCCGCCACCGAATCGGCGGCAGCTCCCGGCGGGCGGTCTACCGCGCCATGGCCGGCCACCACCGCGGCATGTGGCGCTACTACCGAAAACATCTCCGGGGCAACCCATTCCTCGATATCCTCACCGCCAGCGGCATCGCGCTCCGCCTCGCCCTCCATGCCACCTCCTACACCTTCCGCGCCGCACCGGCGCGCCTCCTCCGCCGCCAACCACGCTGACCCTCAGATAGGCCGCCCCGAGCGCGTCGTCTCCGCCGAACGCCGCCCCAGCTCCGTACTCGGCGCCACATCCTCCACATACTCCCGCACGATCGCCCGCCACGGGCCCCGCGCGCGAAGGCTCGCGAGCAACCCCGCCAACCCAAAATTGATCCGCGTCAGAAACACCATCCCCGCCGGGATAGTGCAAAAGCGATTGATGCGCCCACCCAGCCCCGTCGTCATCGTATTCCGACGCACCATCTCCCCCGCCAGCTCAGGCGTGTACTCCACCTCGTCTTCCAGAATCGGAGCCCAGTACCAGTGCATGTGCTCGTACAACTCCTCCGTCGTGAACGGCGCATCTGGCAAAAGAATACCGATCGCCTCTGTCGCCGCTCGCCACCCCTCACGGTCCCCCCTGTCCAGGGCCCGAATCAGCCGTTTGAAACCCTCGATCACCGCCGCATCGAACTCCGCCACACAGCCATAATCCACGAACCCAATGCGCCCATCCCCCAGCAGCAGATAGTTCCCCGGATGCGGGTCCCCATTGAACAGACCGTGCCGGTAGAGGCTCCCGAAGCAGAACCGATAGATCATCTCCCCCAGACGGTTCCGCTCCTCCTGCGGAAGCCGCAGCGCCTCCCGGAACGGTAGTCCCGGAAGCCACTCCTGCACCAGCACCGTTTCCGTCGTCAGCTCGTGATACACCCGCGGCACGCGCACGAACGCATGCCCCTCGAACGCATCGAAAAACCGCTGCTGCCACGCCGCCTCCCGGCGGTAATCCAGCTCGCCCCGGATCCCCTCCCCCAAATCCCGCACCAGCGTCCCGATATCCAACCCCTTCGCCACCAACCCACCCACTCCCAGCAACACCGCAACGTTCGCCAGATCCCGCTCGATCGCCTCCCGCACACCCGGATACTGCACCTTCACCGCCACCCGGCTCCCATCCCACAGCACCGCCCGATGCACCTGGCCAATCGAAGCCGCCGCGAATGGCTCCCGTTCCAACGATCGGAACACCGCCTTCGGCGAACGCCCATAGGCCGCCTCCAACACCTCCTCCACCAGCTCGAACGCCATCGGCGGCGCATCCGCCTGCAGCCTCGCCAACCCCTCCGCCATCTCCGGCGGAACCACCCCGCTCAGCATCGAAAGCACCTGCCCAACCTTCATCGCCGCCCCCTTCATCTCCCCCATCGCCCGCGTCACATCCTCCGACGTCCGGAGCACCGCCTCCTTCCGCTTCTCCTCCCGGCGTTGCCCCCAATAGCGAAACGTCCCTAGCCAGCGCAACGCCGCCGTCCCCGCCAACCGAATCGGCACCGCCGTCCGCGCCAGCCTGCCAGTCCGCATCGCCGTCCTGCCCGAACGTCCCAAAACGTTCCCTACTCCGTCGTCGAGCTCCCGCCCGGGCATCCCCGCTGCGCCCGCGCCGATCGAACCTAGCGTCAGCCCATCGATGGCCGCCCTGCAACCCCCTCGCTCACCTCACCCGGAAAGCCCCAGCAAAGATCCCCCACGATCTTGGGGTCTCCATCTATTCAGGCTATCGATGCATAGCCGATACTTGTGGTACGAGGAAACGCGTATGGCTGGCATCTTCTACGACCCACGCACCCGCCGACTCCACGCCGTCGTCGGCCACCCCGACCCTACCTGGACGCTCGTCACCCACAACCTCCACGCCAGCGTCCACCACTGCCGCCGCATCATGTCCGAATGGATGAGCCCCGACGAACTGTGGAAGGTCGACTGGCGCATCGACCGCCACACCCTCACCGCCTGACCCCGCTACCATCTCCCCATGGAGCTCTCCCCGCTCGCAGAGGCCCTCGCCCGCCTCGAAGCCAACCCCCTCCCCGTCGCCCATCGGTTCGACACCCAAGAGCCCCTCGCTGGGCCCATCGCCTTCCTCCCCGCTGCCTTCAACCCCCCCACCATCGCCCACCTCCGCCTCCTCGAACGCGCCGCCGCCGCGGCCGCAGCCGCGCCCGCCGCCCTCCTCACCACCCGCAACGTCGACAAAAGCATCACCGGCGCGCCCCTTCCAGCCCGCGTCGAAATGCTCCTTGCCGCCCGCCGCGATGGACACAACGTCGCTGTCCTCGCCGCCAACGCAGCCCGAATCATCGACCAAGTCGCCGCCCTCGAACGCACCTACCCCGCCGCCCAGCCTACCCCCATCGTCGGCTTCGACACCCTCGTCCGCCTCTTCGACCCCCGCTACTACACCGACATCGCCGCCGACCTCGACACCTTCTTCGAACGCCACCGCGTCATCGCCGCCAACCGCGGGCCCCACGCCATCCAAGCCGTCGCCGAATGGCTCCACCACAACGCCCGCGAATACGCCAGCCGCATCATCCTCGTCGAACTCGAAGCCGACCTCGCCGCCATCTCCTCCACCCAAGCCCGCCAACGCGCAGCCGCCGGCTTCCCCCCCGAACATGTCCCACCCTCCGTGCGCGCCATCCTCGCCGAGCGCCGCTACTACACCGCCGAGCGACCGCCTACGTAATCTCCGAAATATCCAAACGGCTCTCCAGCGCCACCACCCCACGCTCGGCCAACCCCCGAATCTCCGCCAAGCTCATCCCCAGCAGCCCACCGAGGACCTCCACCGTGTCCCCGCCCAGGTCCGGCGGCGGACCCTTGATGCCCGTCTCACTGCGCGACATCCGCACCGGCGTGTTCGCAATCGGAATCGTCCCCGCCACCGGATGCGTCACCTCCTGCACCATCCCCCGCGCCCGCACCTGCGGGTCCGTCACCACTTCCGGGACCGTGTTCACCGGCCCCGCCGGAATGCCCGCCGCCAACAGCTCCTCCAGCCACTCCGCCGTCCGCCGCCGTCGAAACGCCGCCGCCAACAGCGGCTCCAGCTCCGCGTGGTGCCTCGTTCGCTTCGGACCCGTCAAGAAGCGCTCGTCGTCGATGAGCTCCGGCACCCCGAGAATCGCACACAGCAAATTCCACTGGTTCTCCTCGCCGAAGCCCAACGCCACCACGATCCACCCGTCCGCCGTCGGGAACGCCTGGAACGGCGTCGCGCTCGGATGCCGCGTCCCGAGCGGCCCCGGCACCTCACCCGTCACGAAATAGCGCATGATCGCGTTCTCCATCACCGTCACCTGGCAGTCGAGCATCCCGATATCGATCGCCTGCCCCAGCCCGCTCCGCTCCCGCTCCCGGAGCGCCGCCAAAATCCCGATCACCGCGAACATCCCCGCCACTACATCCCCATACGAGACACCGGGTCGGATCGGTGGCCCGCCCGGCTCCCCCGTGATCGAAAGCACCCCACCCATCGCCTGCACCACAATGTCCAACGCCGCCCGCTCCCGGTACGGCCCAGTCTGACCGAACCCGCTGATGCTCGCCAGAATGATGCGCGGATTCCGAGCCGAAAGCACCGCATAGTCCAGGCCCAGCTTCTCCAGCGTCCCCGGCGTGAAGTTCTCCATCACCACATCCGCCTGCTCCACCAGCCTCAGAAAAAGCTCTCGCCCCTCCGGATGCTTCAAATCGATCGCCAGGCTCCGCTTCCCCCGATTCACCGAAAAGAAATAGCCACTCCAGCCGTTCTGGTACGGGCCCGTCGTCCGCGAAATGTCCCCATAGGGCGGCCGTTCGACCTTGATCACCTCCGCCCCAAGGTCACACAGAATCATCGAGCCGAACGGCCCCGCAAGCACCCACGTCAGGTCCAACACCCGCACACCCTCGAGCGGACGGCTCATCCTTCCCCCTCCCAGGAGCTGCTCACCCGATTCTGCCCCGGCGCGCGCTCTCCGTCGAAGGTCACTCCCACCGCCGACGTCGCCATCCCCACCTACACGCGCCCAGAAACCCCGGCCAACCGCCGAACCCGTATTGCCCTCCCCCCGAACCTCAGGCCGCCTTACGGATTCGCTGCTCCTCCTCCCGCCGCCCCACCACCGTCAGCACATAATCCCGCGTCGCCGAAACCGGATCCTTCGTCCGCCACTGGTGCGCCTCCGTGATCACCGTCAGCGTCCCAGCGAATCGCATCCAAAACAGCAAATAGCGGTACGCCGGCATGATCGGAATCACCCACCACCCCCGCCACAACCGCCTCGCGCTCGGGTGCACCACCAACAGCGCGCACGTCGCCCACGTCGCCGTCTCGATCACCATGTACGCCCCATAGAGCGCCACGCCCGCCATCGCCACCGTCGAAACCGAATAACCGAAGAACACCAACCCCGGCAACAAGAACGTCCACGCCACCCGCGGAAACGCCAGCGTATGGTCCACCAAAAGCGTCCGCACCGGCGCGAACCCCCGGTAGAACAAACCCCGCCGCGCAAGCTTCGGATGGGCAGCGATCACCTCGATCTCCCCCCGCTGCCAACGCACCCGCTGCGAATACAGCGCCCGCAGACTCGGAATCGGGTCCGTATAGCACACCGAACTCGGCACCACCCCCACCTTCTTCCCCGGGAACCGCTCCTGGAGCTCGAAGGTCATGAACGTGTCCTCGCCGACCGTGCTCGCATCGTACAAATGCGTCGCCACCAGCGCCTCCCGCCGAAACGCACTGAACGCCCCCGCCAGCGTGAACAGCCGCCGCGACATCGATTCGAACCGCCGGCCCACATTGAAGCTGAAGTAATACTCCTGGAACTCGCACTCGTGGAGCACCCGCATCCAGCCGCGTTCCCCGCTCTCCGGGCGGATCTCCACCGCACCCGTCGCCGCGATCAAGTCCGCATCGTGCTCGAACGCCGCCACCATGTTCGCGATCGCATCCTCGTGCAGCGTCACATCCGAATCCACGTTGATCACGTAATCCCCGCGCGCGTGGTGGATCCCCGCATTCAACGCCCACGTCTTCCCTTGGTGGAACGTCGACATCCAGTAAATCTGCCCCGGCCAGTCCCCCTGCTGCTGCTCACAAAAAACCCGGTACGAATCGTCCTTGCTGCCATTGTCGATAGCCAGCACCTCGATCAGCTCGTGCGGATAGCTCTGCCGCTTGATCGATTCCAAGCAGGCGCCCAGCTGCTCTTGGCTGTTGTAGACCGGCACGATCAACGTCACCCGCGGCCACTTCCCCCGCGGCGCCTCCGTCACCGGCCTGATCGGCAGCCGCTTCGCCCGCCCCAGAATCGTCGCCGCCAGGTAGTTGAACGCCTGATACCCGTCGACCAAGATCGGCACGAACAACCACACCCCCCAAAACCCCAGCGCCGGCAACCACCAGTCCGTCGTCATCTCACCCCTCCCGCAGACGCGCGTACACCACGCGCAACGTCGGCCGCGTCACCGCGAACCAGTACACCGCCACCGCGAGCGCAAAAAACACCGCCCGCCCAAAGACAACGTGGGCAACATCGAGCCAGTCCTGCCCCCCATAGCCCACCGCCCCGATGATCACCAGCATCCGCACCACGTTCGCCGCGAACGTCAGCCCCAGCGCCACCAGCAGCACCAGCAAACGCCGCGCCGCAGGCAGCGCCGGGTAGAAGAGCACCAGCCCCAGCAGCGCCGCCAGCTCCAACAGCCCCGAACACTCGATACCGATCGACAGCCGAGTCCACTCCTGATGGTGCGGCACACCCACCACCAACAGCTCCCCCGCGCGGTCGTCGAACAGCTCCGTCCGAATGCCCAGCAGCCACGACAAGGAGTGCACCGAATACGCCGTCGCCACCCGGATGGCCAGTTCGCCCGGGGCCAGCTCCCGCGCAGCCACCACCGCCAGCACCGCACCCCCCGCCGCGCCAATCACGTAATACGGAAGCCAGGCCCCCGCCCGCCAAAAAAACCGCGTCGCCAGCGCCCAGCCCACCGTTACCGGGACGAACCACATCAGCGTGTCCACGTCGCAGCCTTCCGGTTCACGTACCACGCCACCCCGACCGCGAACGTCCCGAACAGCCCCAGGAGCAGCCACCCCATCGTCGGCGCGCCCGAGCACCTGTACGTCACCGTCAACGACTCACGCGGACCGTTCGGATCCGTTCCCCACTCCACCGTATTCGAGACCTCGCACTTCTCGCCCTTCCCCTCGAACTTCTGCTCCACCAAAAAGTACTGGCCCGGCGCCGTCGCGTAGAACTTCCCATACGAACCGCTCGCCAGCCCCCCGCAGGCAGCCCCGTTGAACTCCTGGCAAGACCCCGCGTTCGCATCCCAGACGAGCAGATCGGCAGCCCCCGATGGCTCGATCCGCCACACCACCACCCCATCGCGCTCCTCCACGAAGTACTTCATCACCTTCACCTTCGGAAGCGTCCCATCCGCCTTGTTGTACGCGCAGAGGTGGATTTCCTCGCCCTTCTCCGCCTGCTTCGCCGAAATCGAAACCTTCGCCGCCAGATTCCCACCTTTTGGCTCCGACGGGCACGACTTCGGCCCCTTCGGTGCCTCCACGAGATCGTAGAGCGCCGGGTTCGGCCCGCCCGTGGCAGGGTCCAGCTCCGTCACCAGATAGTCGCCCTCCGAAACCGGCACCTTCTCCTCGTCGACGAACTTCACCAGCCCCGTATTGTTCGCGTCCGCCAGCAAGAACACCCACGCGCCCGCCGGCGATGCCGCCACCCACTTTTCCTTCGGCCCCGGCACGAACTTGTGCACGACCAGCCAGGCGCCCGGCTTCGTCCCGATCGCCGTCGAATCGGGCGTCGGCGTCGAGGTCGGTGTTGCCGTAGCCGTCGCCTTCCCGGGGGAATCCGTCGGCGTCGCGGCTGGCTTCGTGGTCGGCGTCGGCGTCGTGGTTGGCTTCGTGGTCGGCGTCGGTGTCGGGGCCGCGCTCGGTTTCGAGCCGTCCCACACATACACGATGCAATACGCCTGCGTCCCCGGCCGCAGCGCCAACGCGTCCCAGCCCACGCCGTCCGCATTGTCATTGTTCCCGCCATCGGAATAGCACTGGAGGTCGATGAACGGCAGCGGCGCCGCGCTCACCACCGTCGTCGGAAAATCCACCACCGAAAAGCGGCGCGTCTGCGATTTCCCCGCCGGAATGTAGACCGTTTGCCCGCTCAGGATGAGGTCCGCCCGCCCATCGTAGCCCGTCCCCGAGGCAGAGGCCTTCAGCGGTTTCGTCAGCGCAGCATCCGCGAAAACCGAACCCGCCGTCGAGCCGCCCAGCAGGAACATGCCCTTCGCCACCCCCGGCACGCAGCCGTAGGCCCCGATATCCGAGGGCTCCGCGAAGGCCGTACCGTTGTCCGCCGCCCGCGGGTCCTTCCCCGCCGCACGCATCGCATAAATCTGGCTGTCACCCGGGCACGTCGCCGCCAAGAATGTCAGCGTCGCCACCTCCACCGGCGCCTGCGCATCCACCCGTGCCCCGCCCAGCGCCCCCACGACGGCGCCGAAGATCGCCACCGTCGCCATCACCAGCCGTTTCATGCCAACTCCCTCCGCTCGACCGTCACCGAGACGGTCGGGTTCTCCCATAACGTCACACTCACCAGGATGGGCCCACCCGGCATCTCCTCCAGAAGCGCCGCGTCCAGCTCCCGAAAGATCACCGCCGCAACGTTCTCCCCGGTCGGTTGCACCTCGGTGAAGGGATACAGCTCGTTCAGATACCGATTGGCGAACTTCTTCGCTTCCCGCTCCAACAGATTCAGCACCTCACGGAAGCCCGCCACCATCCCGTTCTCGTCCACCCGTTCCGTCACGAACACCGCCTGCACCCGGTACGAATGCGTGTGCTTCTCGCCGTTCGGCCGAATCGAATGCGAAGCACCGAAAAACGAATCCAGCGCCAGCCGATACCGAAGCCCCGCCGAAAGCCCCCGCTGAAGCTCGGCACTATCCGGAATCGAAACCGTGCGCCTCGCCAGCGCAACCGGCGCGCCAGCGTTCCCAACCTGTTCGCGATGCGAAGCCATACGTACACCCCGAAGCTTTCACCGTGAATTTCGGCGGCTAGCGCGCGACGATGAAGTGACAATCGCGTGAAGCGACCCCTCCCGCTGTACTCCCGCGAAACCCCGCCGATAACCCTGGTATGAACTCGAAGGATTCGACCATGCCCCCCGTCGATTGGGCCTCTTGGCAGGCCGGGTACGAGGCCGGCATCGATGACGCCGTCCGCCTCATCGACTCCCTCCGCGGCCCCGGCGCCGGGAGTCTCAGCACCCCCATCCTCCTCCGCATCCGCGCCGAGCTCCTCGCCATCCGCGATCGGCGCAGCACCTCGCACGCCGCCTGAATCCCCCGTCGGCCCGGCCGGGTACCATCCGCGCTACCCCGGCCAAGAGCCGCCCATGCCCACCTGGACCGACCGTCGGGGCTCGGTGACCGCCGAGCCCGACCAGCTTCTCGCACCCCCTTTGCTCAAGCCCAACCCTTTACAGCTCGCCCACCGCCACCTACCCTCGCGCAGTGACCGAAGCGGAAGAAGCGCTGCGGCGCTGGATCGAAGCCGGCCTCATCGACGAAGCCACCGCCGCCCGCATCCGCGCCTTCGAGGCTGCTCGCAGCGCACCTGCGCCCGGCCCCGCGCCCGCCGTCGCCGAACGCCCCGGCCTCATCGAAGTCCTCCTCTACCTCGGCGTCGCCGTCCTCTCCGTCGGCGTCATCGCTCTCTTCGGCCAGAGCTGGTCCGAACTCGCATCCTTCCCGCGCGTGCTCGCCGTCGGCACCCCAGCCGCCTTCGCCCTGCTCGCCGGCGCCCTCCTCCGGACGCTCGACGAGCCCGGCTACCGCCGTGCCAGCCAGTTCGCCTGGGCCGCCGCCGTCCCGCTCGTCGCCGGCACCGTCGCCGTCATCCTCAACGAATACCAACCCCTCGGCCTCGACAACGATAACGATCGCGCCCAGATCCTCGTCGTAGCGCTCGTCGCCCTCGCCCTCGCCCTCGTCCTCTGGGCCATGAGCCCCGCCACCCTCCAAGTGATCGCGCTCGGCGGCAGCCTCCTCTTCCTCGCCCAAGCCATCGGCAATTGGCCCGACGAGTTCTCCGCGCCGCTCGCCGGCTGCACCCTCGTCGTCTTCAGCATTGCCAGCCTCGCCCTCGCCGAAACCGGTCGCATGGTGCCGCGCGATGCCACGCGCCTCCTCTTCGCCATCCTCGTCGCCTTCGGCGCCTACCAGCCAGGCTTCGAAAGCGGCGGAACCGCATGGGAATTCCTCGCCTTCGGTGCCGCGGCCGCCCTCCTCGTCAGCGGCGTCGTCCGCGGCTCCTTCGCCTACATCCTCGCCGGCGTCGCACTCCTCTTCGGCGCCCTCGTCCGCGGCATCTTCCAAAACTTCTCCGACCAGCTCGGCGCCCCCGTCGCCCTCATCATCAGCGGCGCCCTCCTCATCGGCGCCGTCCTCCTCCTCGCTCGGCTCGCACCCTCCCTCCGTAAGTCCACACCATGAGGCTCGCCCCTCGTGACCGCTGGTTCGCCGCCGCCGTCATCGCCGGCGTCTCCGCCGTCATCGTCGCAGTCGTCGTCCTCCTGCGCATCGGCATCGAAAACCCCTCGCCCCCACCCCTCATCGCCACCCCCAACCCAGCGATCCCGGGCGAAATCCTCTACGCCAGCAGCGACAACTGCCTCGTCCTCGCCCGCGCCTCCGGCGAGTCCCGCCGCCAAATCTCCTGCCTCGCGAGCCCCCTGCGCCTACTCGCCATCATCGATACCGCCCGCGTCGCCTACGTCGATACCTCCACCTACCCCGAAACCCTCGTCGTCATCGACGCCGAATCTGGGCGCGAGGTCGAGCGCCGCCCCTTCGACCCCCTCGCCAACCCCTTCCCCGATGCCGCACCCGATGGCACCCGTCTCGTCTCCCGCTCCGATCGCTCGTACGAACTCCTCCGCGACGGCCAGGTCGTCGGCAACATCCGCGTCGATACCGATACCTGGCACCTCCGAGTAGCCGGCTGGTCGCCCGATAGCCAGTGGATTGCCTTCACCTACTTCCCGCCCCGCACCGGGAAACCCGAACTCTGGATCGTCTCCCGCGACGGCACGGTCCGCGGCACCCTCGCCGAGCAAGTCTCCGGCTCACCCATCGCCTGGTCGATAGCCGGCGTCGGCAGCTGGCCCCTTCTGTCGCCGGCGCCGTAGAGCCCCATCGCCCGCTACCAGCGCTGGCCCGGTGGCGGCGGCGCGGCCGGCCCCTCCCGCGTCATGTGCGCCGCGCTCGCTCCCGCCCGCCAGGGCCAGCTGCCCTCGCCCGGCGCAAACGCCCCTGGCTCTCGCGCTGCCACCGCCTCCGCCATCTCCAACGCCCGCCGCGCCCCCGCCACATCGTGGACCCGGAAAATCCGCACCCCTTGCGCGAACGCCAACGCGCTCACCACGTGCGTCTCCAAATCCCGCGCGGCCGGCTCTAGCCCCCCGACACTCCCGATGAAGTTTTTCCGCGAATGCGCCAGCAACACCGGCAGGCCGAACGTCCCCAGCTCGCCGATTCGCCGGATCACCTGGAGGTCTTCATCGTGGCTCTTCCCGAACGCGATGCCCGGATCGATAGCCACCTGCGCGCGGCCGAGCCCCACCCCCCAAAGCTCCTCCAGCCGCCGCTCCATCCACCCGACGGTCTCCACCACCACGTCCGCGTACCGCGGCGGCGAATCGGGCCGCCGCTTCGGCACCGAATAGCTATAGTTGAGCACGTAGCCCGCCCCCGCCGCCGCTGCCTCCTCCGCCGCGCCCGTGCCCAGCGTCAGCCCGCTGATGTCGTTGATCAGCTCCGCTCCCGCCGCCAACGCCGCCCGCGCCACCGTCCGCTTGTACGTATCGCTCGAAACCACATGCCCCTCGCGGGTCAACGCCGCGATCGCCCGGCCCACCACATCCGCCTCGACCTCCTCCTCGAGCACCGGTCGGTCCGCGCGCGCACTCTCCGCCCCCACGTCGATAATGTCCGCCCCCGCCTCGCGGAGCCGTTCCGCCGCCGCGCACGCCGCCCCGACATCGCGACCCACACCATCCCCCGAAAACGAGTCGTCGGTCAGGTTCAGGATGCCCATGATCGCCGGGCGCTCTAACGGCAACTCCCGCGAGCGCAAGCGCCACGTCCGCACCGGCGCCAAAAACTCCCGGATCCGCCGCGCGTGCGGCGAACCGAGCTCCTCCAGCACCGCTACGAGCTGCCCGAGCATCGCCCGCGAAGCCCACACCGTCGCCTCGTCCGCCTCGCGCAGGTCGATCCCCAGGCCCAGCGCGCTCGTCGCAACCTGGAGCCGCTCACGGTCTCCCACCAGGTGCACC
>NZ_DAOUBJ010000104.1:0-6587 GCF_034432735.1 Tepidiforma sp. | reverse complement strand
CGCGTTGGGGGTCGCCCCAGGCTTTTTTGAGTTCGGCTTTGATGGCTGCGCGCTTGCCGGCGTACTTTTCGTTGAGCTGGCGGCGGCGGAGGTCGCGGTTGACGATGCCTTTGGATGCCATCGCGGTTCTCCTAGTTTTTTCTGAAGGGCAGGCCCATGAGTTCGAGGAGCCGGCGCGCTTCTTCGTCGGTTTTGGCGGTGGTGACGATGGTGACTTGGAGGCCGCGGACTTTGTCGACGCGGTCGTAGTCGACTTCGGGGAAGATGAGTTGTTCGCGGAGGCCGAGGCTGTAGTTGCCGCGGCCGTCGAAGGCGTTGGGGTTGAGGCCCTGGAAGTCGCGGATGCGGGGCAGGGCGGCGGCGACGAGCCTATCGAGGAATTCCCACATGCGGTCGCCGCGGAGGGTGGCGGCGACGCCGATGGGGTTGCCGGCGCGGAGGCGGAAGTTGGCAATGGAGCGTTTGGCGCGGGTGACGATGGGCTTTTGGCCGGTGATGGCGGCGATCTGTTCGGTGGCCCGGTCGAGGGCGTTGGCGTCCTGGAGGGCTTCGCCGAGGCCGACGTTGACGGCGATTTTGGTGATGCGGGGTATTTGCATGATGTTGCGGTAGCCGAACTGTTGTTGCAGGGCTGGCGCGACTTCTTGTTGGTATTTGTGTTTGAGGCGGGGCGGCATTATTCGATGTCCTCTCCGCTGCGTTTTCCGACGCGTACGAGGGTGCCGTCTTCGCGTCGCCGGAAGGTGACGCGGGTGGGCTGGTCGGTGTTGGGGTCGATCAGCATGACGTTGCTGATGTGGATGGGTGCTTCGCGTTCGATGATTTGTGATGCCTGGCCGGGCTGCCGGGCGCGCTGGTGTTTTTTGATGATGTTGACGCCTTCGACGATGACGCGTTGGTGTTTGGTGAGGATTTGCCGGACGGTGCCGCGTTTGCCGCGGTCTTTGCCGGCGATGACGACGACGCGGTCGCCTTTTTTGATTTTGGCCGGCATTAGAGGACCTCCGGCGCGAGGGAGATGATTTTCATGAAGTTGCGGTCGCGCAGTTCGCGGGCGACGGGCCCGAAGATGCGGGTGCCGCGGGGGTTTTCGCCGTCGTTGGCGAGGAGGACGGCGGCGTTGTCGTCGAAGCGGATGTAGGAGCCGTCGGGGCGTCCGTATTCTTTGGCGACGCGGACGACGACGGCTTTGACGACGTCGCCTTTTTTGACGTTGGCGTGGGGTTGGGCGGATTTGACGGAGGCGACGATGATGTCGCCGGGGCGGGCGTAGCGACGTTTGCTCCCGCCGAGGACGCGGATGCAGAGGAGGGAGCGCGCGCCGGAGTTGTCGGCAACTTTGAGGCGGGTCTCCTGCTGGATCACGCGTTCACCTCCGCTTTGGGCGCGATCTGGGTGGTGGTTTCGATGTCGCGGCCGATGGTTTCGGGTGCGATTTCGGCGACGTCGCCGCGGGCGACGATCTGGATGACGCGCCAGCGTTTTTCGCGGGAGAGTGGGCGGCATTCTTCGATGCGGACGATGTCGCCGAGCCGGCACTGGTTGTTTTCGTCGTGGGCTTTGTAGCGGCCGGTGACGGTGACGACTTTGTGGTAGAGGCGGTGGGTTTTCCGGCGTTCGACGGCGACGACGACGGTTTTGTCCATTTTGTCGGATACGACGGTGCCCTGGAGGATGCGTTTGCTACCCATGGGCTTGCTCCTGTTCGGCGAGTGCTTGTAGCTGGCGTTCGCGTTTGATGGTTCGTAGCCGGGCGATGGTGCGGCGGGCGTCGCGGAGGGCCCGGTAGTTTTGGAGTTGCCGGGAGGCGTGCTGGAAGCGGAGGGTGAAGAGTGCCCGGTAGGCTTCGTTGATTTCGTGGTCGAGCCGGGCATCGTCGAGCTGTCGGTAGTCTTGGGCTTTTTTGGCCATGTCAGATCACCGCTTCTTCGCGCTGGACGATTTTGGTGGGGACGGGGAGTTTGTGGGCGGCGAGGCGGAGGGCTTCGCGGGCGATGTGTTCGGGGACGCCGGCGACTTCGAACATGATGCGGTTGGGTTTGACGACGGCGACCCAGCGGTCGGGTGCGCCTTTGCCGGAGCCCATGCGGGTTTCGGCGGGTTTGGCGGTGACGGGTTTGTCGGGGAAGATGCGGATCCAGACTTTGCCGCCGCGCTTCATTTCGTGGGTGATGGCGCGGCGGGCGCTTTCGATGTGGCGGGCGTCGATCCAGGCGGCGCCTTGGGCCTGGAGGCCCCATTCGCCGAAGGCGATGTAGTTGCCGGCCTGGGCGGCACCTTGCATGCGTCCTCGGTGCTGTTTGCGGTGTTTGACGCGGCGAGGCTGCAGCATCAGTTGGCCCCCTCGGTGGATTCGCGGACGGCGGCTTGCTGTTCCATGGAGATGGCGGTGTGAGCTGGGCCTTCGGGCTCGGCGGGGCGGCTGATGGCGGCGACGGGCTCGGGCTCGGGCTCTTCGGTGATGCGCTCGGGGCGCTGGGGGAGGACGTCGCCTTTGTAGATCCAGACTTTGACGCCGATGGTGCCGAAGGTGGTGAGTGCTTCTGCGAGGCCGTAGTCGATGTCGGCGCGGAGGGTATGGCGGGGGACGCGGCCTTGGGTTTCGCTTTCGCGCCGGGACATTTCGGCGCCGCCGAGGCGGCCGGAGATGGTGATGCGGCATCCGCGGGCGCCGCGCTGCATGGTCCGTTGGACGGCTTGTTTGATGGCGCGGCGGAAGGCGACGCGCCGCTCGAGTTGGTCGGCGACGGAGCGGGCGACGAGGTAGGCGTCGAGTTCGGGGACGCGGATTTCTTGGATGTTGACGCGGACGCGTCCGCCGGTGAATTGCTCGAGGGCGGTGCGGAGTTCTTCGACTTTTTGGCCGCCGCGGCCGATGACGATGCCGGGCTTGGCGGTGTGGATGGTGACGGTGGTGAGGTTGGCGTTCCGGTCGATTTCGATGCGGCTGATGGCGGCTTCGCGGAGCTCACGCAGGATGTAGGTGCGGAGTTCGAGGTCCTGGTGGAGCTTTTGGGTGTAATCGCGGTCGGCGAACCACTTCGATTCCCAGTCGTAGAGGATGCCGAGGCGGAAGCCGTGGGGGTGGACTTTCTGGCCCATGGGCTAGGCCTCCCTCTGGTCGAGGATGATGGTGATGTGGCTGGAGCGCTTGAGGATGGGGCTGACGCGCCCGCGGGAGCGGGGCCGGAAGCGCTTGAGGGTGCGCCCTTCGTCGGCATAGGCGCGTTTGATGTAGAGTTCGTCGACGTCGAGGTTGAAGTTGTTTTCGGCGTTGGCGGCGGCGGAGAGGACGGTCTTGGAGATGGTGCGGGCGTGGGGCGAGGGGACGTAGCGCAGGAGGGCGAGGGCCTGATCGACGGTAAGGCCGGGCAGGCGCTCGAGGATGAGGCGCACTTTGCGGGGTGAGGCGGGCATGCCGCGGGTGACTGCTCGGACTTCCATGGTTAGCGCCTGACCTTGCTCTGTTTGTCGCTCTTGGCGACGTGGCCGCGGAAGGTGCGGGTGGGGGCGAATTCGCCGAGTTTGTGGCCGACCATGTTTTCGGTGATGAAGACGGGGACGTGTCGCCGGCCGTCATGGACGGCGATGGTGAGCCCGATCATTTCGGGGAGGATGGTGGAGGCGCGCGACCAGGTCTTGATGACGGTGCGGTTCTGGGCGTTCCGCATGGCCATGACCTTTTTTTCGAGCGAGGGGTGGACGAACGGTCCTTTTTTGGTGGAACGGGACATGTCGTGCTCCTCTTTTACGACCGGCGCCGCACGATGTATTTGTCGGTGCGCTTGTTGTTGCGGGTGCGGTAGCCGAGGGCGGGTTTGCCCCATGGGGTTTTGGGCCCGGGCATTCCGACGGGTGCGCGGCCTTCGCCGCCGCCGTGGGGATGGTCGCGGGGGTTCATGACGGCGCCGCGGACTTCGGGCCGGCGGCCGCGGTGGCGGCTGCGGCCGGCTTTGCCGAGTTTGATGAGGGAGTGTTCGAGGTTGCCGACCTGGCCAACGGTGGCCATGCAGTGGATGCGGACGCGCCGCATTTCGCCAGAGGGGAGGCGGATGAGGGCGTATTCGCCTTCTTTGGCCATGAGCTGGGCGGCGGCTCCGGCGCTCCGGACGAGCTGCCCGCCTTTGCCGGGGGTGAGCTCGATGTTGTGGATTTGGGTGCCGGTGGGCATGTTGGCGAGGGGGAGGGCGTTGCCGACGCGGACTTCGGCGTCGGGGCCGCTCATGAGGGTGGCGCCGACGGTGAGTCCGTTGGGGGCGAGGATGTACCGTTTTTCGCCGTCGGCGTATTGGAGGAGGGCGATGCGGGCTGTCCGGTTGGGGTCGTATTCGATGGCGATGACCCGGGCGGGGATGCCGTGTTTTTCGCGTTTCCAATCGATGATGCGGTAGAGCCGTCGGTGGCCGCCGCCGCGGTGGCGGACGGTGATGCGGCCTTGGTTGTTGCGGCCGGCGGCTTTTTTGCGCAGGGAGACGACGAGGGTTTTTTCTGGTCGCTCTTTGGTGATTTCGGTGAAGGTGGCGCCGGTGGCGTTGCGCCGGCCGGGGGAGGTTGGCTTGTACTGCTTGATGGGCATGGCCTAGACCCCCTCGAAGAGTTCGATTTTGTCGCCCGGGACGAGCGTGACGATGGCTTTTTTCCAGTTGGGCCGGTGGACGATGCGGCGCCCGAAGCGGCGCGGCTTGCCTTTGATGGTGATGGTGTTGACGTCGGCGACGCGGACGTTGAAGGCGAGCTGGACGGCTTCTTTGATTTGGGTTTTGTTGGCGCGCGGGTCGACTTCGAAGACGTATTTGTCTTGGCCGGCGAGGATGGTGGATTTTTCGGTGATGATGGGCCGGATGAGGACGGCGTAGGGGTGGAGTTCGTTCGGCATTAGACTGCCTCCCGGGTGCGACCGCGCTGCGGTTTGATGTTGACGCCGCCCCAAAGGGTTTCGCATTTGCGGACGGCGTCTTCGCTCATGACGATGTGGTGGGCGTTGAGGAGGTCGACGACGTTGAGGTTCTGAGCGGGCAGGGCTTTGACGTTTTGGATGTTGCGGGCGGCGCGGGCGAGGGCGGGTTCGTGTTGGCCGCTGACGACGAGGGTGCGCCGCTGGATGTGGAGGGCATCGAGGATGGCCTGGACGGTGCGGGTTTTGCCGTCGGTGGTGGTGAGGTCTTGGACGACGATGAGGCTGCCGTTGAGGGCGTGGTTGCTGAGGGCGGAGCGGAGGGCGAGCCGCTTCATGGTGCGGGGAAGCTGAAGGGCGAAGCTGTGGGGTTTGGGGCCATGGGCGGAGCCGCCGCCGACGTGGTGGGGGGCGCGGATGGAGCCTTGGCGGGAGCGACCGAGGCCTTTTTGGCGGCGAATTTTGGCGGTGGAGCCGCGCACTTCGCCGCGGCGCTTGGTGTTGGCGAGGCCGGCGCGCCGGTTGGCCATCTGGGCGACGTAGGCTTGGTGGAGGACGGCGCCGTTGGGTTCGATGGCGAAGACTTCATCGGCGGCGTCGATCTCGCGGATGCGGTTGCCGGTGGTATCGAAGACGGGGAGTTTCATTTCGATACCTTCCTCGCTTTGCGGATTCGGACGAGGCCGCCTTTGGGGCCGGGGACGGAGCCGGCGATGAAGATGATGCCGGCTTCGTCGTTTCGGGTGACGATTTCGAGGTTGCGGATGGTGACGCGTTGGGCGCCCATGTGGCCGGCCATGCGGGTGCCTTTGAGGACGCGGCCGGGGGTGGTGCCGGAGCCGATGGAGCCGGGTGCGCGGTGGCGGTCGCTCTGGCCGTGGGTGCGGGGGCCGCCGCGGAAGCCGTGTCGTTTGACGCCGCCTTGGTAGCCGCGGCCTTTGGAGGTGCCGGTGATGTCGACGAGGCTGCCGATTTCGAAGAGTTCGACGCCGAGGCGGTCGCCGAGGGTGTAGGTGGTGGTGCCGTCGGTGGGGAATTCGGCGAGGTGGCGGAGTTTGAGTCCGCCGGCGGCGCGGAGGTGGCCTGTTTCGGGGCGATTGAGGCGGCGGTCTTCTTGGTAGCCCACTTGGATGGCGGTGTAGCCGTCTTTTTCGGGGGTGCGGATGTGGGTGACGTAGCAGGGTCCGACTTCGACGGCGGTGACGCCGCGCAGTCTGCCCTGGGCGTCGAAGACCTGGGTGGTTCCCAGTTTGCGGCCAAGCATTCCTTCGATGGTCATGGCGGTTACAGTTTGATCTCGATGTCGACTCCGCTGGGGAGCTGGAGCCGCATGAGGGTGTCGACGGTTTTGGAGGTGGGCTCGATGATGTCGATGAGGCGTTTGTGGGTGCGGATTTCGAATTGTTCGCGGCCGTCTTTGTGGATGTGGGGGCCGCGGATGACGGTGAATTTTTCGATGGCGGTCGGGAGCGGGACGGGCCCGGCGACGGCGGCGCCAGTCCGCTCGGCGGCCTCGACGATCTGCCGCGCCGACTGGTCGAGCAGGCGGTGGTCGTAGGCTTTGAGCTTGATGCGGATTTGTTGTCGTGCCATGGTGCCGGTCCCCTCGGGTGTCCTGTGCCTCAGGCGAGGATTTTGGTGACGACGCCGGCGCCGACGGTGCGGCCGCCTTCGCGGATGGCGAAGCGGAGGC
>NZ_DAOUBJ010000103.1:0-6196 GCF_034432735.1 Tepidiforma sp. | reverse complement strand
GAACGGCACACCCTCCCCGGCCAAGTGTCGCACCACCCGGACGAACAGGTCCGGCGACTTGTCGAACTCCCATCGGTGGTTCCACAACAACCGCCGGGGCCCCGCCTCACGCTCCTCCGCCTCGCCAATCCAATCCAGCTCCACCCCCACCGGCAACACCACACTCCGCGCCCGAATCGCCTCGATACCCTCCACCGTCAGCCAGTTGTTCGGTTCCCGCGCCAGCTCCCCCAAGGCCCCCAAAAAGTCCACCCGGTGGAACGCCGAATTGAAGGCCACCACGTCCGCCGCCAGCGCGCTCCGGTAATTCACCTGCCCGAACCACGAATTGAACTTCGTGCCCCGCAACCGCGGATACGTCACCTGATTCTCGTGGAAATAGACCATCGCCGGCACCCCGCCAAGCCGCCGCCGCGTCAACGCGAGAAACTCCGCCAAATCCACCAAGTCCGTCGCGACCACGAAATCGAACGTCCCCGATACCCCCGCCAACTGCGCCGCCAGCTCCTCGGCCCCCCGTCGCATCCGCTTCCGCCACTCCCCGGCAGGCAGCCGCAACACCGTCCAGTCACACCGCGTGTGCCGAATCAGCCCATCGAGAAACGCCCGATGGCTACCCCCGTCGAAAGGCTGCAGAAAAAGCCCGCGCCGCATCCCCCGTCACACCTACCCCATCCGAACCAGCCCCCGGCCCGCCGTCCCCATCTCCCCCCGCTCCACCCACACATCCCCATGCCCACGCCCGAGGCCACCAGCCCGCAACCACCGCACCCCTCCCCACGCTCTCCCCTCCCCCCAGGTCATTCCTAGGTTGACTCCCGCCAGCGTCCGAACCACAGGGACCACCACGCTCACGGCGCCTCGCTCCGGCCCGGCTCCGGCGAACGCCCGCGCCAAGCCAACACCCGCGCCGAATTCCACATCGTCCGCCCATACCCAAGCACCAGCACCAGCCCCACCCCGAATGCCACCACCGCCCCACTCACCACCGCCGAGCCGACACTCTTGTACCAAGCGTGCGCAAGCAACGCACCCCCGCAGAACACCGCAGTCAGCGCATACACCGCCAACGTCACCCTCACCCCGGCAAGCCCGAACATCCGCTCGATCCGATCGTGAAAATGGTCGAAGTCCGCATGCATCGGGTGCCGCCCATCTAGAAACCGCCGGAGAAACGCCACCACCGTATCCAGCACCGGCAAACCGAGCGCCACCAGCGGGATGTACAGCGGCACCCGGCCCGTCTCGTCCAGCGCACCCGCCACGCTCAGCCCCGCGATCGTGAACCCCAAAAAATACGCCCCCGAATCGCCCAGAAATCGCCGCGCCCGCCCAATGTTGAACGGCAAAAAGCCCAGCGAAGCGCCGAACAACGCCGCGAACAACATCGCGATCAAGTTGTGGCCCAGATCCCACGCAATGAACGACAACGTCCCCGATACCATCGCCGCCATCCCAGCCGCCACCCCGTCCCGCCCATCCACCAGATTCACCGCATTCGTCACCAGCACCACCCACCCCACCGTCACCACCGGGTCCAACGGCCCCAACGCAACCGCCTCCCCACCCGGCAGCGTCATCCGCTCCACCCGAATCCCCGAGGCGTACAACGCCAGCGCAGCCAGCACGTGCGTCCCCAGCTTGAACCGCCAATCCAGATCGCGAAAGTCATCCCGGGCGCCCATCGCACAAACAATGCCGCCGCACACGCCCAGCACCAAAAACTGCTCCAGGTCCCCGTTCACGAACTCCCGCGCCTGCTCCGAAAACAGCGCCATCATGAACGGCGCCGCCACGAACCCCGCCAGAATGCTCAGCCCGCCAACGCGTGGCATCGCCTCCCCCCGCCGCCCGCGCTTCGTCGGCAGCCGCAGCACCCACGTCAGCGGCAGCGCCACCGCGAACGCCGCCGCCGCCGTCCCGAGCTCAAGCCACACGCGTCATCACCGGCATCAGCGACGCCATGCGCGCATGGTACGCCCCCCATGCCTCGCGGTCAGCCCCGCGTGCTCACCGCATGCGCCACCACCAGCCCGTCGTGCATCTCCAGAACGCGGTCCGCCATCTCCGCCATCGCCAAATCGTGCGTCACCATCAACCCCAGCTTGTCCCGCCCCTTCACCTCCGCAATCAGCGATTGCACCACCTGCTTCCCACGTGCCGAATCCAGACTCGCCGTCGGTTCATCGACCAACACCAGCTCCGGATCGTTCATCAACGCACGCGCAATCGCCACCCGTTGCCGTTCCCCACCGCTCAGCTCCGTCGCCAGCGCATCCCGCCGCGGCGTCAGCCCCAGCTCCTCCAACAACTGGTCCGCACGCGCCTTCGCCGCCCGCATATCCGAACCATTGATCCGCGCCATCACGAGCAAATTCTCCCGCGCCGTCAGAAACGGCAGCAAATTGTTCGCCTGGAACACGAACCCCACACGCCGCCTTCGATACTCCGCCAACGCCTTGCCCCGCAGCCGCGCAATGTCCGTCCCATTCACCAAAATCGAACCACGCGTCGGCGTCAGCAATCCCCCAATCATCGCCAGCATCGTCGTCTTCCCCGAACCGCTCGGACCCACGATCGCCACGAACTCGCCAGGCTCCGTCGCGAAACTCACCCCCCGCACCGCATGCACCGCCCGCTCGCCCTCGCCGTACACCTTCTCCAAGCTCTCGACCGCCAATCGAACACTCACCCGAAACCTCCTTTTCTTCACCCCGACACGGCCTACTGCTGCTGCCCCAGCGCAATGATCGGGTCCACCTTCGCGACCTGCCGTCCCGAGAACAGCACCCCGACAAGAGCCATCGCCAGCAACAACACACTCGTCGTCACGAACGTCCCCGTCGTGAACGCAATCGGCACCGGGTCCGGCGCCTGCTTGATCCCCTCGTTCGTCAGCCACGCCAGCGGCACCGCCACCACCACACCCCCCAGGCCGATGAGCAAAGCCTGAATCAGCAACTGCCGGAAGATGAACCCCGAAGTCGCGCCCACCGCCTTCAACACCCCGATCTGCGGCGTCTTCTGGATCGTCAACACATAGAAGAACACCCCGATCACCAGCCCGCCGATCAGATATCCAAAAACCCGCAGCGCCTGCACCGTCGACTGCTGCCCCGAAACCCCCTCGATATTCGCGAACGCCGTCCCCTTCGAAACCGCCTCCCAGCCCTCCCCACGCTTCCCCGCCAGTCCGTCACCCTTCAGCAGCACCACCGAAGCGACCGGCGTCGTCGCATCCACCCTCCCGTACTTCATCTCCTGCCACGTACTCCGCAGCATGTACACCGAAGGCTGGAAAAAGAACGCCCCCTCGTTCAGCTCCCCAACGATCGTGAATTCCCGCTCCTGCAGCCGCACACTCAAACGCACCGAATCCCCCACCCTCAGACCAGACGCCTTCAAGAACTGGCGATCCGCCAAGAGAGCATTCCCATCCTCGGGCGTCAGGCCCCGTCCGGCCGTCACCGGCGGCGCCCCGATCGTGCCCGGGTCGAACCCCAGCACCGCCGCCGACTTCACCCGCCCATCGTCCCGCCGGTAATTCACCGCCATATACCCGAGCGCAGCCGACTCTCGCGCCCCCGATTCCGTCCGAACCCGCTCCAACGTCTCCGCGCTCAGCTCCGAACGGATCACACTCAACCCAGCACGGTCCGAGTACGCAATCGCATCCGCATCGAAATTACGCAGCGCCCGGCCCGCCTGCTCGTTCAGCCCCACCCCCAGTCCATTGATCATCAACACCAAATAGCTGATCAGCGCCACGATCACCCCGATCAGCGCGAACTGCAGCTTCCGTCGCCGAATCTCCAGAAAACCGATCACGAGCCAACCTCCTCCCCTTCCGGGGGACGTCGAATCGCATCGATCACCACATCGATGCACCGTTCCATCGAGACCTCCGCGCCGCCCGCGAAGCGCTCCGGCAGCATCGAAGGCATCAGACCGTGCCAAAAAAGCGTCGCCAACAACACATGCGTCACCGCCAGCGCGTCGACCTCCCCGCGCATCAGCCCAGCCGCCTGCGCAGCCACCAAGTACCGCCCAAGCTCCGCCGCCACCGCCTCGCTCGGACCGAGCAGCCATCCGCGAAACGAAGGCAGGTGCTCCCACTCCGCCATCGCAGTGCGCACCCCTCGGTTCGAAGCTGCGAACGCCCGCAACACCGACCGTAGAAACGGGCGAAGATCCCCGTCCAAGTCCCGAGGGATCACCGGCAGCGCCGCCGCCCCCAGCCGCGCCATCGCCTCCCCGTGGCCCCACTCCAGCGCCGCCCCGATCAGCTCCTCCTTGCTCGCGAAATGCCGGAAAAGCGTCACCTCGTTCACCCCCGCCCGCGCCGCAATCCGCCGCGTCGTCGCCCCGCGAAACCCCTCCTCGTCGAACACCTCGCGCGCCGCCCGGAGCAACCGTTCCCTCGCCGCGTCCACGCCACCCAGCCTATCATGTGAGTACTTACTTACAAGTATCCCGCCCCACCATTCCCCAGTACCATCACCCCGTGCTCCAGGAGCCCCATCTCCAACCGACGTCCACCACCCTGCCTCCCCGCGCCTCCCTCGTCGCTCCCCCAGGCGCCATCGCCACGCTCCACGCCGCCATCTGGATGGGCGGTGCCCACAGCCTTCTCGGCCAACCCCTCCAGCCCACAGCACTCGCCACCGCCTGGCTCGTCGATTGCGCCGGCGATATGCCCCAACCCTACCGCCAAACCGCAGCCCTCCATATCCCCTGCGTCTTCGCCGACCTCGAGGCCCACGCCCTCCCCACCCGTCACATCCTCCCCACCGTCGAGCTCCTCGCCGCCGCCATCACCGACCCCGCCACCTCGCCCACCGCCGTCTACATCATGTGCACCCACGGCATGAACCGGAGCGGCCTCCTCACCGCACTCCTACTCCGTCAGCTCGGCCTCGATGCCGACACCGCCATCGCCCGCATTCGTGCCGCCCGTCCCGGCGCCCTCTCCAACCGCTCGTTCCTCGAAATCCTCCATCGCACCTGAAGGCCGCTCCGCCCATCCCCCGGCCGCTCGCTCCACCAACAAGTCCGGCCGTCGCTCCCGCGTCCGCTTCACGCGCTGCTCCCGCCGCCAAGCCTCGATCCTCGCGTGGTGCCCGCTCAGCAACACCTCCGGCACCCTCCAGCCCCGGTACTCCGCCGGTCGCGTGTACTGCGGATGCTCCAGCAGCCCATCCGCGAACGACTCCTCCACCGGCGAAGCCGCATCCCCCAACGCCCCCGGAAGATGACGCGACACCGCATCGATCAGCACCATCGCCGGCAGCTCACCGCCCGTCAAAACGTAGTCACCGATCGAAATCTCCCGGTCCACGCAGTGTTCCACGAACCGCTCGTCCACCCCCTCGTACCTCCCGCAGACCAGAATCAGCCGCGGCTCCGCCGCCAGCTCCCGCACCACCCGGTCCGTCAGCCGCTCCCCCGCCGGCGTCAAATACACCACCAGCCCGCGCTCCACCGCCAGCTCCCGAACGAAGCCCAGCGCCCGATCCAAAACGTCCACCCGCATCACCATCCCCTGCCCACCCCCGAACGGATAATCGTCCACCGTCCGATGCCGATCCGTCGCGTGCTCGCGAATATCATGAACAAAAAGCTCCAAAAGGCCCGCATCCCGCGCCCGCCTCACGATCGAAACATCCAGCGGCCCACGGAACGCCTCAGGGAACAGCGTCAACACATCGATACGCATCCCTTCCCACAATCCCCCATCCCGACCCGCCCCGCAACCCCGCTACCCCCCGGCCCCCGCCCCGTGGTCCACCGGCCCCGCCAACAACTCCACCACATGGTCCAGCAGCGGGAGCAAAACCTCCATCCCCTCACGCACCGCCTTCGGATTCCCCGGCAGATTCACGATCAACGTCCGCCCCCGCGTCACCGCCCTGCCCCGCGTCAGCGCCGCGAACGGCGTGTGCCGCAAACCATTCACCACCAACGCCACCTCGATACCCCGCACCTCCCGTTCCGCCACATCCAACGTCGCCTCCGGCGTCACATCCCTCGGCGTCAGCCCCGTCCCGCCCGTCGAAACCACCACGTCCGCCAGCGCCCCATCCGCCCACCCCCGCAACACCTCCGCAATCCGCTCCCGCTCGTCCGGCACCACCGCCCGAGCCACCACCACATGCCCCGCCGCACCCACCATCTCCGCAATCAGCGGCCCCCCCAG
>NZ_DAOUBJ010000102.1:0-1575 GCF_034432735.1 Tepidiforma sp. | reverse complement strand
TTCGCGGTCGGAGGGGCGGGAACCGCCGCCGGAGCCGCCCGGGCCGCCGCCACGCGGGCCGCGGTCGCGGTCGCGGCCGCCGTCGCGGCTGGCTGCTGCGGCCTGCTCCGGTGTTTCGCCGAGGAGGACAGCGCGGCGGGAGAGGTTGATGCGGCCGAGGTTGTCGATCTCGGAGACCATGACGGTGACTTCGTCGCCGACTTTGACTTCGTCTTCGACGCTGCGGACGTGGTCGGCGCCGAGCTGGGAGATGTGGACGAGCCCTTCTTTGCCGGGGAGGATTTCGACGAAGGCGCCGAAGTTGAGGAGGCGGGTGACTTTGCCGGTGTAGATTTCGCCGACCTGGACTTCTTTGGTGAGCCCTTCGATCATGCGGATGGCTTTGCGAGCGACTTCTTCGTTAGGGGAGCCGACGATGACGGTTCCGTCTTCTTGGATGTCGATCGTGGCGCCGCCGGCTTCTTCTTGGATGCGGCGGACGGTTTTGCCGCCGGGGCCGATGAGTGTGCCGATCATGTCCTGGGGGATGGTGATCTTGTACATCTTGGGCGCGTAGGGGGAGAGCTCGGGGCGTGGCTCGGGGATGACCTCGAGCATGCGCTGGAGGATGTACTCGCGGGCTTCGCGGGCCTGCTCGAGGGCGGTGGCGAGGAGCTCGCGGGAGACGCCGGAGATTTTGATGTCCATCTGGAGGGCGGTGATGCCTTTGGCGGTACCGGCGACTTTGAAGTCCATGTCGCCCATGAAGTCTTCCTGGCCGGCGATGTCGGTGAGGACGCGGTAGTTGCCGTCGTCGCCCATGATGAGGCCCATGGCGATGCCGGCGACGGGTGCGGAGATGGGGACGCCGGCATCCATGAGGGCGAGGGTGCTGCCGCAGACGGAGGCCATGGAGGTGGAACCGTTGGAGGACATGACTTCGGAGACGAGGCGGAGGGCGTAGGGGAAGGCTTCTTCGCTGGGGATGACGGGCTCGAGGGCGCGTTCGGCGAGGGCGCCGTGTCCGATTTCGCGGCGGCCGGCGCCGCGGAGTGGACGGACTTCGCCGACGGAGTAGGGCGGGAAGTTGTAGTGGTGCATGTACCGCTTGTACTCGTCGGGCGAGAGGGTATCGAGTTTTTGGACCATGCTGAGGCCGCCGAGGGTGGCGATGGTGAGGACTTGGGTCTGGCCGCGCTGGAAGAGGCCGGAGCCGTGGGTACGGGGGAGGACGCCGACGTGGATATCGAGTGGGCGGATGTCTTTGACGCCGCGGCCATCGGCGCGGACTCCTCGTTCGAGGATCTGTTTCCGCATGGCTTTTTTGATGATGTTCCAGAGGGCATCGGCGATGTCGGCGGAGGTGAATCGGTCGCCGAAGCGTTCTTGGAGTTCTTGCCGGACGGCTTTGTTGGCGTCGGAGCGCTCGGATGCGGCGGTGGCGACGAGCTCGGGGATGCGGTCCTGGAGATATTCGGAGATGACGGCGATGGCTTCTTCGTTTTCGCGCGCGGGGGTGAAGGGCTTTTTGACGGGGGCGACGTCGGCTGCGATCTGTTCTTGGAGGGCGATGATTTTTCGGTTCGCCTCCATGGC